>NZ_JAOWCD010000051.1:0-107641 GCF_030337175.1 Citrobacter sp. Ca225 | reverse complement strand
TGCTGTGCGACGTTGCCCCACAGGGCGACGTTCTTCGTCAACTGGCCTTCAACCCCGGCTTTCAGTTCGCCAATATTGCGGGCGCCTTTCAGATTCACATTTTCACCGTTCATTGCGACGCCAAAGTCTTTGCTGTTGTGGATCCAGTTGGCTTCGACAAACGGCTGGAAGGTATGGTCTTTGCCGTCGTCCAGTGTGTTGTGGCCCTTGCCGAACAGACGGACGCCGACGCGTGTCTGGATGTTGCCATCGCCGTTACCTTCAACGCGGGTACCGTTAACTTCTTTGTGCTCATCTGCCTTCACGCCCATCCAGGTGATCTGGGCTTTTGGCTGAATATACAGCGCGTTACGCTCGCTGAGTTCGGCCAGTTTCCAGGTGTAGCCGGATTCAACAGAGGCGGTGAAGCCCTTAGAATCATACTCTTCAGATTCGACGTCACGACCAGAAACGGTGTTATCAAACCAGCTGTACTGCGCCCAGCTATCGACATACGCGCCTTCGTGCGTCGCGTTGTCCTGCAGCCAGGTGCCGTACAAACCAACGCTGTAACCACTGATGCGGCTGTCGGCCCGGTTACCGTTACGCTGGTTTTCGGCACGCGCTTTCTGGTTCGCATAACCGGCCATCAGACCCAGATGGTAGCGGTCAGTGTTGTCCGAAGACCACTGCGCAATGTCGCCGCCCAGTTGCATGACATAACGGTTGGCCTGCATATCCAGTTGACTACTGCTGTCTTTCTGACGGGTATGACCGCCCACGTTACGCAGCCACATACTGGTGACGGCTTCTTTGCCGGTCAGCGCGTCCACGTAATGCGTTTCGCCCAGACGATCCTGCAAACGGGTATTGAACAGCGTGTTCGCCGCCTGCAGGTTCATGCCGTACAGACCGGCTTCCGGACGCACCGCGTGTTCGCGCGGCGTCGGAGTTGGCGGCTGCGGATCGGTAGGATTCAGAGGATCCAGCGGAGTAACCGGAGACAGGGCGCTGCTCAGATACCAGTTTTTATTATTCTCGCCTTCACCGCGATGCAGGGTGTAGTCATACGCACCGGCCACGATACGGCCATTTTGTTTAAACACACCGTCAGAATTGCCGCCAACGCTAATCAGTTCGATGCCCGACGTCGTCAGACCGCCCGCGCCCCCGGCGTTCAGTACTTTAACGTTCGTGGTGCCGGAGGTGTTGCCCGCAACGATCATCCGGTCAGTCGGTGAGCTGTCATCGCCCAGTTGGGTGTTCATCACGAGATTACCGTTAGTGCCTGTGTAATCACCGTCCACTGTCAGGGTTTTGAAGCTCGCGGTATCACGCGTCAGCATACGACGCTTTGTGGCGGCTGGCATAAAGGTCAGCGTGGAGTCATTCAGCGTCAGGTTGGTGAGCTGAGAACTTTTGGTCATGTTCCAGGCCGAGCCGTCGGCCAGCGACAGGTTATTCACTGCATTGCCGCTGGTGACCATCCCGCCGACGAAACGCGACTGGTTAATCGCATTCACATCAACCACGGCGGAATCCAGGGCTTCAATCGTCCCGACAACGTCGATTTTCTGCGGGTTAATCGTCACGCGGGAGTCGGCGTTTTCCGCCAGAATGGCAGTGGCATCCGGGTCGTTGTAGTTAACCCCCAGTTGCACTTCACCGTTTAGCGTGATCTCGCCGCCTTTATTCGCCTGAACGTATTTCCAGCTCCCACTGCGGGTGGTATCGATAACATCAATGTTCAGACGACCATTAATGTCGATTTTACCCGCCGTGAGCGCATCTTCTTTACTGGCCATAATACCGGAACCGGTCGTCTGTTGATGCCCTTGAGTATCCAGGGTAATGGTCAGGTTACTACCGGTATATTGCGAGGAGCCCATTGAATCGACGCCTTCAAGAACCGTCTGATCCGCGCCTGATTTTAACAATACTGACGTCGTTCCATGAGTGGTGATGTACGAATCCAAATCGATGTCATCAATACCATCAGATAGCCAGATACCTGTAGCAACCGCCCCAACGCGATTGGCAGTGATATCGACCGCGGTATCCCCAAAGGCTTCAATATAACCCGCGTTAGCATTAATGCCGTCTGCAAACTCATCAGCAACGGATTTCACGGTGGCATTCTGATAACGAATAAGCGAGCGGTGAGTGGAATTTGTCGATTCTGAAACGATCCCCACGGAGTATTCCGTACTCTTGTTATTAACAATCAGGTTTTCAGCGTTGATGAGGGTTCCTTCTTTCGCATAAATGCCAAAAATGTGTCCCTTCGCTCCGGTGATGGTTGCATTCACCGTGGTGTCACCGGTCAGGGTAATCACGCCGTTATTCTTATCAGCGTAAATACCCATGATGTCCTTATTATCACGTTTGTGGCTGATGTTTATGGTTAAATCATCAGCAATAATCGCGCCTTTTTTGGCAAGATAGGCATCGCTTGATCCGCCGACATTGAGAATGCCAACCGCGAACATCGTGTGATAATCATTGTCCAGCGCCAGGTCAGGGCGTCCTTCAACCGTACCCGGAATGTAATCCCCGACAAGCTGATTAATGGTAGAACCTGACCCCAAATTGATTGTGCCGCTATTGGCAACAAAGACAGCGCCAGAGGCAAGTGAAAAATCGCCATCTTCAAACTCGCCCATGCCGCTAACAATCGGTGTTCCAGCCGGAGCCGTTACCGTAATCGCGCCATTGTTTTCCACGAAGAGGGTGTTGTCTTCCCCTGCGACGCTGATAATTTTATAGCTGCCACCTGCAACCAGGGCACCACTGCCGGTGATAATGCCATCATCTTCATCATAAATTTTTGCATTTACGTTATTTGTCATTAACAGGCTGCCGATCAACAGCGCCATAGTGGTTAATTTAAATTCTTTCATATCCCTATTCGCTTTTTTTAATAGACAAATACAGCACGGAATAAATTATATTTCTCAACGCTGCGTTTTGGTTTCCAGACAGAGCGAAAGCAATTTGAGTCAGACGATATCTGCCGAATTCCTTCCAGTAATTCATTCGTGCAAGAGTGATTTATTTTTCATGTTGCTGAATGGATCACAAATGAATTGATCTTACGTAACTAAAGAAATCAGTTAAGTGTGAAGTGAAATAATGGATTACAGATGAAATGACGTTAATATCGCAACAGGTATTGCATATAATAAAAGAGAGGGGCTGATGTCATCTTTATGATTTTTAAAGAGATAACGTGTCTTAAATCCGATTTAAGATTTATTAAGATGTTTCATGGCGTAATTTAAACTCATCAGTATCATAACGGACAAATAAACCGCACGGGTAGGAATATTTCCTACCCGTGAATTTTTAAAAATCTATTACCCGCTGTGCGTGAAACAAGTTCGCCGGATTGACGGATATAGTCACTTTAAGCAGTTGGTTACCCTGAATGACTACTTCAATATCGACAATACCCTCGCGGACTAATACTCGCTCCTGATGTCTTTTCACCAGCAGCATTCTCCCTGAGGTGGAGAAGCGTCATAACGTGCAGCGTGTCGGATGGCATTACCATCCGACACCGAAATGCCTAGCGACGAGAACGAACGATCTGGTAGCGGCGACTGAAGTACTCAAACGGTGCGCTCCAGACGTGAACCAGACGGGTGAACGGGAAGAGCAGGAAGATAGTCATTCCCAGCACCAGATGCACGCGGAAGATAAACGCCACGCCGTCGAGGTGGGCAGAAGCTCCGCCACGAAAGGTGACAACCGACTGCGCCCATTCCACCAGTTTCAGCATTTCACTGCCGTCCGGGTGCTGGGCGGAGAACGGTATTGTGCTTAAGCCCAGAATGCACTGAATCAGCAGAATGCAGAGGATCAGGATATCTGCCGTAGACGAGGTGGCCCGGACGCGAGAGTTGGTCAGACGACGCACCAGCAAGCCCGCGCCGCCAACCAGCGTCAGTACGCCGCAGATCCCGCCGGCAATCATCGCCATCTGTTGTTTCACCGCAACAGGCAGGAACCAGGCGTACATCCAGTGTGGGGTTAACATGCCGAACAGGTGACCAAAGAAGATCCCCAGAATGCCAATGTGGAACAGATTCGACCACAGGACCATCCCGCGCTTGTCCAGCATCTGACTGGAAGACGCCCGCCAGGTGTACTGGCCGTAGTCATAGCGCAGCCAACTGCCAAGGATAAACACCGTCCCGCAGAGATAGGGGTAGATGTCGTAAAAAAAGACGTTGAGGAACTGTATCATTTCGGGCCTCCCGCGCTGACGTCGACGTACTGTGGCGCCACGTCCTGGCTAAAGCGTCGTTGATATTGCTGTAACGGCGAACTGTCACAGGCCGTGGCGTTATCTTCGATAAATTTCACCTGTTCCTCTTCCCAGACGGCATCCAGCGCCTGTCGGGTATCATCACGGTCCTCGGCGTTCACCTGTTTCGTGACACTGTCACTTGATAGTGGGCTGCCCGCCAGAAAAAGCAGGGCATCGAACAGTTGATACCACGGCGTGTCGCGCTGCTTTAAGCGCCCGCCCAGCAGGGCCAGAATTGGTGCGACGTTCTGCAAACCTTCTCGTGCTTCCGCTTCCGGCAGTACGCTCAGGTATTCCAGATACAGTGGCAGATGGTCCGGCAGCTCGCGACAATCAAGCTGTAGCCCGACTTTCTCGTACTGCGCCAGCAAATCGACCATCGCCTGACCGCGATCGCGCGATTCCGCATGCACATGCTCGAACAACAGCAGCGAGGTGGCGCGCCCTCGATCAAACACTTCGCACCATTCGGCCTGTTTATCGAGCAGCGGCGCGCTGAGCAGGGTTTCGGTGAAGTCGGTGAGCATCGGCGCATCGTGTCGCACCAGCGCCAGCGCATCGTCCTTACACTCCCACAGTTGCTCATCCGGATACTCCATCAGCAGGCCAATCACCTTGAGGATTTGCATCATTCCCCCTCCGCTTTGTCACGTACTTCGGTGATGTTGATCGCGTCAATACGGCTACTGTTGAACAGATTAAATTTGGTATCGGAGCCGTGGCATCCATCACCGAAAGAGAAGCCGCAACCGTTGCGCTCGGGGAAGGCATCACGCGCCATTTCACGGTGGCTGGTCGGGATGACAAAACGGTCTTCGTAGTTGGCAATCGCCAGGTAGCGATACATCTCTTCAATCTGTTCCACGGTCAACCCGACTTCGTCAATCGCACGTGTGTCGGTGACGCCTTCCACGGTCTGCGAGCGCATATAATGACGCATCGCCATCATGCGCTTCAGCGCCCGCAGCACCGGGCCGGTGTCGCCAGCGCTCAGCATATTGGCGAGGTACTGCACCGGAATACGCAGGCTTTCGATCGCCGGTAGTACGCCGTCGCTTTTCGGCAGTCCACCCGCATCGGCGTAAGACTGAATCGGCGACAGCGGCGGCACATACCAGACCATCGGCAGAGTGCGGTATTCCGGATGCAGCGGCAGCGCCAGCTTCCAGTCCATCGCCATTTTGTAAACTGGCGAACGCTGCGCCGCGTCGATCACGTTCTGTGGAATGCCCTGTTTAAGCGCTTCTTCTATCACCGCCGGGTCGTGCGGATTCAGAAACACGTCGCACTGACGCTCATAGAGATCGGTTTCATGCTCGGTGCTGGCCGCTTCTTCAATGCGGTCCGCATCGTAGAGCAGCACACCAAGATAACGGATGCGCCCGACGCAGGTTTCGGAACAGACCGTCGGCTGGCCCGATTCAATGCGCGGATAACAGAAAATGCATTTTTCGGATTTGCCGCTTTTCCAGTTGAAGTAGATTTTTTTGTATGGGCAGCCGCTGATACACAGACGCCAGCCGCGGCATTTATCCTGATCGATCAGCACAATGCCGTCTTCTTCACGCTTGTAGATAGCGCCGCTCGGACAAGTGGCGACACAGCTTGGGTTCAGGCAGTGTTCACACAGACGCGGCAGATACATCATGAAGGTGTTTTCGAACTGGCCGTACATCTCCTTCTGGATCTTGTCGAAGTTACGGTCTCGCGCGCGCTTTTCGAATTCGCCGCCGAGCAGCTCTTCCCAGTTCGGGCCCCAGATGATTTTGTCCATCCGCTTACCGTCAATCAACGAGCGGGGACGGGCGGTAGGTTGATGTTTGCCTTCCGGCGCGCTGTGCAAATGCTGATAGTCGTAGGTGAAGGGCTCGTAGTAATCATCGATTTGCGGAATGACCGGGTTGGCGAAGATTTTGGTGATGACGCCCATTTTGCCGCCCAGACGTGGTCGGATTTTACCGTTCACGTCGCGAACCCAGCCGCCTTGCCACTCTCCCTGGTCTTCCCAGTTTTTCGGGTAGCCGATGCCGGGTTTCGTCTCAACGTTGTTAAACCACGCGTACTCCATTCCTTCACGTCCGGTCCAGACGTTTTTACAGGTGACGGAGCAGGTGTGGCAGCCAATGCATTTATCGAGGTTCAGTACCATGCCAACCTGTGAGCGTATCTTCATTTTTTCGCCTCCTGTACCTGATCCCGACCTTCATCATCCAGCCAGTCAATGTTTTTCATTTTTCTAATCATGATGAACTCGTCGCGGTTGGAGCCGACGGTACCGTAATAGTTAAAGCCGTAAGCAAGCTGCGCATAGCCACCAATCATGTGCGTCGGTTTCGGGCACACGCGGGTGACGGAGTTGTGGATCCCGCCGCGCATCCCGGTGACTTCCGAACCGGGGATATTCAGGATGCGTTCCTGGGCGTGGTACATCATCGTCATGCCGGGCGGCACGCGCTGGCTCACCACCGCACGGGCGGTGAGGGCGCCGTTGGCGTTGAAGGCTTCGATCCAGTCGTTATCCTCAATGCCGAGCTCTTTCGCATCCGTTTCACTGATCCAGACAATCGGCCCGCCGCGCGACAGCGTCAGCATTAGCAGGTTTTCGCTGTAGGTGGAGTGAATGCCCCATTTCTGATGCGGTGTCAGGAAGTTAAGCGCTTTCTCCGGGAAGCCGTTCGGTGGGATCTCCCGCATT
The DNA here is from genome assembly GCF_030337175.1 of Citrobacter sp. Ca225. Lineage (NCBI taxonomy): Bacteria > Pseudomonadati > Pseudomonadota > Gammaproteobacteria > Enterobacterales > Enterobacteriaceae > Citrobacter > Citrobacter sp. Ca225. The sequence continues at coordinate 100,655 of NZ_JAOWCD010000051.1, read as the reverse complement.
TCGCTGACGCTGCGGGTGTCAACCGGCGGACGATAAGCCACGAGGCTTTCGCCGAATGCCCGCATCCATTGATGGTCCTGATACAGCTGTTGACGACCGGAGAGGGTACGCCACGGGATCAGTTCATGGACATTGGTATAGCCCGCGTTATAGGAGACATGCTCGCTTTCCAGTCCGGACCATGTCGGGCTGGAGATGATTTTGCGTGGCTGTGCCTGAATATCACGAAAGCGAATCTTCTCGTCTTCTTTGTTGAGCGCCAGATGCGTATGTTCGCGACCAGTCATCGCGCCGAGCGCTTCCCATGCTTTCACGGCGACCTGACCGTTGGTTTCCGGGGCCAGAGCGAGGATCACTTCCGACGCGTCCAGCGCGGTTTCAATCAGCGGACGACCTTTCGCCGGGCCATCACGCTTGGTGTAGTTGAGCTTGCCGAGGAAATCGACCTCCGTCTGGGTGTTCCACGAAATGCCCTTGCCACCGTTACCTAACTTGTCCATCAAGGGGCCGAGCGAGGTGAAACGCTCGTACGTCGCGGGGTAATCGCGCTCCACCACGACAATGTTCGGCGCAGTTTTACCGGGGATTAACTCGCATTCCCCTTTACGCCAGTCCTGGATGTCGAACGGCTGCGAAAGTTCTGCCGGTGAATCGTGCTGCAACGGCTGCAACACCACGTCGGTTTCTTGTCCCAGATGGCCGACACAGACCTCAGAAAAGACGCTGGCGATGCCTTTGTAGATTTCCCAGTCGCTTTTTGATTCCCACGCCGGATCCACCGCCGCAGACAGCGGGTGAATAAACGGATGCATATCCGAGGTATTCATGTCGTCTTTTTCATACCAGGTGGCAGTGGGCAGAACGATATCTGAGAACAGGCAGGTGCTGGACATGCGGAAGTCGAGCGTCACCAGCAGATCGAGCTTGCCTTCAATGGCGGGGGATTCCCATTCAACCTCTTCAGGTTTAATGCCTTCGCGGGAACCCAGCGCTTCCCCCTGAATGCCGCTCTCTGTTCCCAGTAAATATTTGAGCATGTACTCGTGGCCTTTACCGGAAGAACCAAGGAGGTTAGAGCGCCAGACAAACAGGTTACGCGGATGGTTCTTGCCGCTGTCGGGTTGTTCGCAGGCAAAACGAATATCGCCGGATTTCAACGCCTGAACGGTGTATTCCACGGGAGACAAGCCGGCTTTTTCGGCGCTGGCCTTCACCGTCAGCGGGTTGAGGTTGAGCTGCGGCGCAGAAGGCAACCAGCCCATGCGCTCGGCACGCACGTTGAAATCGATCAGATGACCGGTGAATTTCGAGGCATCCGCCAGCGGTGAGAGCAGTTCCTGGGCGGTGAGTTTTTCATAGCGCCACTGACTGGCGTGATTATAGAAAAACGAAGTGCTGTTCATCTGGCGCGGCGGACGGTTCCAGTCCAGCGCAAAAGCCAGCGGTAGCCAGCCGGTTTGCGGACGCAGTTTTTCCTGGCCGACATAGTGCGCCCAGCCGCCGCCGCTCTGTCCGACACAGCCGCAGAACACGAGGATGTTGATCATTCCCCGGTAGTTCATGTCCATGTGATACCAGTGGTTGACACCGGCACCAAGGATAATCATCGAGCGTCCGTGAGTTTTATGCGCGGTATCGGCAAACTCACGGGCGATGGTTTCAATCTGGAAACGCGGCACGCCGGTGATCTGCTCCGCCCACGCCGGGGTATAGGCCTTCACCTCAGCATAATCCTTCGCGGCGTATGCGTCTTCCAGACCGCGATCGAGGCCGTAGTTGGCCAGCACCAGATCGTAAACGCTGACCACCGGACAACGGCGGCCATCGGCAAGCGTCAGTTGCTTCACTGGCAACTGGCGCACCAGTACCGGTTCCTGCTTCACGCTGCGAAAATGCGGGTTTTCGTTGCCGCCAAAATAGGGGAATGCGACGCCCAATACCTCATCATGCTGACCAAGCAATGACAGCGACAGCTCGGTTTCCGTACCCGCCGCCAGCGACTCAAGGTTCCATTTACCTTTTTCGCCCCAGCGGAAACCAATCGAGCCGTTAGGCACTACCAGTTCACCGGTGGTGTTGCAGGCGACCGCTTTCCACTCCGGATTATTACTTTCGCCAAGACCGTCGACCAGATCCGAGGCGCGCATCATTCGTCCTGGCACATAGCTGCCGTCTTCACGGGCGTCCAGTAATACCAGCATCGGCATATCGGTATAGCGACGGCAGTAGTTAAGGAAGTAGTCGCTGGGATTGTCGAGGTGGAACTCTTTTAAGATCACGTGGCCCATTGCCATCGCCAGCGCGCTGTCGGTACCTTGTTTTGGTGCCAGCCACTGATCGCTGAGTTTGGCGACTTCGGAGAAGTCAGGGGTAATGGCGACCGTTTTCGTCCCTTTGTAACGGACTTCGGTAAAGAAGTGTGCATCCGGAGTACGCGTTTGCGGTACGTTGGAGCCCCAGGCGATGATATAGCTGGAGTTGTACCAGTCGGCCGATTCCGGCACGTCAGTCTGCTCGCCCCAGGTCATCGGTGACGCGGGCGGTAAGTCGCAGTACCAGTCGTAAAAACTCAGGCAGGTACCGCCGAGCAGGGAAAGGTAACGGGTCCCGGCGGCGTAGGAGACCATCGACATTGCCGGGATCGGCGAGAAACCGGCGACGCGGTCCGGTCCATAGGTTTTCACCGTCCAGACGTTGGCGGCGGCAATCAACTGGTTAAGCTCTTTCCAGCTAGAGCGGATGAATCCACCGCGTCCGCGTACCTGCTTGTAGCTCTGGCTCTTTAGCGGGTCGTTCATGATTGACTCCCACGCCAGCACCGGATCGGCATGGGTAGAGAGCGCGTCACGCCACAGTTCGATCAGACGCTTACGCACCAGCGGGTATTTCAGGCGGTTGGCGCTGTACAGATACCAGGAGTAGCTGGCACCACGCGGGCAGCCGCGCGGTTCGTGGTTAGGCAGATCCGGACGCGTCCGGGGATAGTCGGTCTGCTGGGTTTCCCAGGTCACCAGACCATTTTTGACGTAGATTTTCCAGCTACAGGAGCCGGTACAGTTCACCCCGTGGGTGGAACGGACAATCTTGTCAAACTGCCAGCGCTGACGATAGCTGTCTTCCCAGTCCCGGTTGGTATGCATCACCTGGCCGTGACCGTCAGCAAAGGTGTCACCCTTTTGTTTAAAGTAACGGAAGCGATCCAACAGTTTACTCATGACATTTCTCCTGCTCCATAGGGTCTTGTAGGCCGGATAAGTCCTGGAGACCTGATAAGACGCCGCGGCGTCGCTATCAGGCGTAAAATTCTTGCCGGATAGGCGCAAGCGCCTTATCCGACCTACAAAACATCGGTGAATATGTTGTTATTTTTGCTTCGGTTTACGGCGGCCATAGACCAGCCAGGTCACCAGCACGCAGACGATGTAAAACACCAGAAAGATTTTCATGGCACCGACGGGAGAACCGGTCATCGCCAGCGAACTGCCGAAGGCCTTAGGAATGAAGAAGCCGCCGACGGCGCCAATAGCGGAAATAAAGCCCAGCGCGGCGGCGGTGTCGGTCACCGCTTCACGCTGTGCCTGTTCGTCACTGCCACCACGCAGTTTCACCCTGTAGATGGTGAGCTGGCGGAAGATGACGGCGATCATCTGGAAGGTAGAGCCGCTGCCCAGACCGGCGGTCAGGAACAGCCCCATAAAGACCAGATAGAAGGCAATAAAGCTGCCGGAACCGGAGCCGGGAAGTGTCAGGAAGAGCAGGGCCGAGAACAGCGCCATAAAGATGAAGTTAATCAGCGTCACCCGGACGCCGCCGAACTTATCAGAGATGACACCACCTGCAGAACGCGCCAGCGCGCCGATAAACGGGCCAAAAAACGCCAGATTGAGGATGTTCACGTCGGGGAACTGCGTCTTCGCCAGCATGGCAAAACCCGCGGAAAAGCCGATGAACGATCCGAATGTGGCCAGATAGAGCAGGCTCAACAGCCAGAGGTGAAAGCGCTTGAGCACCGGTAACTGAGACGCAATAGAGGCTTTGGAACTAGCAATATCATTGGTGCCAACCCAGGCGGCAATCGTGGCAATCGCCAGCAGCGGCACCCAGATCCAGGCGGCGTTTGCCAGTGAGAGCAGTGACCCATCGGGTTGCGGTACGCCCTGAACGCCGAGGAAGGCGAAGATCGGCAGAAAGATCACCAGCGGCGCGACGAGTTGCATCACGCTGACGCCGAGATTACCCAGTCCACCGTTCACTCCCAGCGCGCTGCCTTGTTTCGATTTTGGGAAAAAGAAGCTGATGTTGCCCATGCTGGAAGCAAAATTTGCGCCAGCAAAACCGCACAGCAGCGCGATAATGATAAATACCTCGAAAGGGGTGGTGGTATTTTGCACCGCAAAGCCGAGCCAGACGCAAGGAATAATCAGGATTGCGGTACTAAACACCGTCCAACGGCGTCCGCCAAATATAGGTACCATAAAGGAGTAGGGAACACGTAATATTGCACCAGAAAGAGAAGGTAATGCGGTTAATAAAAAGAGTTGATCGGTGGTGAAATTAAAACCAATTTTATTAAGATTGACGGCAACGGCACTAAATAACATCCAGACGCAGAAGGCGAGTAAAAGGCAAGCGACTGAGATACAAAGGTTTCTTCGCGCTATGTGCTTTCCTTTATTTTCCCAAAATGCAGGATTTTCCGGCTTCCAGTCACTCAAAAGATAACGATTATTTTTCTCATTTTGTCGTGCCATATTACCCCTCACATGCACAGATCGTTCATAAAAAAATAAGAAATAGTCTGCGTAAAAGGGCGCTATACGCCCTTTTTAGAATTTATTAATGCTTTTAGGAATATTGATGAAAGGATAGATAAGAATGCGCAACCACGCGGAGCGAAGGGGGAATAACAGGTTGCTTAAGTGTTACCAAATGTAAATAAAAAGTATAAGTGATTAACATTCATTCGTTCAGGAAAAAAGCTCCAGCTCAATCATGCGATCAAGATGGCGATCAAACGCCGGATCGGCCATCTCCTGAATGCCGAGAACGTACATGCCATCAAGGCCACAGACCAGTGCAATCAGGCGCCAGGCGATGTCGGCAGGGTCGGAGGCGAGGGTGAACTCTCCGGCGGCGAGTCCGCTTTCGATAATTGCGACCGTTTCCTCGTGCCACATGCGCATGGTGAGGAGATAAGCGCTTTTGATTTCCGGGTCTTTATCCGCAAGGATCTGCGCTTCGCGCCAGAGCTTAATGTAGGGCTCGAATCCGCGATCATCACTGCCCAGCGCGGCGTGCAGACGCGTGCGCCAGGTGGCATCTTCCGCGACCAGTTCCGCATCCAGCAAGGTGCGAATCAGACGAACAAAAGCCTGTGATTTCAGTTCGCCAGCGGAGGTGAAATGGTGGTGGACTTGCCCGGTGGCCACTTTTGCTTCTGTGGCTATCCGTCGGACGGTCATGGCCGAAAAACCGTCTTCGAGCGCCACGCGCATGGCGGCCTGCAATATCACTTCGCGACGCTCATCTTTGTTCAGATAGCTCATATCCCCTCCATTCTTTGCGGAGAGGCAGTGTATCAACAAGCTGGACAACCGTTCAATTGTTACACGCTACAACTGAAGCGAGAGTTCCATCGCGGAACGACGCAGGGGGGCCAGCGCTTTTTCCTTCAACGCGGCGGCGCTCATTGATGACGCCGGCACCCCGACATTGAGGGCCGCCACCACGTTGCCACTGCGGGAAAGCAGCGGAACGGCCAGGGAACAGAGTCCAACTTCGATCTGTCGGTCAGCCAGCGCGTAGCCCTGGATACGTACCCGGGCGATCTCTTCCCGCAGCGCCGTCAGGTCGCAAATCGTATGCGGGGTATAGCGGAGGAGCTGAGCGCGTGACAATGTCACCTCTAACTGTTCTTCGGGAAGCGCGCTAAGCAGCACGCGACCCATCGACGTGGCCCATGCGGGCAGACGGCTACCGCGTCCAATGTCGACGCTGAGCAGGTTATTCACCGCCGCGCGGGCGATATACAGTACGTTATCGCCATCAAGCGTGGCAGCAGAACAGGATTCGCCGAGTGATTTACCCAGATTATCCAGCGCGGCCTGCGCCACTTTTGCCAGCGGCGTACCGGCGAGATAGGCGTGACCCACGGCCAGTACGCGTGGCAGCAGTTCATAACTGCGGCCGTCGGGACTGTGCACCATGCCCAGTGCCGCCAGGGTATAGAGACAGCGACGCACAGCCGCACGGGAAATCTGCGTTTTCTGGCTGAGTTGTGAAATCGTCAGGCGCTGACGTTGAGGAGTAAACGCATTCAGGACTTCCAGACCCCGCGCCAGGGACAGCATAAAATTAGGGTCAGACTTAGCCGGCGGGCTATTGATAACTATCTGATTTTTATCGCTCATTGAGTCCTTCTCCTGTGCAACGCAAATCTTAAACCGCATCAACTATACCGCGCGAATGAACGCGAGCCCGGGAATATCCCCATTTTCCCACCGGGATCACACTATTAACCTCAACGTAACAATCACGCCGATAATCGCACAACATTTCGATTATCGCCGTTGACCACCTCCATAGCACACACCTATTGTCAAAAGCATCGTCACCGTGGGTTATCACCGGTGGCACGAAAAGTAATGATATTTATGCTCAGGAAGAAACGAATGACTGCGACCGTTGAACATATTGAAAGCTGGGTGGTTGATGTCCCGACGATTCGGCCTCACAAACTTTCCATGACCACGATGGGGTGTCAGACGCTGGTGATTGTCCGGATCACACGTTCAGACGGGATCTGCGGCATTGGCGAAGCCACTACTATTGGTGGTCTGAGCTATGGGGTGGAAAGTCCGGAGGCGATTCAGTCCGCGATTACGCACTATTTCACACCTCTGTTGAAAGGCCAGCCTGCCGGGAATCTGAATGCGCTGACGTCGCGTATTCGCAGTGCAATCAAAGGCAACACCTTTGCCAAATCGGCTATTGAAACCGCGCTGCTGGATGCCCAGGGAAAAGCGTTAGGACTGCCGGTTTCCGCACTGCTGGGCGGCGCGCTGAATACCGTCCTGCCGGTCTTATGGACGCTCGCCAGCGGCAACACGGACAACGATATTGCCGAGGGACAGCGGCTGCTGGATGCCGGGCGGCATCGGGCATTTAAGCTGAAGATCGGCGCCCGGGAGCTGGAAACCGACCTGCGTCATACCCGTGCCATTGTGGAAGCGCTGGGGGATCGCGCCAGCATCCGTGTTGACGTCAACCAGGCGTGGGATGCCACTTCAGCGGCAAAAGGATGCCGGGAACTGGCGGCCATGGGCGTTGACCTGATTGAGCAACCGGTGAGCGCCGAAGACAACAATGCGCTGGTACGCCTGAGTCATCGCAGTGACGCGGCAATCCTGGCGGATGAATCCGTTGCCAGCCATTTCGACGGTTATCGTCTGGCGCAGCAGGGGTTCAGCGGCGCCTATGCGCTGAAGATTGCCAAAGCCGGTGGACCGGCCAGCGTGCTGAAACTGGCGCACGTTGCACAGGCGGCAGGAATCGGACTGTACGGCGGCACGATGCTCGAAGGTACCGTGGGTACGGTGGCATCACTGCATGCATGGTCAACTCTGCCGTTGCAGTGGGGCACAGAGATGTTTGGCCCGCTGCTGTTAAAAGATGACATCGTCAGTCTTCCGCTCTCCTTCGCCGATGGTTGTGTCACGCTACCGCAAGCACCGGGACTGGGAGTCGAACTGGATGAGGAAAAACTGCAGTTTTATGCCCGCAAGCGTCGGGAATAACAGGAGAGACAAATGTTATTTAAAGTGGATATGACCGTGAATATTCCTTACGGAATGCCGGCGAATGAAATTGAAGAGATTAAATCACGGGAAAAAGCCTATTCCCAACAGTTACAACGAGACGGTAAATGGCGACATATCTGGCGCGTTGCAGGGCAGTACGCCAATGTCAGTATCTTTGATGTCGATGATGCCGAAGAATTACACCGGATATTAATGGCACTGCCGTTATATCCATTCATGGATATTCGTATCGAAGCGCTGTGCCGCCATCCATCGTCTATTCAGAATAACGACCGATAATATCAGTACCGCATGCCGGAAATGATCCGGCATAACCCTACAGACAATAATAAGCGAGACGCATTATGAGCCATTCTTTTATCCAACAAGATGACGTACAGAAATTATTGCGTGAAGGTGCCGGATTAAATGGGCCGGAAGGGAATGAACGTTTTAAATCGATTATTCATCGCCTGCTCGGTGATATTTGTACCCTTATTGATGATTATAATGTCACGCAGGAAGAATTCTGGCATGCGGTGAATTATCTGCATGAACTGGGCGGACGTCAGGAAGCGGCCCTGCTTGCTGCCGGTCTGGGTCTGGAACACTTCCTCGATCTGCGCCAGGAAGCGATCGAATCCCGCCAGTCATCAGAGACCGGTACCCCGCGTACCATCGAAGGGCCATTGTATGTGGCTAACGCACCGCTGGCTGATGGCTATGCCCGGATGGATGACGGCAAAGATGCTGGCGAAGTGATGTGGTTGCACGGTCAGGTCAAGGACGTACACGGACAACCGGTGGCCGGGGCGATTGTCGATATCTGGCATGCCAACACGCTGGGCAATTACTCTTTCTTCGATCAGAGCCAGAGCGACTACAACCTGCGCCGTCGCATTCGTACCGACGCTGAAGGGCGCTACAGCGTGCGCAGTATTCTGCCTTCGGGTTACGGTTGCCCGCCGGACGGCCCGACGCAGAAATTGCTCAATCAACTGGGCCGCCACGGCAACCGCCCGGCGCACATCCACTTCTTTGTCTCTGCGCCGGGCTTTAAGCACCTGACCAGTCAGATCAACCTGAACGGTGACCAGTATCTGTGGGATGATTTCGCCTTCGCTACCCGTGATGGTCTGATTGCCGACCCGGTGAAAATCAGCGATCCGGCGTTGATTCAGCAACGCGACCTTGCCGGTGAACATACAGAAGTCTGTTTCGACTTTACGCTGTGCGCGGCGCAACGTGCTGAAGAAGAGCAACGAATTACCCGACTGCGCGCTCAGGAATAATACGCGACGCCTGTCTGACCCATATCGTTTTATACCCTACATAATTTGAGCGCAGCCAACACAACTGCCACTTGAAGTATGACGGGTATATACATCCTGAATTATGCAGGAGGGATACACTCATGCAAAAAACGCTCTCGGCATTAAAAGATAAAATCACGCAGGCTCTGATTGTGGATCGTGATAATCATATTTATCGTTGCCATCGTTCGATATTTACCGATGAGCAGTTATTTAATCTGGAACTCAAACATATCTTCGAAGGGAACTGGGTATTTCTGGCGCATGAAAGTCAGGTCCCGGAACCCGGTGATTATTTTACGCTGACCCTGGGACGTCAACCGGTCATTATTACCCGCGATAAAAAGAACGAACTGCATGCGCTTATTAATAGCTGTGCACATCGTGGCGCGATGTTATGTCGACGAAAGACGGGAAACAAAAACTCCTTTACCTGTCCGTTTCACGGCTGGACCTTCAGTAATAACGGCAAACTGTTGAAGGCGAAAGATGAAAGTACCGGTGGTTATCCGGAGACATTCAGGCATGACGGGTCGCACGATCTGAAATCGCTTCCGCGCTTTGCCTCATATCGCGGATTTCTGTTCGGTAGTCTGAGTGAAGATGTGCTGCCGCTGGAAACCTACCTCGGCGAGACCAGCAAAATTATCGATCTGATGGTCGATCAGGCTCCCGAGGGGCTGGAAGTCCTGAAAGGTTCGTCCAGCTATGTCTATGAAGGCAACTGGAAACTGGGGGCGGAAAACGGGGCCGACGGCTATCACGTCAGCGTGGTGCACTGGAATTATGCCTCAACCATGTCGCGCCGTAATTACGAAGCGGAAGGCACGCGGGCGGTGGATGCCAACGGCTGGTCTAAGAGTCTCGGCGGTGGCTACGGGTTTGAACACGGTCATATGCTGCTGTGGACGCGGGCGATGAACCCTGAAGTCCGCCCGGTTTACGATCATCGTGAGCGGTTAAAGGCGGAATTTGGTGAAAATCGCGCCGACCAGATGGTCAATGAGACACGGAATTTGTGTCTCTATCCCAACGTGTACCTGATGGATCAGTTTTCCACGCAGATTCGCGTGATTCGCCCCATCGCGGTCGATAAAACCGAAGTGACGATCTGGTGCTTTGCGCCTAAAGGCGAATCTGACCAGGCTCGCGCGCTACGCATTCGCCAGTATGAGGATTTCTTTAACGTCAGTGGGATGGGAACCCCCGACGATCTGGAAGAGTTCAGCGCCTGCCAGCGCGGCTATCTGGGAGAAAATCTGGCGTGGAGCGATCTCAGTCGCGGCGCGCTGCACTGGGTAGATGGTCCGGATGAACATGCGCAACAGGCAGGATTCAGACCGCTGTTGAGTGGTGTGAAGTCCGAAGATGAGGCGCTCTACATCGCTCATCATCATCACTGGCAAAACGTGATGCTCGCGGCGGTGGAAAAAGAACAGCAGCAATATGAACAGTCGATTACGCAACGCGTGGAGGTGGGCGGATGTTAACGCTTGAACAGGTTCGCCAGTTTCTCTACTACGAAGCGCGGTTGCTGGACGATCGCCAGTGGGACGCGTGGCTCAACTGCTATAGCCCGAAGGTAGTCTTCTGGATGCCCGCCTGGGGCGATGATGATAAAACCACCCGCGACCCACAGCGGGAGATTTCGCTTATCTATTATCCCAACCGGGACGGACTGGAAGATCGGGTGTACCGCATCAAAACCGAACGTTCCGGCGCCAGCACCCCGGAGCCGCGTACCACGCATATGATCAGCAACGTCGAACTGCTGGGCGAGAAAGAAGGCGGCATCGAGGTGCGCTACAACTGGGTCACTTACAGCCACCGTTATCAGCATACCGATGCCTACTTCGGCACCACACACTGCACGCTGGTTGAACAGGACGGCCAGCCGCAAATCACGCGGAAAACCGTGCGACTCAATAACGACTATATCCGTCAGGTGATTGACGTTTACCATATTTAAGAGGTGCTTATGAGTTTTACAATTGCCCTCAATTTTGAGGACGGCATCACCCGTTTTATTCAATGCAACGCCGGTGAAAAGGTACTGGATGCCGCTTACCGGCAGAAGGTGAACCTGCCGATGGATTGCTCCGACGGCGTTTGCGGCACCTGTAAATGCCACTGCGCCAGCGGCGATTACGCGCTGGGAGAGGACTTTCTGGAAGAGGCGCTGAGCGAGGATGAAGCCACTGCACGACAGGTGCTGACCTGCCAGATGATCCCCGCCAGCGACTGTGTCATTGACGTGCCGGTCGCAGCGGCACAGTGTAAAACCAGCATCACGACGACGCATGCAGATGTGCTGGCGATCAATGCGCTCTCGGACACCGCGATTGAACTGGTCGTACGCCCGGATACCGCGCTCCATTTTCTCTCCGGGCAGTACATCAACATTCAGGTTCCGGGGACGACGCAGCAGCGTGCCTACTCATTCAGTTCGCTGCCGGGCAGTAACGAAGGACGCTTTCTGATCCGTAATGTGCCCGGTGGGTTGATGAGTCAGTGGCTGACCCAGCGCGGACAACCCGGTGATACCGTTACGCTTAGCGGTCCGATGGGCAGTTTTTATCTGCGCCACGGCGAACGCCCGGTGTTGATGCTGGCTGGCGGTACCGGACTGGCCCCGATGCTGTCCATGCTGGAAACGCTCGCTGCGCAGGGGAGCCAGCGTCAGATCTCGTTACTGTATGGCGTGACCTATGATGTCGACCTGGTCAAAACCGACGCGCTGGACGCCTTTCAGCAGAAACTGGCTGACTTCCGCTGGTTACCGGTTGTCGCTGACGCGCAAAGTGGTTGTCCACAGCGCGGGTTTGTCACCGATCATCTTAGCGAGGCGATGCTCAATCAGGGCGATGTGGATATTTATCTTTGTGGTCCGCCGCCGATGGTCAATGCCATCACCACGGCGTTACGCGAGCGGGGCATTACGCCAGCCGGATTCTGGTACGAAAAATTTATCGCCAGCCAGAGTGCGGCGGCGTAAGGAGCCTCTATGCGATTTAACGATAAAGTTGTGGCTATTACCGGCGCGGCGCAGGGAATTGGTCGCCAGACCGCTATTCAGGCCTCGCAAGAAGGGGCGCGGCTGTTGCTTATCGATCGTTCCCGCCATGTCCATGAACTGGCGGCAACGCTGGCGTCGGGTGGGTGTCAGGTGCTGGCGCTGGAAGCGGACCTGGAACAATGGGAAAGCACCGAACAGGTTTTTGCCGCAGGCGTCGCGCATTTTGGACAACTGGACGTGCTGGTCAATAACGTCGGCGGGACTATCTGGGCCCGACCGTTTGCCGAATACCAGCCGGATCAGATTGATAAAGAGATCCGTCGTTCGCTGTTTCCGACGCTGTGGGGCTGCCGCGCAGCGCTCCCGTGGATGCTGAAACAGGGGCGCGGCAGTATTGTGAATATCTCTTCTGTTGCCACAGGCGGGGTAAACCGCGTGCCATATTCAGCCGCGAAGGGCGGCGTCAACGCGCTAACACGATCGATTGCAATGGAATACAGCGGCTGCGGTATTCGCATCAATGCGGTGGCACCCGGAGGGACCGACGCCCCGGCGCGTCTCATTCCGCGTAATGACGAAACGCCGTCCGCCCAGGAGCAGGCGTGGTATCAGCAGGTGATTGATCAGACCATCGACAGCAGTCTGATGCACCGCTATGGAACGCTGGCGGAGCAGGCGAATGCGATCCTGTTCCTCGCCAGCGATGACGCCAGCTATATTACCGGCGTCATCTTACCGGTTGCCGGAGGCGATCTCGGCTGATGTTGTTCTGCCCGTAAGCCGACACGGGAGGTCGGCTTGCTGTTTTATTCCGCTGGATTGCCATCATTCACCGACGTCAAAATCATTCACAGATTCAATAACCCTCATCTTCGATAATCACGTAGCTGAGCAAAAAGTTGGACATATGTTCAATTTTCCGTAGGATCGTGGAAGCTGGACATGTGTCCAGTTTGTATTTACAGGGAGCTTTATGTTTCGTCAGTGGTTAACGTTAGTGATTATTGTGCTGGTCTACATTCCTGTTGCGATTGATGCAACGGTGCTGCACGTTGCCGCACCCACGCTGAGTATGACGCTGGGTGCCAGTGGCAACGAGCTGTTGTGGATCATTGATATTTACTCGCTGGTGATGGCAGGGATGGTACTGCCGATGGGCGCGCTCGGCGATCGCATCGGCTTTAAGCGCCTGCTGATCCTCGGCGGGACGTTGTTCGGTCTCGCGTCACTGGCTGCCGCCTTTGCCCACACCGCCAGCTGGCTGATCGCCACTCGGGCCATTCTGGCAATTGGCGCGGCGATGATCGTACCGGCGACGCTGGCCGGGATCCGCGCCACCTTCTCGCAAGCACGCCATCGCAACATGGCGCTTGGCGTCTGGGCGGCAGTGGGGTCTGGCGGGGCGGCATTCGGCCCGCTGGTCGGCGGCATGTTGCTTGAGCACTTCTATTGGGGCTCAGTGTTCTTAATCAATGTGCCGATTGTACTTGTTGTGGTGGCGCTCACTGCGCGCTATGTTCCGCGTCAGGCCGGACGTCGCGATCAGTCGCTCAATCTGGGACATGCCATTATGCTGATTGTCGCGATCTTGCTGCTGGTTTACAGCGCGAAAACGGCGCTGAAAGGGCACATAGCCACCGGCGTTATCGCGCTGGCGCTGGTGAGCGGCGCACTGTTGCTGGCGCAGTTTGTCCGCATTCAGCTGGCGGCGAGTCGTCCCATGATTGATATGCGCCTGTTCACCCATCGTATTATCTTAAGCGGCGTGGTGATGGCGATGACAGCGATGATTACACTGGTCGGTTTTGAGCTGTTAATGGCGCAGGAATTGCAGTTTGTTCATGGCTTAACGCCGTATCAGGCTGGATTGTTTATGCTGCCAGTGATGCTGGCCAGTGGGTTTAGCGGCCCGATTGCCGGGATGCTGGTATCACGACTGGGGCTGCGGAAAGTGGCAACCGGTGGAATGGCGCTAAGCGCATTGAGTTTCTATGGCCTGGCGGCAACGGATTTCAGTACCCAGCAAATTCAGGCCTGGATGTTAATGGCGCTACTGGGATTCAGTGCCGCCAGCGCGCTGTTGGCCTCAACGGCGGCGATCATGGCGGCGGCGCCAGCCGAGAAAGCGGCAGCGGCCGGGGCGATCGAAACGATGGCCTATGAGCTGGGGGCGGGGCTGGGAATTGCTGTCTTTGGTCTGTTGCTCAGCCGCAGTTTCTCTGCGTCGATTGCTCTTCCTGACGGTCTGAACGCCGGAGAAATGGAACGTGCCTCGTCTTCAATGGGTGAAGCGGTACAACTGGCGCAGTCGCTTCCCTCGGCATTGGCGGATCCTGTTCTGCTGGCCGCGAAGCAGGCTTTTACCTGGTCGCATAGCGTGGCATTAAGCAGCGCCGGGAGCATGCTGATTTTGCTGGCAGTCGGCATGTGGTTCAGTCTGGCGAAGGCCGCACGCGAGTAACTCAGTAGGTGAACTGGCAGCGGTTGTCCAGTTCTTCCACTTCCTTGCCGCTCAGACGAGCGTACTGACCTGTGAGCCGCCAGAATGCGGGTTGCGTTTCGGTATAAATCTCAGCGGCGAGGATCAGACGACGACGATCGACCTCGTTAAATTCGAGCAACGTCCAGGGAATGAAGTAGCGCTCAGTGTCGGTCAACTTGATCCACAACGGACATCCACAGCCGGAACAAAAATACCGTTCCCCGCGTGGCGACGATGCAAAATGCGCCGGGTCGGATGCATCGGCATCCATCATCGGCTGCCCACAGGCTTCCAGATACATCGCGATCCCACCGGACCATTTCTGGCAAATCGTACAGTGACAGGCGTAGACATCGAGGGATTCGAGGTCGACGGTGAAATGGCTCTGCCCGCAGAGACAACGTCCTGTATAGGTTTGCACGGCATTCTCCTTATGACCGATTCGATTTCGGGGGAAAAAAAACCAGCCCATCGTGGGCTGGCTTTTGTACAGCTCAATTCTAAAAAATTAGAACTGATAGGTCAGGCCAACGGCAACGATGTCGTCAGTGCCTACACCAGCAGCACGAGTAAAGTTGCTTTCGTCGATCAGGTTGATTTTGTAATCAACATAAGTAGACATGTTTTTGTTGAAGTAGTAGGTTGCGCCAACATCAACGTATTCAACCAGATCCTGGTCGCCCCATGCACCCAGGTCTTTACCTTTGGATTTCAGGTAAGCCAGGGACGGACGCAGACCGAAGTCGAACTGATACTGAGCAACAACTTCAAAGTTCTGAGTTTTGTTCGCGATGTGATCATCACCGAACGGCGTCATGTTACGAGTTTCAGAGTAGGTAGTTGCCAGGTAGATGTTGTTTGCATCATATTTCAGGCCAGCAGCCCACACTTCAGCGTTGTCGCCGGAAGCATTCAGGCTGTTGTTACCGTAAGCAACCTGGTCATCAGTACGGTCAGATTTCGCATAAGCGGCGCTTGCTGCAAAACCTTCGTACTCATAGCTGGTGGACAGACCGAAGCCGTCACCGTTCGCTTTAACTTCGTCGCCACGATCGTTTTTACCCTGATACTGCAGGGCAAAGTTCCAGCCTTCAACCAGACCGAAGAAGTCGGTGTTACGGTAGGTTGCAACGCCAGTGGTACGGGCAGTCATGAAGTTGTCAGTCTGGGTCCAGGTGTCACCACCGAACTCAGGCAGAACGTCGGTCCATGCGCCAACGTCGTAAGCAACGCCATAGTTACGGCCGTAATCGAAAGAGCCGAACTCAGCAAATTTCAGACCAGCAAACGCCAGACGAGTTTTGTTGCCTTTGTTGCCATTCGCTTCGTCGTTGTTGCCTTTGAATTCATATTCCCACTGGCCGAAACCGGTCAGCTGATCGTTAATCTGCGTTTCACCTTTGAAACCCAGACGTGCATAAGTTTTGTCGCCATCATCGCCGTCATTGTCGGAGAAGTAGTGCAGAGCGGTAACTTTACCGTACAGATCCAGTTTGTTGCCGTCTTTGTTATACACTTCTGCCGCATTCACGACGCCTGCTGCCAACAGGCTAGTCACTGCCACTGCAACTAATTTAAGTTTCATTGTTAACAATCCTTATAATTTTCTTGGTGTGATTCCTGAACCATTGTCGATCGAATCATTTAATCAATGGCAAGCTATTTTTAAATTACGCAGCAGTATCAATTCAATAATAAGTTTCATGTAATTGCAGATTATTTCCATTTGTGTGATCCAGATCACCTTAAGTCAAATCTGAGTCGCAGATATTCTTAGAAATTACCTTTCATGCAATATTTTCACAGGGGACTATATACGCGGAATTGGTTATTAATTGAGTTAGTTAACAATGTGTACTATATACGGGTTAATAATTGTCAAACAATGTAACCCACTGATTTATTAGCGCCTTGTTAGCATAAATTTAACATAAAGTTAAAGAGTTAACGCTCTTACTAAAGATGAAATAAATAAATCCGATTCCATTGATTAATACAGTTATGGTTGAGTGGTCAGAAAAATCAAATAAGAATTTTCTAACAAAAGATGAATATCCTAAAAATAAACGAGTGACAATTTGTCGTGCGAAGGTGAAGTCCGGGCCAGAAAGCGTACCAACCCGGTAGAGTGTTATGCGCGGCGTGTGGCCCACCAGCAGAGCAGAGAACCGATGCAGACCATAATGGCTCCCTGCCAGAAAGAGAACGATAGCGGGGCGCTCAGCAGCACGGCTGCCAGCGCAGATGACAGCACCGGAGTGAAATACGAACCAACCGCCATGATGGTGACATTCCCGTGCAAAATTCCCACGTTCCAGGCCGCATAGGCAAAGCCCAATGTCAGGGCGGCAGAGACCAGTTTTATCACCACCGGTGTACTGAACACCATTTCAGGTTGCGGCGTCAGAAAATAGTGGACCCACAAACTGAGTGCGGTCAGTAAAACAAAAACCGTGATGCCATTAAATCCACGCGCATATTTATTGGTTACGGTACAGTAGGTCGCCCAGATAAATGCCCCAAGAAAGGCGAGAAAATAGCTCAATGGACTGCTGGTGATATTGCTGATAATTTCCCCTGGATTCAGACCATTTTCGCCCCCCAGCACCCAACAAATACCGGTTATCGCGAGCAGTAATCCAGGAACGATTATCCAGCTGGTTTTTTGACCATTAAACAGAATCGCGAATAAAATAGTCAGACTTGGCCATAAATAATTAACCATACCGACCTCAATCGCCTGATGACGTGTGGCGGCATAGCCCAACGATAACGCCAGACATATTTCATAACTGACAAACAGCACGCTACCGGCGATTAAATAACCAACAGGAAAACGACGGATAGTGGGAAATCCCACGGTAAATATCAGTAACAGTCCACTTAATGAATAAATTGCCGCCGCACCGCCGACTGGCCCAAGTCCTTCACTGACGCCGCGAATCAGACCTACCATGGTGCTCCACAGCACAATGGCTATAAGTCCAATCAGCGTTGCTTTTTGTTTCGTCATTCCGTTTGCCGTTTCCCATGCCTTATCTAAAAAGAAGTCGAAATATATAGCACTTTTTTAGCGAAATTATCCAGGTGAATCCGAAGAGGGGTTACCACCTTAGTGGTATATAAAACCGACAATTGGGGCTATTTAGTAGCGGAACCGTTTCGTTATTGATTTGACTCAAAAAAAATATGGGTATTGCTGTTAGTTTCCTCGGCGACATGACAACTCTGGAAAAAGAGGGAAAGCAATGAACGTCAGCCGCAGAAAGTTTTTTAAAATCTGCGCGGGCGGTATGGCTGGAACAACGGTTGCTGCGCTGGGATTTACGCCCAAAATGGCACTGGCTCAATCGCGAAATTATAAACTGTTGCGCGCGAAAGAGATCCGAAACACCTGCACATACTGTTCCGTAGGTTGCGGGCTATTAATGTATAGCCTGGGAGATGGAGCAAAAAACGCCAAAGAAGCGCTTTATCATATCGAAGGGGATCCGGATCATCCGGTCAGCCGTGGCGCATTGTGTCCGAAGGGCGCCGGTCTGCTGGATTACATTCATAGCGAAAACCGTCTGCGCTACCCGGAATACCGTGCACCCGGCTCCGACAAATGGCAACGCATTAGCTGGGATGAAGCACTGACCCGCATTGCAAAACTGATGAAAGCCGACCGCGACGCCAACTTTATCGAGAAAAATGAACAGGGCGTAACGGTAAACCGCTGGCTTTCCACGGGGATGCTCTGCGCCTCCGCCGCCAGTAATGAAACCGGCATGCTGACGCAAAAATTTGTGCGCTCACTCGGCATGCTGGCAGTAGACAACCAGGCGCGCGTCTGACACGGACCAACGGTAGCAAGTCTTGCTCCAACATTTGGTCGCGGTGCGATGACCAACCACTGGGTTGATATCAAAAACGCCAACGTCGTGATGGTGATGGGCGGTAACGCCGCTGAAGCCCATCCAGTGGGTTTCCGCTGGGCGATGGAAGCGAAGAACAACAATGACGCCACGCTGATTGTTGTCGATCCCCGTTTTACCCGTACCGCCTCGGTTGCGGATATTTATGCGCCGATTCGCTCCGGCACGGACATTACGTTCCTGTCCGGTGTGCTGCGGTATCTGATTGAAAATAACAAAATTAACGCCGAATACGTCAGGCATTACACCAACGCCAGCCTGCTGGTGCGGGATGATTTTACCTTTGATGACGGTTTATTCAGCGGTTATGACGCGAAAAAGCGGCAGTACGATAAGTCGTCCTGGAACTACCAGTTCGATGAAAACGGCTATGCCAAACGCGATGACACTCTGTCGCATCCGCGCTGTGTATGGAATTTGCTGAAACAGCACGTTTCCCGCTATACGCCGGACGTCGTCGAGAACATCTGCGGGACGCCGAAGGCTGACTTCCTGAAAGTGTGTGACGTGCTGGCCTCCACCAGTGCGGCGGATCGTACAACCACGTTCCTGTATGCGCTGGGCTGGACCCAACATACGGTCGGGGCGCAGAACATCCGCACGATGGCGATGATCCAACTGTTGCTCGGCAACATGGGGATGGCCGGCGGCGGCGTGAACGCCCTGCGTGGTCACTCCAATATTCAGGGGCTGACTGACCTCGGACTGCTTTCCACCAGTTTGCCTGGCTATCTGACGCTGCCGTCGGAAAAGCAGAGCGACTGGCAGACCTGGCTGAACGCCAACACGCCGAAAGCCACGCTGGCGGATCAGGTGAACTACTGGAGCAACTATCCGAAGTTTGCCGTCAGCCTGATGAAAGCGTTCTACGGCGATGATGCGCAGAAAGAGAATGACTGGGGCTTTGACTGGTTGCCGAAATGGGATCAGGCCTACGACGTCATTAAATACTTCAACATGATGGATAGCGGGAAAGTCACCGGCTACATCTGTCAGGGCTTCAACCCGGTTGCGTCCTTCCCGGACAAAAACAAAGTGGTTCGCAGCCTGAGCAAGCTGAAGTACATGGTGGTGATCGATCCGCTGGTGACTGAAACCTCAACCTTCTGGCAGAACCACGGCGAGTCGAACGATGTCGATCCGGCGTCCATTCAGACGGAAGTGTTCCGCCTGCCATCCACCTGTTTTGCTGAAGAAGATGGCTCCATTGCCAACTCCGGGCGTTGGCTACAGTGGCACTGGAAAGGTCAGGATGCACCGGGTGAAGCGCGTAACGACGGTGAAATTCTGGCCGGGCTTTTCCATCGTCTGCGCGAAATGTATCGCACAGAAGGCGGTAAAGGTGTGGAACCGCTGCTGAAAATGCGCTGGGACTACAAACAGCCGGATCACCCAGAGTCAGAAGAAGTGGCGAAAGAGAACAACGGCTACGCGTTAGCCGATCTCTATGACGCCAACGGCGTGCTGATTGCGAAGAAAGGGCAACTGCTCACCAGCTTCGCGCAACTGCGTGATGATGGTACGACCTCGTCTTCCTGCTGGATCTACACCGGTAGCTGGACGGAGAAGGGCAACCAGATGGCCAACCGCGATAATGCCGACCCATCAGGGCTGGGCAACACGTTGGGTTGGGCATGGGCATGGCCGCTGAACCGTCGCGTGCTGTATAACCGCGCTTCAGCGGATATCAACGGTAAGCCGTGGGATGCGAAACGCATGCTGATCCAGTGGGACGGGGCGAAATGGACGGGTAACGATATCCCGGACTTCAACACCGCGCCTCCGGGCAGCGCAACCGGCCCGTTTATCATGCAGCCCGAAGGACTGGGGCGCTTGTTTGCCCTTGATAAACTGGCGGAAGGCCCGTTCCCTGAACACTACGAACCAATGGAAACGCCGCTGGGTACTAACCCGCTGCATCCGAACGTGGTGTCCAGTCCGGTCGTGCGCATCTATGAAGATGACGTCTTGCGCTTAGGGAAGAAGGACGCGTTCCCGTATGTCGGAACGACCTATCGTCTGACCGAACACTTCCACACCTGGACCAAGCACGCGCTGTTGAACGCTATCGCGCAGCCGGAACAGTTTGTGGAGATCAGCGAAACGCTGGCCGCCGCCAAAGGCATTGGCAACGGTGACTACGTGAAGGTAAGCAGCAAGCGCGGATTCATTCGTGCGGTTGCGGTGGTGACACGTCGTCTGCGTACGCTGCACGTCAACGGTCAGGAGGTTGAAACCGTCGGGATCCCGCTGCACTGGGGCTTTGAAGGGGTGGCGCGTAAAGGCTATATCGCCAACACCCTGACGCCAAACGTCGGTGACTCAAACTCGCAAACGCCGGAGTACAAAGCGTTTTTAGTTAACATCGAGAAGGCGTAAGGGGGGCGAGCATATGTCTTTGGAAACGCAGGACATCATCAAACGGTCCGCAACAAACACGATTACGCCGCCACCGCAGGCGCGTGATTACAAAGCCGAGGTCGCCAAGCTCATTGACGTCTCCTCCTGTGTGGGCTGCAAAGCCTGCCAGGTGGCCTGCTCTGAGTGGAACGATATCCGTGACGAGGTAGGACATTGTGTCGGGGTGTACGACAACCCCGCCGATCTCAGCGCCAAGTCCTGGACGGTGATGCGTTTTAGCGAAACCGAACAGAACGGCAAACTGGAATGGCTGATTCGTAAAGACGGCTGCATGCACTGTGAAGATCCGGGCTGCCTGAAGGCCTGCCCGTCTGCAGGTGCAATCATCCAGTATGCCAACGGGATTGTCGATTTTCAGTCCGAGCACTGCATTGGCTGCGGCTACTGCATCGCCGGGTGTCCGTTTAATATTCCGCGCCTTAATAAAGAGGACAACCGCGTCTATAAATGTACACTCTGCGTCGATCGCGTCAGCGTGGGTCAGGAACCGGCCTGTGTCAAAACCTGTCCGACCGGGGCGATTCATTTCGGCACCAAACAAGAGATGCTGGAAATGGGCGAGCAGCGCGTCGCGAAGCTAAAAGCGCGCGGCTACGAACATGCTGGTGTCTATAACCCTCAGGGCGTTGGCGGTACGCATGTGATGTATGTCCTGCATCACGCGGATCAGCCGGAGCTCTACCACGGTTTACCGAACGAGCCGAAAGTCGACACCTCTATCAATCTGTGGAAAGGGGCGCTGAAGCCACTGGCGGCCGCCGGATTTATCGCCACCTTTGCCGGGCTGATCTATCACTACATCGGTATAGGTCCGAACAAAGAAGTGGACGATGACGAGGAGGACCATCATGAGTAAATCGAAAATGATTGTGCGCACGAAGTTCATTGATCGCGCCTGTCACTGGACGGTGGTGATTTGCTTCTTCCTGGTCGCGCTGTCGGGGATTTCATTTTTCTTCCCGACGCTGCAATGGCTGACGCAAACCTTCGGTACGCCGCAGATGGGACGCATTTTGCACCCGTTCTTTGGCGTGGCGATCTTTATCGCGCTGATGTTCATGTTTGTCCGCTTCGTTCACCACAACATCCCGGACAAGAAAGACATACCGTGGCTGAAAAACATTGTCGAAGTGCTGAAAGGCAACGAACACAAAGTGGCGGATGTCGGCAAATATAACGCCGGACAGAAGATGATGTTCTGGTCGATCATGAGCATGATTTTTGTGCTGCTGGTGACCGGCGTGATTATCTGGCGTCCGTATTTCGCGCAGTATTTCCCGATGCAGGTGGTGCGTTACAGCCTGCTGATCCACGCAGCGGCAGGGATCATTTTGATCCACGCCATCCTCATTCATATGTACATGGCATTCTGGGTGAAAGGATCGATTAAAGGGATGGTTGAAGGGAAGGTGAGTCGCCGCTGGGCGAAGAAGCACCACCCGCGCTGGTACCGTGATATCGAGAAAGCAGAAGCGAAAAAAGAGAGTGAAGAAGGGCTAAACTAATTCCTTTTTCAGCAGATGAAGGCGCTACGCAGGTAGCGCCTTTTTTTTGTCATAAAAACGTCATGATCCTGTCATCGGCTAAACGTAACGTGTTGTCTTCACAAATAACCGAAGAGTTAACCAACAATGCATCTGGTCAAAAAATTGCTCGCTGTGAGCGTACTTTTTTCCGCGTCAGTTCAGGCGCAGAACATTCTCGAATTCCCACAGCCGGAGAACAATCCGGAAGAATTTTACGCCGTGACGGAAATCCCGGCAGGCGGGATCATTAAATATGAAACCGACGCCAATACCGGCTTTATCGTTGCAGACCGCTTTCAGTCGATGCCGGTGGCCTATCCGGCAAACTACGGTTCGCTGACCCAGTCGCTGGCAGGTGATGGCGATCCACTGGATGTGATTTTCTATACCCGCGCGCCGATGGCTCCGGGTACGCTGATCAAACTGCGTGCGATTGGCGTACTGAAAATGATTGATGGCGGCGAGAAGGATGACAAAATTGTGGCGGTTCCCGCCAGCAAAATTGATCCTACGTATGACAATATCAAGGAACTGGCCGACCTGCCGAAAATCGAAGTTCAGCGCCTGGAATCGTTCTTCCGCGTCTACAAAGAATTACCGGAAGGACGCAAGAAAGTGGAGCTGAACGGCTTTAACGACGCGGCGACCGCAAAGCAGGAAATCAAACAGGCATGGGACGCCTGGAAAGCGAAAAAACCACAGCAATAAGCGATTTTGCCGGACGGGGTTTACCCGTCCGGCTGTCAACGCGATTACTACACCGCCAGACGGCGCAGACGGGACACGTCCACGCTTTTTTGCGCTTGTGCCAGACTCCAGGTATTTTGCAGATTTAGCCACATCTCCGGGGAGCTGCCGATCACCACCGAGAGTTTGATCGCCATTTCCGGGGTGAGTGCCGCTTTGCCCGTGAGTAACCGGCTGGCGGTTGAGGGCGCAATCTCCATTGCTCTGGCAAATTCACGCAAACTGACGTTCAGTTCGTCCAGCGCTTCCTGAATGATATCCCCTGGGCGGGGATGATTCGCCATTTTCATCAGTGATAATCCTCGTAATCCAGAATATACGCATCGCCATTGACAAATTCGAACGTCATACGCCAGTTGCCTGAAACCGATATTGACCAGACGCCATCACGATCGCCGCTCAGAGGATGCAGCCGATAACCGGGCATGTTGATATCGTTCACGCAGCCTGCGGCGTCAATCACGGCGAGGCGGTGTCGCAAACGTTTGACGTGCTTTGCCAGCACGCCTGACGTTTTACCGTGAAGAAACAGGTCGCGTAATCCCTTGTGCCTGAAATTCATGATCATCCTTTTCACCTCGTTCCTTCATGAGGAACATTAGCATTGTGTTCCGTTCGGCGCAACAATTTTCGCCATCGCGTGTGCGATTGTGTGGCGAAATGAACAAAGAGAAAAGGAGAGGGGATGAATACTGGAAAGCGCCACGCAAATTGCCCGGCAAACCTCACGTTGCCGGGCATTGAGGGTTAAAGACGCGCGGTGATGTCGTCTATCTCTTTACGCCACTGAGCCTGCAACTGCGGTTTCTGGTGTCTCGGTTTTCGCGCCAGTTCCTCAGCCAGACGCTGTTCGAGTACGACCAGTTTTTCCAGCAGTTGCTCCTCATCAACCAGCTCCGCGACCAGTGAAGCATTATCCTCCAACACCGCTGGTAAGTGTTCTGTTGCGGACTGTCGGATACGGGCATTGATGGCGTCGACATCGTGCCATTCGCTGAGCTCGCCGTCGTCAACAAACCAAAACCGATTACAGCTCTGGCTGATGAGTTGCCGATCGTGACTGACCAGCAGCACGCCGCCTTCAAAGGTTTGCAGGGTCTGTGCCAGCGCCTCTTTACCTTCCATATCCAGATGGTTGGTCGGTTCATCCAGCATCAGCAGGCTATAGCGCGCCAGCGACAGACCGACAAACAGCAGACGAGAGCGCTCGCCACCGCTTAACGTACTGACCGATTGCGCGTGGCGTATCCACGGGAATCCCGCGCTAATTAGCGCCATTTTACGGATATCCGGCTGCGGGGCGAACGGTTCCAGGGCGTCAAACAGCGACGCGTCATCCGGTAATTGATGCAGCGTTTGATCGTAGTAGCCCAGCGTCACGCGAGGGTGGAGGCGCAGCGAATCTGATTCCTGTTCGGTCTGATAATGTTGCCAGATCAGTTTTAACAGCGACGATTTACCGCAACCGTTGCGCCCGACGATCGCCACCCGATCGCCGCTCTTCAAACGGATGCCCGCAATGGTAAACAGCGTCGGCGCCTCCGGGGCAGGCGTGACCGACAACTGAGACAGTTCCAGCAGACGGTCTGCCCGCAGCGCGTCTCCGCGCAATGTTAGTGGGGTCGTCTCAGAAAACGGAAAATAAAGCACGCTAAGCCGGTTGCAGCGGCCGTAGCGGCCTGAACTTGCCCGCGCCGATCTTGGCGCTGCTGCGCCAGAGGTAATCGCCGGTCAGGTTGATGTGCTCCCAGCCGAGCGGCGACAGGTACTGCAACAGGCCGTCATCGACGGCTTGACCGTGGCCACGCAAGGCGTTCGCGGCCCGCTCCAGATAGACCGTGTTCCATAGCACGATGGCCGCCGTCACCAGGTTGAGGCCGCTGGCCCGGTAGCGCTGCTGCTCGAAGCTGCGGTCGCGGATTTCCCCCAGGCGGTTGAAGAACACGGCGCGGGCCAGCGCGTTGCGCGCCTCGCCTTTGTTCAGCCCGGCATGCACGCGGCGGCGCAGCTCGACGCTTTGCAGCCAGTCCAGGATGAACAGTGTGCGCTCGATGCGTCCCAGCTCACGCAGGGCGACGGCCAGGCCGTTCTGGCGCGGGTAGCTGCCAAGCTTCCTGAGCATCAGCGAGGCCGTCGCCGTGCCCTGCTTGATCGAGGTGGCCATCCGCAGGATTTCATCCCAATGGGCGCGGACGTGCTTGATGTTGAGCGTGCCGCCGATCATCGGTTTCAACGCCTCGTAGGTGGCATCGCCCTTCGGGATGTAGAGCTTGGTGTCGCCCAGGTCACGAATGCGCGGGGCGAAGCGGAAGCCCAGCAGGTGCATCAACGCGAAGACGTGGTCCGTGAACCCTGCCGTGTCGGTGTAGTGCTCCTCGATCCGCAGGTCGGATTCGTGATACAGCAGGCCGTCGAGCACGTAGGTCGAGTCGCGCACGCCGACGTTCACGACCTTGGTGTGGAACGGCGCGTACTGGTCGGAGATATGGGTGTAGAACGTCCGCCCTGGGCTGCTGCCGTATTTCGGATTGATGTGGCCGGTGCTCTCGGCCTTGCTGCCGGTGCGGAAGTTCTGGCCGTCCGACGATGACGTGGTGCCGTCGCCCCAATGCCCGGCGAAGGGATGTCGGAACTGCGCGTTGACCAGCTCGGCCAGTGCCGCCCCGTAGGTTTCGTCGCGGATGTGCCAGGCTTGCAGCCAGGCCAGCTTGGCGTAGGTCGTGCCGGGGCACGATTCCGCCATCTTGGTCAGGCCCAGGTTGATCGCGTCGGCGAGGATCGTGGTCAGCAACAGGTTTTTGTCCTTGGCCAGGTCGCCTGACTTCAGGTGGGCGAAGTGCCGGGTGAAGCCCGTCCATTCGTCTACCTCCAGCAGCAATTCGGTGATCTTGACGTGCGGTAGGATCATCGCCGTCTGGTCGATCAGGGCCTGTGCGGTATCGGGCACCGCCGCATCGAGCGGCGTGATCTTCAGGCCCGACTCCGTGATGATGGCGTCCGGCAGCTCGTTGGCCAGCGCCATGCGGTTGACGGTGGCGAGCTGCGTTTCCAGCAGCGTCAGCCGGTCATGCAGGTACTGGTCGCAATCGGTGGCCACGGCCAGCGGCAATTCGCTGGCCTGCTTGAGGCTGGCGAATTTCGCGGGCGGCACCAGGTAGTCCTCGAAGTCCTTGAACTGGCGCGAGCCTTGCACCCAGATGTCGCCGGAGCGCAGCGCGTTCTTCAGCTCCGACAGCGCGCACAGTTCGTAGTAGCGCCGGTCGATGCCGGTGTCGGTCATCACCAGCTTCTGCCAGCGCGGCTTGATGAACTCGGTCGGCGCGTCGGTGGGCACCTTGCGGGCGTTGTCGCTGTTCATGCTGCGCAGCACCTCGATGGCGTCGAGTACGTCCTTGGCGGCGGGCGCGGCCCGCAACTTGAGCACGTCGAGAAATTCCGGCGCGTAGCGGCGCAGCGTGGCGTAGCTCTCGCCGATGCGGTGCAGGAAATCGAAGTCCTCGGGTTGCGCGAGCCGCTGCGCTTCGGTGACGCTCTCGGCGAAAGCATCCCAGGACATGACGGCCTCGATGGCGGCGAACGGATCGCGGCCCGCTTGCTTGGCCTCGATCAGCGCCTGGCCGATGCGCCCGAACAGCCGCACCTTGGCATTGATCGCCTTGCCGGATGCCTGGAACTGCTGCTGATGCTTGTTCTTGGCGGCATTGAACAGCTTGCCCAGGATGCGGTCATGCAGGTCGATGATTTCGTCGGTGACGGTGGCCATGCCCTCGATGGCGAGCGCCACCAGGGTCGCGTAACGCCGCTGCGGCTCGAACTTCGCCAGGTCGGCGGGCGTCATCTGGCCGCCCTCGCGGGCGATCTTGAGCAGCCGGTTCTGGTGAACCAGCCGCTCGATGCCGGAGGGCAGGTCGAGCGCCTGCCACGCCTTGAGGCGTTCGATGTGTTCCAGCATGTGCCGCGAGTTCGGTTTGACCGGGGATTGCCGCAGCCAGGCCAGCCACGTCGTCTTGCCGTTGTCGCGGCGCTTGAGCAGATCGTCGAGGCGACGGCGATGCACGTCCGTCAGCGGCTCAGCCAAGGCGTCGTAGAGACGCCGGTTGGCGCGGGTAATCGCTTCGGCGCTCGCCCGCTCGACGGCGTTGAGGGCGGGCACAATGACCGACTGCCGCCGCAGGTGCTCGATCAAGGCTCTGGCCAGCACGATGCCCTTGTCGGTTTGCATGGCCAGCTCGGTCAGCAACTGGACAGCCTGCCGGTAGTGGCCAATCGTGAACGGCTGGAAGCCGAACACCGTTTGCAGCTCGACCAGGTGCTCGCGTCGGGTCTGCTCACGCTGCCCGTACTCGTCCCAGCTTTCGATGCCGACCTTGAGCTGGTTGGCGACCAGTCTCAGCAATGGCGGGAACGGTGGCTCATCAGCGCCAAGGATGACGCCGGGAAAGCGCAGGTAGCAGAGCTGCACCGCGAAGCCCAGCCGATTGGCCGGGCCGCGCCGCTGCCGGATGATGGAGAGGTCGCTTTCGCTGAACGTGTAGTGACGGATCAACTCATCCTTGGTGTCCGGCAACGCCAGCAGGCTTTCGCGCTCGGCGGCGGAGAGGATCGAACGGCGGGGCATGCGGTTTCCTTCTTCTTGAAAACGTAGGTTTGTGACAAGCCCGCCAAGGCAACCGGCGCGGCACGGGAATCAAGGCATTGCGATTCTCGAAAATAGTTCTTGAAATTCTATTCTTGATTGCATATCATCTCAACGAGTTTCGATAAGAAAGGATGCGCATGCGACCGTCTGTTGTGCTTGACATGAAGCGAAGCGCAGTGCGTGAAGCGGTAGGCCGCTTTCGCGCCGCGAACCCGCGCGTCTTCGGCTCGGTGCTGCATGGCACCGACCGGGATGGCAGCGACCTCGACCTGTTGGTCGATGCGCTGCCCGGTGCCACGTTGTTGGACTTGGGCGATTTGGAAGAAGAACTGAAATCGCTGCTCGGCGTTGACGTCGATCTGCTGACTCCCGGCGACCTGCCGCCGAAGTTCCGGGCCAAGGTGCTCGCGGAGGCGCAACCGATATGAGCGAGAACCGCCTGCCCGATTACCTCGACCACATTCAGCAGGCCGCAACCGATGCGCGCAGCTTCGTGGAAGGGATGGCCAAGGACGACTTCTTGGCCGACAAGCGCACCCAGCAGGCCGTCATCATGAGCCTGATCGTCATCGGCGAGGCGGCCACAAAGGTGATGGATGGCTACGTCGAGTTCACCCAGGCGCATGCCGACGTGCCGTGGCGCAGCATGCGCAATATGCGTAATCGCATGGCTCACGGCTATTTCGACATCAACCTCGATGTGGTGTGGGAGACGGTACAGGAATGGCTGCCGGCGTTGCTCCAGCAATTGCCCGCCGTGCGTCAGGATGCCGACGATGAAGACCGTAACGACAAAGGCATGGAGCCATGACCAATCAAGCCGCCGATGTTCGGCCCCTCTGGCGTGTTCGATCCCGCGACCTATGAGCCGCGCTCGGGCAAGACCTTCTGGATGGCCGCAACGGACGTGAGTTCGCTGGTGGGCAAGGAGGCAGCAGCCGACACGCTCATCGGCAACTGCACGACCGCACGACCAGCCTCCCGTTCAAATTCGAGTTAGAACTCATATCCAGCCTGTCTGGGTGCACTGTGAAAGAGGGATCTCCGATGACTGTTGAATCGAGAATATTTTCTGTAGCCGAGTATGTTCAGCCGTCCGAAGGCGAGCCTATTCGTTCCGTTGTGCTTGAAACCCGAGACTCAATTATCGTGGTTTGGCATGTCCATCCCGGGCAGGAAATTGCGGCTCACATTCATCCTCACGGCCAAGACACGTGGACTGTTTTGTCGGGAATGGCTGATTACTTTCAGGGCAATGGGATTGTTCGTGCCCTCAGGGAAGGTGAGATAGCCGTGGCAAGACCGGGCCAAGTGCACGGGGCGCGAAATACAGGTACCGAGCCATTTGTGTTAGTCTCGGTTGTGGCATCAGCCAATGCCGGTTTCGTATTGGCTGAGCGATAGAGCCCAATCTCTGGAGTTGGTCCAATGAGCGGTCGGGGAGATAGGTAACAGACATGCAGCGGACACGGCTGCTAAACCAGGTCGCAAACCTCCTTGCGTCGCAGCGTGCCGCAAGCGACGCGATCAATCGAATGGGGTCGGCATGAGACTGAACACCATCCAGTTCCCGACCGCGTAGCCGCCTGTCCTGCCGATCAGGTCTTGACCATCGACGCCTGGGATCAGTCCTGAATGTTCTTGGAGACCACTACGTTATGAGCCGCAGCCGCCGCAAAACACCCATCGTCGGGCACACGACCTGCGGCAGCGAGCGCGAGGACAAGAAGCTCTGGCATCAGCGCTGGCGCACCCGTGAGCGCACGGCGCTGACCAGCGCGTCGCCCGAAGCCCTGAGCGCCCATCTGCCCCTGCTGGAAAACCAGGCCAGCAGCGTCTGGTCGATGGGCAAGGATGGCCGCTCCTACTGGCCCGTCAAGCGCCAGGCCGCCACGGCGGATCGCATCGCCAATCACAAGGGACGCAACCCGCAAGAACGCGCCTCCCTGAAAAAGCGCCTGCTGCGCAAGTGGATGAGCAAATGAAGCTCTCCTTCCATCAGCACATTGCGCTGTTCTGGATGATCGGTGCTCCGGGCGTCTTCGCGCCCGTGATCGAGAACGCCAAGCGGCCCGATGCCGGCGCCGTCATGGCGTGGGGTGTCGCGATCGTGGCGGTGATGATCCTCTTCACCCCTTTGCTGCTGCGCTGTCCACCATTCCGGCGCTGGTATGGCCGGACGGATGCGCTGTCGGAGCGGCAGCGCCAGGCGCTTGCCGAGCGCGGCCTGCGCCGCTACTACCAGACCGCTTTCGATGACGGCTACGTGCCCCGCGTGATGCCCTACGTGTGGCGCATCATCTGGACGGTCGGCGGGTTGATGGCTGTGACCGCCGTACTGCCTACCAACACCGGACGGCCAGCCTTCGATGCCTTGGTGGTCTTCTCGACCTGGTATCCGATAGGCGTGATGCTGCTGGTTTTCGCGTCGAGGCCCCTTGGCCGGTTGATTCGCCAAAGAGCACAGGAGCGGCGGAAATGAGCACGTCAACCATCGAGGCGCTGGCCAGCGCCTGGGCAAGGATTGCCGAGGAAGCGGAATTCCCCGCTGACTACGAGGGGACTGCCACACCACAAGCGCATCGGGCTAGCGAAGCTATTCAGGAGCAGATTCGGGAGCGCATCGTCGCCACCAACGACATGCGGCTGTTCAGCCTGCTGCACCTGCTGGGTCAGGCGTCGCTGCGCATGGAGCAAGCGCTGTGGCCGGAGGATTACGAGCGGATGACGCGCGAGGTTGAGGAAGCCCTGCGGCAAGCCACCGACGCCAACGCCAGATCGTACACCCACGAAGAAGTGATGCAGGCGATGCAGGAACGCATCGACCGGGCGCGAGACAAGCCATGTTGATTGGCTATGCGCGCGTCTCGACGCAGGATCAGAACCTGGAGCTGCAACGCGAAGCCTTGAGCAAGGCCGGATGTAAAAAGGTCTTCGAGGACAAGGTGAGTGGCACGCGGGCAGACCGGCCTGGCTTGGCCAAGACGCTCGAAATGCTGCGCGAAGGCGATACTTTGGTCGTCTGGAAGCTCGACCGGCTGGGCCGGTCGGTCAAGCAACTGGTCGATCTGGTCGGCGATCTGCACAAGCACGGTGTCCAGTTCAGGAGCCTCACCGACTCCATCGACACCGGCACACCATCCGGGCGGTTCTTCTTCCACGTCATGGCGAGCCTTGCCGAAATGGAGCGCGAGCTGACCGTCGAGCGCACCCGCGCCGGGCTGGAAGTCGCCAAGCAGCTCGGCCGCAAAGGCGGCCGCAAGCCGAAGATGACCGACAGCAAGATCGAGTCGGCCAAGAAGCTGCTGGCCAGCGGGGTGCCGCCCAAGGACGTGGCCAAGAACCTCGGCGTGTCCATTCCGACGCTGTACCGCTGGGTGCCAGCCTCCACGCACGCTTAGCGTGCTTTATTTTCCGTTTTCTGAGACGACCCCTTAGTGACCACTGACTTCCTGC
This sequence comes from Citrobacter sp. Ca225, assembly GCF_030337175.1. NCBI lineage: Bacteria > Pseudomonadati > Pseudomonadota > Gammaproteobacteria > Enterobacterales > Enterobacteriaceae > Citrobacter > Citrobacter sp. Ca225. The sequence continues at coordinate 69,339 of NZ_JAOWCD010000051.1, read as the reverse complement.
CGTCAGATCCGTTTGCACCTCCTTCAGACGTAATACCTGCTTTTCCATTTGCTTCGCTTTGCGCGACAGATCTTCGTTATCATACACCCGGCCCCAGGTGGCCAGTCGTTTCGCACTGGCGATGATGCGATCGATCTCTTTTTGTTCCGCCTTATGGCGCAACGCGTCGCTGGCGTCGCGTTCAAGCAGTGCCTGGCGTGCCGCGCTACAGGGCAGTGCAAAGGCGTGTAGGGTACGATCGCGCAAGATCCACGTGCCGTTTGTGATCGCGTCGAGCAGTTGCGGATCGTGAGACACGACCACAAAACTGCCGGACCAGTTCTGTAGAAACTGCTCCAGCCACAGTAACGTCGGTAAATCCAGGTGGTTTCCCGGTTCGTCAAGCAGCAGCAGATCAGGCTGGCGCATCAGCGCGCGGGCCAGCAACAAACGTGTATGCTGACCGCCACTCAGGGTTTGTGCCGTTAATTGCCGATCCTGGACACTGAAGCCCATTTGCGCGAGTAACGCCTCGACCTGCCAGAGCTGGCTGGCCCGTTCAGGTTCAGGAAGTTGTGCCAGAACGGCTTCCTGTAACGTCAGCGGCAGGATCTCGTCGGGCAGGTGCTGTTCGACACGCGCAAGATGACAGTGGTTCGCCAGCGCCAGGCTGCCGCCAGTCGGGACAATCGAACCGTCGAGAACTTTCAGCAGCGTGCTTTTGCCGCAGCCGTTGTAGCCGATAAGCCCAATGCGATCGCCTTTTTTCAGGGTAAACGTCAGATCGTCGAAAAGCGTGCCGAACGCGGTATCAACGTGCAGGGATTGTGCGGTTAGTAATGTGCTCATTGTTGCTTACTCAAGAGTTACAGGCGTCAAAACGCCTCGTCAAACATCGCTGACGATAACCCGGTAAGCCCGAGAGAAGGGGAATTCAGAAGTTAGCTTCGCTCAAGCAGAAGTTATCGCAGCACGATACCGATAACGCTTGAGCACTGGCGATCGCCAAAAGCATGTGAAGCGATGAAGCGTTCACAGTACAGCATAAGTATCCTCCTTTTATTTATCCGAATGTTAATCAATGGCGAAAGTGTAATCGCAAGTGATGAGACAGCGCAAGCCTGAAGGCCCGGCAGCGCGTGCTACCGGGCAGTTCGTCAGATAGACGTACGACGATAGTCGCGATATTCCGCCTGCCAGAAGTTCTCTTCGATAGCCTGCAACAGCGCTTCAGCGGAGGTTTTCACCGCCACACCCTGTTGCTGCGCCATCTTCCCGACGGCAAACGCAATGGCGCGCGAGACGGTCTGAATGTCTTTCAGTTCAGGCAACACCAGACCTTCACCGTTAAGCACCAGCGGCGAGTACTGGGCCAGCGTTTCACTGGCGGACATCAGCATCTCATCGGTAATGCGGGAGGCGCCGGAAGCAATCACACCCAGCCCAATCCCCGGGAAAATATAGGCATTGTTACACTGGGCGATGGGATAGACTTTGTCTTTCCAGACCACCGGCATAAACGGGCTACCGGTCGCGACCAGCGCGTTGCCTTCGGTCCAGGCGATGATGTCCTGCGGCGTCGCTTCCACACGCGAGGTGGGGTTAGACAGCGGCATCACGATCGGACGCGGGCAATGCTTGTGCATTTCGCGGATGATTTCTTCGGTGAACAGACCGGTTTGCCCGGAAACCCCAATCAGAATATCAGGCTTAACGTTACGGACCACATCAAGCAGCGACAGCACTTCGTTGTCGCTGTCCCACGCCTGCAGATTTTCACGCTTCTGCACCAGTTTGGTCTGGAAGGAGAGCAGATTCGGCATCTGGTCAGTCAGCAGGCCAAAGCGATCCACCATGAAGACTCTCTCACGCGCGGCTTCTTCACTTAATCCTTCCCGCTGGATTTGAGCAATGATCTGTTCGGCGATACCGCAACCAGCGGAACCCGCGCCAAGGAAAACTATTTTCTGTTCGCTAAGCTGGCTGCCTGCCGCCCGGCTGGCGGCGATCAGCGTACCGACGGTCACCGCGGCGGTGCCCTGAATGTCGTCGTTGAACGAACAGATTTCGTCGCGATAGCGGTTAAGTAGCGGCATGGCGTTTTTCTGCGCGAAGTCTTCAAACTGCAGCAGAACGTCCGGCCAGCGATGCTTAACGGCCTGAATGAATTCATCGACAAACGCATAGTATTCGTCGTCGGTGATGCGCGGATTGCGCCAGCCCATGTATAACGGATCGTTGAGCAGTTGCGGGTTGTTAGTTCCCACATCCAGCACGACGGGCAGGGTGTAGGCCGGGCTGATGCCACCACAGGCGGTATACAGCGAAAGCTTACCGATGGGAATACCCATCCCGCCGATCCCCTGATCGCCAAGACCAAGAATTCGCTCACCGTCGGTGACCACAATCACTTTGATGTTGTGGTTGGGGACGTTTTGCAGGATGTCATCCATGTTGTGGCGGTTCTGATAAGAGATGAACACGCCGCGCGCGCGACGATAAATCTCGGAGAAACGTTCACAGGCCGCACCTACCGTTGGGGTATAGATCACTGGCATCATCTCATCGAGATGGTTGTTAACCAGTCGGTAGAACAGGGTTTCGTTGGTATCCTGGATATTGCGCAGGTAGATATGCTTGTCGATTTCCGTTTTGAATCCCTGATACTGGATCCAGGCACGTTCTGCCTGTTCTTCAATCGACTCGACCACTTCCGGCAGTAACCCCAGCAGGTTGAAGTTACGGCGCTCTTCCATGCTGAATGCACTGCCTTTATTCAGTAAGGGGAATTCCAGCAATACAGGGCCAGCGTAAGGAATATAAAGGGAACGCAGTTTTTTACTTTTGGTTTCCATGTCACTCACTCTTTTTTTGAATATCCGTCCCTGGCACTTTTTATAATATGTTGCCATTCCGCCAGGGCATCGGGCACAGAGTATAAAGCATCGTGCATGAATTAAGGCTTTTGTAAGCAAAAACACCATCGCGTTTGCGATGGTGTTTATCGTCATATTCGGGCTGTGCGGTTACTTTTTGCTGTCTGCGTGGCGTTTTCTGCCGGTAGGGTTGTTCACCACGCTGGATTTATCACCTTCAGTCACCACTTTGCGCTGATTGGAGATTTTATGGTCCAGTCCAAGAATATGACGGGCCTGACGGTTCGATTTCATTCTAACTCCTTTATCCTGTTACTGGTTTCAAGGATGAGTCCATATGACTGCGGACGAAATATAACCCTTAAGGTCGACGGTACCGATGGATACCGACCTGATTGATAGTCGGACATTTAATCGGAAAGGTCAATGTGTAAGCAGGGAATTAAGAAGTCTCTGCTAACGGCCACGAAATCGGGTGAGCGTCCTATACTTGTTATCCCGACGACAATAAGGAGCGAACGATGACAATCCATAAGAAAGGTCAGGCACACTGGGAAGGCGACATCAAACGCGGAAAAGGCACCGTTTCGACGGAAAGCGGCGTGCTGAACCAGCAGCCTTATGGTTTCAATACCCGTTTTGAAGGGGCGAAAGGCACCAATCCGGAAGAGTTGATCGGCGCAGCGCATGCTGCCTGTTTCTCTATGGCGCTTTCATTGATGCTTGGTGAGGCGGGCTTTACGCCGGAGGCTATCGACACCACGGCTGACGTGTCGCTGGACAAAGTTGATGCCGGTTTTGCGATTACCAAAATCGCGCTGCACAGCGAAGTGAACGTGCCGGGAATCGATGTCGCCACCTTCGACGGTATTATTCAGAAAGCGAAAGCCGGCTGCCCGGTGTCGCAGGTGCTGAAAGCTGAAATCACCCTCGATTATCAACTGAAGTCGTAACGGCAGTATTGCCCGGTCGCGCGATGCTGACCGGGCATAAATACGTTGAATTCGGCCTACGATTCCCGGGCATTATCAGGCACGCCAACAACGTACGTCAGTTCCCGCATCAAGCCTGCGCAGCGCCTGTCGAGTTTCGCAGCCGTGGGTCGCCAACGGGCACCGGTCGCGAAAAAAACAGCCCGTCGGCAGTACCCGGTTGCCAGGTAATTCCGTTTTGCGAATTACCCGTTCTTCAGCCAACGGCACGCCGGTTTTTGGCACGGAATCCAGCAGCAGACGGGTATAAGGATGTGCCGGGGTGGAGAGCACCTGCGCGGTATCGCCGAGTTCGACGATTTGCCCGAGGTACATCACTGCCACCCGGTCGCTCATATGGCGTACAACCGAGACATTATGTGAGATCAGAATGTAGGTCAGATTGCGACTGGCCTGCAACGCAACCAGCAGATTCAGGATCTGCGCCTGGACGGAAATATCCAGCGCGGAGGTCGGCTCATCCAGCACGATCACATCCGGTTCTGACGACAGTGCTCGGGCAATCGCGATACGCTGGCGCTGTCCGCCAGAGAAAGCGTGCGGCAGACGATCGAGATATTCCGGACGGATCCCGACCTGACTGGCTAAGGTTGCCGCCAGCGCCCGTCGCTCCCGTTCACTGCTGCGTGTTTGAATCCACACCGGTTCGGTGATAATTCGCCACACTGGCAGACGTGGATCCAGTGAGGAGAGCGGGTCCTGAAATACCATCTGCATTTCGGTCGACGATGAATCCTGTTGATACTGCCCCTGGCTGGGCTTTAGCATTCCCATAAGCAACTGCGCCAGTGTGCTTTTCCCACAGCCGGATTCACCGACAATCCCCAGCGTTTCGCCCCGGCGGATCTGTAAATCCATGCCGTTGAGCGCATGCACGCGTTCGGTGACCCGTCCCAGCCAGTTTTTCTTCGCCGGGAAATTGACGTGCACATCGTGTAAAGCCAGTAACGTTTCAGACATGGGGATTCTCCAGATGAGGATACCAGCAGGCCGAGTGCTGGTCGCCAGCGCCATGCGGGCTCATAGCGGGTACCGTTTCACAAAGCGGGCCCGCGGCAAAGCAGCGATCCCGGAACGCGCAGCCGCGCGGCAGACGGGTGAGATCCGGTACGGTGCCAGGGATCGCCGGCAGCGGCTGGCGTGCTTCTCCCTGCTCCGGAGCGCATTTCAGCAGGCCAATCGAATAAGGATGGGTCGGATGGTGGATCACGGCATCGGTCTGACCACTTTCAATCACGCTGCCGGCATACATCACGTACAGCCGATCGCACAGTTGCGATACCACCGCCATGTCATGACTGATAAACAGCACGGCCGTACCGCTGGCGCGGGCCTTGTGTTTCAGCAGGCGCAGCACCTGCAACTGTACGGTGACATCCAGCGCGGTGGTAGGTTCATCAGCGATGATCAGCGCCGGTTCGCAGGAGAAGGCAAGGGCGATCATTACCCGCTGACGCATGCCGCCTGAAAGCTCAAACGGAAAGCGGGTCATCACGCCGGCGGCGTCGGGGATCTGCATCTCCTCCAGCAGGGTAATCGCCTTTTCCCTGGCCTGCGCACGGCTCACCGTCTGATGATGGCGAATCACTTCCACCATCTGCTGGCCGATACGTCGCGTCGGGTTGAGGGCCGTCATCGGCTCCTGGAAGATCATCGCCACGCGCGCGCCGCGCCATTGACGCATTTGTTTCTCGCTGGCGTTCAGCACATCTTCGCCCAGTAGCGAGACGCGCCCCTGATGAATGCGGTAGCTGCCTTCCGGCAGCAGGCGCATGGTGAGCATTGCGGTGACTGACTTCCCTGAACCCGATTCACCCACCACGCCAACAATCTCGCCGCGTTGAATGCGCAGCGACACATGGCTCAGGGCGTGAACGTCGGCCTTGTATCCCGGAAAACTCAAGTGTAAATCGTCTATTTCCAGCACCGGTTGAGTCATTACTGTTTTCCTCCTGCTTTCGGATCCAACAAATCACGGATCCCATCACCGAACAGGTTAAAACCGACGGCCGTGATCAGGATGGCGGCGCCAGGGAAAGCGCAATACCACCACTGATCGAGAACGTAATTACGACCAATCGCGACCATCGCGCCCCATTCGGCGCTCGGTTGCTGAGCGCCAAGCCCGATAAAGCCCAGCGTGGCCGCCATCAGAATGGCGCTGCCAATATCCAGCGATGCCTGCACAATCAGCGGCGGCAACGAGTTACGCAGGATGTGCCAGCTAATCAAATGCCAGCGGGAAGCGCCATACGTGCGGGCGGCCTGAACATAGGTAAACTGGCGCACGACCAGCGTTTGTCCCCGCGCCAGACGCACGTAAAAGGGAATACGTACAATGGCAATCGCCAGCATCGCGTTAAACAGGCTCGGCCCGAGCGCTGCGGCCAGCGCCATCGTCAGCACCAGCGAGGGGATCGACAGCATAATATCCATCATCCGCATGATGATGGCGTCAGCGCGACCGCCCATGACGCCGGACAGGCAGCCGAGCAGTGAGCCAATACCGCCCGCAATCCCGACCACCACCAGCCCGGCGACAATCGACTGCTGGCTGCCCACCAGCACGCGGCTGAACAGGTCGCGTCCAACCTCATCGGTTCCGAACCAGTGCGCCGCCGTTGGCGGCAGCAGCCGCGCACTTAAATCGATCGCATTCGGATCGTAAGGCGTAATCCACGGCGACAGCACCATCAACAACAGCATCAGGACAATAATCACACCGCCAATCATCGTCAGCGGACTGCTTTTCATCAGCCAGAGCAGTCTGGCCCAGTCAATGCGCCGACGCGTCACGCGTACCGGCGTCTCTTCGGTTAACATCATTCAGCACCTCCACGCCCAATGCGCGGGTCCACCCACAGATAGAGCAGATCCACCACCAGATTGACCAGTACATAGGCAAAAGAGACCACCACGGCGAAGCCCATCACAGCCGGGAAATCGAGCGCCTGAATAGAGGTCACCACCCAGGCCCCCATTCCGGGCCAGGCAAAGACGGTTTCAGTCAGTACCGCGCCATACAACAGATCGCCCAACGCCAGTCCAAGCACGGTAATTGACGGGATCAACGCGTTGGGCAGCGCATAACACAGCACGATGTACCAGCCGGGAAGACCGCTGGCTTTCGCCGTGCGGATATAATCTTCGCTGAGCTGTTCCAGCATCGCGGAGCGGATTTGCCGCGCCACAATTCCCAGGTGAACAAACGCCAGCGTCAACGACGGTAAAATCAGATGCTGTAAGGCATTAAAAAAGACCTCACCGTTGCCTTCCAGCAGGGCATCGATCAGATAAAACCCGGTTACATGCGTTGGCGGATCCAGCCAGTCATCCAGTCGTCCGCCACCCGGCAAAATTTGCAGATGGCCGTAAAACAGCACGATGACGCCCAGCCCCAGCCAGAAGGCTGGCGTCGAAATACCGGTGATTGCCATCAGACGTACCAGGTGATCCAGCCAGCGGTTACGCCAGACGGCGGAAAGAATGCCCAACGGAATACCGATGACCAGCGCCAGCAGCAGTGAACAAAAGGCCAGTTCCAGCGTTGCCGGGAAAAAGACGCGCAGTTCTTCCATCACCGGACGCCCGGTGCGAATGGAAATGCCTAAGTCCCCCTGGAAGACATCGCTCACGTAGCGCGCGAACTGCACATACAGCGGTTGATTCAGCCCAAGCTGTTGGCGAATGTTTTCGACAATCTCGTCGCTTGCCCGATCGCCCGCCAGCAGGCGCGCCGGATCGCCTGGGATCAGGTGCGAAATAATAAAGGTGATGACGCAAACGCCGGCCACCACAAGGACAAGTCCCCAGCAGCGCTGGCGCAAAATGCTCCAGAAAGTCATTGGCTTCCCCTTGCGGAGCCTGTACGGCTCCGCATTAACGTGGCTTATTTGCTCAAGGTGCCGATATTAAAGACCTGTTCGAGCATCGGGTTGAACACGAAGCCTTTGACCTCTTTGTTCATCGCTAACTGGTAGTTCTTCTGGAACAGGTAGACGTAGGCCGCTTCATCAATGACGATTTTCTGCGCCTGCTGGTAGTCCTTGGTTCTGGCGGTCTGGTCGGTGGTGCTTAGCGCACTGCGCAACAGCTTGTCGACATCGGCGTTTTCATAGAACGAGCGGTTACCGGGTAGTCCTTTCTTGTCAGACTCGAACCAGTAGTTCATGAACATATAGGGGTCAGCGAAATCCGGGCTCCAGTTGCCGATGGCGATGTCGTAATCACCTTTGCCTACACGGTCACGCATAGTGGCGTTCGCCAGTTTCTCCAGCTTGACGGTAATTCCCAGTTTGCTGAGGCTGGCCTGAGTGGCAAGGGCGATCGGCTCCCAGTTCGGATCGTTGTCGGAATAGAGGAAGCTCAGGCTGGTGGGTTTGCTGGCAACTTTTTCCCATTCCGCTTTCGCTTTGGCTTCATCAAAGTTGTATTGCAACGCAGAGGCGTCGTAACCCCACATGCCTTCCGGGATCGGCCCGCGCATCTGTTTGCCGTTGCCGCTGAGGATCCCTTTCACCATTCCCTGATAGTCGGTGGACCAGGAAATCGCCCGGCGCAGATCCGCCTGATTCAGCGGTGCTTTGCTGTTGTTCAGATAGAGATAGGTCACGCGCAGTGACGGATAGTCAGCTACGGCAACTTTGCCTTCCTGTTTTAACGCGTTGAGCTGATCCACCGGCAGGGCATCCGCGATGTCGATATCGCCGCGCGACAGTTGCAGACGACGCGACGCGCTCTCGCCGATAATTTTCACCGATACGCGTTTAAAGTTCGGTTTTGGACCGGCGTAATGCGGGTTCGGGACCAGCACCAGCTGTTGGCCTTTCTGCCAGCTTTTCAGCATAAACGGCCCGGAACCTGCGGTGTTTTGCGCCAGAAAACCACGGGCGTCATCTGCGGCATGCGCTTTAAGCACCGCCGGGTTGATGATGGACGCGCCGTCATTGGCCAGCGTGTAAAGGAACGGGGCGAACGGTTGACTGAGGGTAAATTTCACCGTGTGTGCATCGACCGCGTCTATCTTGAGATCTTTAGGAAAGGCTTCTGCCGGACCCTGGCTGATTTTCAGCAGGCGTTCGAAGGACTGTTTCACCGCCTCAGCGGTGACGGGGGAACCATCGGCAAATTTGGCCTGATCGTTAAGCGTAAAAGTCCACTCTTTCTGGTCGTCAGAGGCTTTCCAGCCGCTTGCCAGGTCACCCTCCACCTCGGTTGAGCCTTTATCGCCTTCGGTTTTGTACTTCACCAGACGCTGATAGGACGGGTAGGTCACCGTCCAGTCGTTATTATCGATAGTCACCGCCGGATCAAGGGTTTGCGGATCAGCGGCTTTACCGATCACCAGCATGTCTTTCGGGACGGCAGCCTGGACCGCAGGCAGGGCCATCGCCAGGGAAACGGCAATCAACGCGGGACGAAACAACGAAGTTACTTTCATGACGACGCTCCGGAATCAAAAAGAGGTGTGTGTTGTTGTGGTTGTAACGGGAAAACAGGCAATACAGTCTTCCAGCAGCGGATAGCGACTCGCGGCGGGTAACTCAAAATGCCACCACTCGCTGCTGATGCCGACAAAGCCACCGCCAAACATAATGGCGTTGAGTAACAACCGGTTACGCTGTGCAGCGGCAGGAACAGAAGGGTGATATGCATGTGAACGGTCGTGCATTTCATCAAAACCCGCGCCCATATCGAGGATCTTGCCATTGGCGTCTTTCAGCGTGACGTCGATGGCCGTTCCGCGACTGTGGTTCGAGCCGATGGCTACATCGACCACGTACTGCGGATCGGGGCAGGCATCCCACAGGATTGACTGTGCCTGTTGCGGACGATAGGCGTCATACACCACCAGAGAAAGGCCCGCCAGTTGCGCAATGCTGATGCTTTTCGCCAGCGCGGTGACCGCATCCTGGTGCAGCAGGCAGCGCGATTCGCGATAAATCGGCGCGCCAATCAGGTTATCGGCGGTCGCATATTTGAGGTCGATATCCAGCGTCGGAAAAATCACCGACAGATCGACCAGTTGCGGAGTTTCAGACATAGCACGTTTCCTGTTTATTGTTCGAATTGACCAAATTCTTGTTGTAACTGGCGGTTGGTCTGTAGCCGCCCGGTAAGTGAATCGCCCAGTTGTTCCGCCACGCCGGAAAGCAGCAGGTTGAACAGGCAGCTCACCGGCGCCAGCGAATCCCAGAAATGTCCGGTGTCCGTTTTCACCTGCAGTAAATCAATGGGGTAATCCCGCGCCCAGGGACACCAGACATCGGTGATCAGCGCGAGCGGAATGTGCCGCTCGCTGGCGACGCGACAGTACTGCCGGGCGATGGCGGAGTAAGCGCGGGTATCGGTCAGCACCACATACGGTTTCTCAAATCCGGAGTTGAGGGATTCCACCCAACTGCCGGAGAGCCCTTCGGAGTAGTTCACCCGAGGACGCAGATATTCGAGATGACTGAAGAAGGCATTGGCGATCCCCCGCGTCGACTGGATCCCCAGGACATACACCGCTTCCGCCTGCGCCAGTTGTCGGGTAATACGCTGGAAAGCGTCCCCTTGCGCCAGTTGATAAACATGGGCGATCGCGTCAATCTCCAGCGATAGCGACTGCCGCGCGCGGTCCGGCAACTGTTGCTGTTGTTGCCAGGAGTCCAGACGTTCGTTCATTCCCCAGGGCTGATAGGGGACAGAAGGCAGTTCACGCAGGCTGGCTTTAGCATCTTCCAGATTGCGATAGCCGATTTTGCGCAGATAGCGCCCAACGGTAATCCCGCTGGTGCCCGTTGCTTTGCCAATGCTGTCGGCGGTTTCAAACGGGATTTGCGCCACGTGGGTCAACAGCCAACTGGCAACCCGCTTTTCACTCGGCGTATGCAGGCTGAAGGTCTGTTCAATTCGGTTCAGTAACTCAGGTTTTGCTGTCATCACCGTCTCGCTGTTACCAGGCTGTCAAATGTCCACTGACTGTTAGTTAATTAACAATGCAGGACGCGTGCCATGTTCGAAAACGCCGCCGCGACGGGCGTTAATTGTTAAATTAATGCCGTATTAGTTAACTTATGATCAACATTTGTGCAGCGTAGTGCAGTTTTGGTGCAACGGTAAGGCGAAAGGGCTGTTATCTGCCGGATACGCAGGCGCGATCACACTCTCGTGACGAAATAAACGGCAAACATCAGGATCGGTACCGGGAAATATCAATAACAGCCATAACCAGTGTGGGTGTATTTATTTCTGTGAGGGGAAGGGTATTATTCTTTTCGTTCTACATTAACGGTTTAAAGCGCTCATGTAGAGGTTATTTATATCATTAACGGAGCCATCATAATGAACAAATTTTCCCTTTCTACAGCAGGTATTTTAGTGGCAGCGCTGTTAACCAGTGTCAACGTCAATGCAGCAACCACTGACGCGAAAACCGACGTCACTCCTAAAAACATGAGCTGCCAGGAGTTCATTGACCTGAACCCGCAGACAATGGCGCCGGTTGCCTTCTGGGTATTAAACGAAGATGAAGACTTTAAAGGCGGCGACTACGTTACTTTCGATGAAACAGTAACAACGGCGGTTCCTCTGACCGTTGAAATCTGTAAAAAACATCCGCAGAGCGAACTGACTAAAATTAAAGACGAAATCAAAAAAGAATTAAGTAAATAAGATTAAGCATGTATTTAAACCCAGCCAGAGTGCTGGGTTTTGCTATTTGTGACAATGTCACATTATTAATTTAAGTCAATACGGAATTCTGTATAAAGCTCTAAAAATACGTGCCGATACTGAATATAAATTACCCTGAAAATAAAAGGATGTTTATATGGTCTGGTATCCGTCACGTATTTCGACTCGTTTGACACTCGGGGGGATCGCGTTACTTGCCGTAACGACGTTAGTGATTGTTGTCATTATGCTTTGGCGCGGGCAACCCCGCGTCGTTGAAGTCAATACGGCACTGATCGAGGAGACCGGGCATGGCCTGACGCGTCAACTCAGCAGCGTCCTGTCACGTATTGAGGGAGAAACCGTCAGTTTGTCGCGACTGGCTGAAGTCCTGCCAAATGATGAAGCGCTGTACCGCGCTGTCGTGCCGCATATTCTCGGCGAACAAAATAATTCGATCATCACCGGGGGCGGGATCTGGCCTGAGCCGGACGCGTTTACGCCTGGTGTTGCGCGGCGCAGCTTTTTCTGGGCGCGCGGTGCTGACGATAAGCTGGTGTATTCCGACGAATACAACGCAGCAGGTGGCAATGGCTACCACAACGAAAGCTGGTATCAGGGCGCGAAGGGCCATTCGCAAGAAAACTGTGTCTGGTCTGATGTTTATCAGGATGCCATTTCCGGAATCAACATGGTGACCTGCAGCATTCCCTATCAACTGGCGGGTAAATTCGCCGGTGTGGCAACCACCGATATTCGACTCGATAACGTCGCCAGCTTTATGCAGCAGCAGGGTGGACGCACCGGAGGATACGCCTTTGTGGTCGACAAACAGGGGCAAATTCTCTATTTCCCACAAAACGATCGGGATCACTACAAGACCGTCAGCGATCTGGTGAAGGCATCAGGCTGGCTGAGTCCTGTCGCTCAACGTTTGCAGAAACTGCGCACTGAAACCACCGATGTCACCTCCGTGGCGCTGGAAAATGATGGCATTCTGAACGCACCATCACGCGTGATGTTGTTCCCGATGGCCGATACCGGTTGGGTGGTGGGACTGGTAACACCGCAAGAACGCATCGTCGGGCTGGCAAAAGTCATGATGCGCGATGTTCTTGAAGTGCTGATCCCGGTCATGACGTTGCTGCTGGTGGGCTCCTGGCTGGTTGTCCGCCGGTTGATTGCCCGTCTGGACGACACGCGGCAGGCACTGGACGATATCGCGCAGGGAGACGGCGATCTGACCCGGCGCTTAGAAGTGAAGGGCAAGGACGAAATTTCAGCGATTGCGGAGGCGTTTAACCTCTTCGTGGACAAAATTGCCGCCATTTTGCTTACGGTGCGCAGCAGCAGTGAAGTGGTGGCGAATAACGCCGTTAGCCTTGCCGACAGTAATACTGAGCTGTCAACACGCGTTACCCAGCAGGCAGCTGCGCTGGAAGAGAGTGCGGCTGCGATGGAACAGCTTAATGCGACCGTTCATCAGAATGCGGGTAATACTCAACTGGCGGATGAACTGTCAGAAAGTACAGCGCAAACGGCCAACCGCTGCGGTGATGTTATGCATGGGGTGATTTCAACCATGGATAACGTCAGCGCCTCTTCGGGACGCATGGTTGAGATTGTCTCGGTAATTGACAGCATTGCCTTCCAGACCAACATCCTGGCGCTCAATGCGGCTGTGGAAGCGGCTCGCGCCGGGGATGCCGGACGTGGATTTGCTGTGGTGGCGTCTGAAGTGAGAACGCTGGCGCAGCGTAGCGCGACCGCTGCTCAGGAAATCAAAGCGCTCATTGATGAGTCGGTGTCGCACGTCAATGACAGTAGCGAGCAAATTCATCATGCCGGCGATCGTCTACAGGAACTGGTGGGACATGTTCGTCAGGTGCGTCAGTTAATGGGCGAAATTCGCGTCGCAGGGGAAGAACAGCGTAAAGGCGTAGCCGAAGTGACGCTCGCGGTTACGGAAATGGACAGCACGGTCCAGCAGAACGCGTCGTTGATTGATGATGCCGCGGCGCGGACGCAGATCTTAAAGGCGGAAGCAGAAGAGCTGGCCTTACAAGTGTCATCGTTTAAATTGCCGTAACGCCAGGAAGCCCGGTAAGCGCCAACGCCCCGGGCATTCCGTCACAATGAATCAGATTTTCAATGGCAGCGCCGTCTGCATCCAGGCGGCGATCTCATCAGCTGGTATGGGGCGAGAAAAATAATATCCCTGAATCACCGGGCAATTCATCGAGCGCAACAACTCAAATTGTTCTTTCGTTTCAACCCCTTCCGCAATGACAATCAGGTTCAGACTCTGCCCAATAGTGATAATCGCTTCCAGCAAGGACTGAATACGTTTCTCGGTCTGGCAGCGATCGACAAACGTTTTATCGATTTTCAATTCCGTCACGGGCAGGCTGACCAGGCGGGAGAGACCGGAAAAACCGGTGCCGAAGTCATCGATCGACAGTCCCACGCCCATGTTGCGTAAGATCTCAATGCGTCTGAAGATCTCTTCATCCTGCTCCATCATCATGCTTTCGGTGATTTCGACCGTCAGTTGATCGCCCGGAATAGCAAATTCCACCATGGCTTCCGACACCTGGTCCGGCAGTTGGTTGCTGCGAAAGTGCAGGGCAGAAAGGTTCACCGACAGGGTCGGAATGGTCAGCGACAGCTGGCGCCACTCCGACAACTGGCGACACGCTTCTCTGACCACCCAGCGACCAATATTCTCAATTTCACCCGTCTCTTCAGCGAGCGGAATAAAACGGTTCGGGGGAACGTGACCATGCACCGGATCGCTCCAGCGCGCAAGCGCTTCGAAACCATACAGTTCGCCGGTCTGAGCAAAGATCTGCGGCTGGTACACCAGTCGTAGCCGGTTATTGGCAATGGCGTTTTTCAATGCAGCGCCCAGTTGCAGACGTTCTTTCACCGCGAGGTTCATTTCCGGGTTGAAGAACTGCCAGCCATTGCCGCCCGCTTTACGAATAAAATCCATCGCGTTGTGCGCAGTGGACAGCAGATAGTCACGATTTTTTCCTGCTTCATAGCTAATTCCAATGCTGAGGGTCAGCGGGAAGGGTTTGTCGTCAAACAGGGTGGCTTCACTGCCGATATTGATCAGTTCATCCGCAAACTGGGTAATATTACTCATTTCATTGTCGTCACTGACCAGCACGAACTGCGTGCCTTCAATACGGCTCAAATACTGATCGGGTCTGAGCCGCTCGCGGATTTTATTGATGACCTGTTGCAAGACCTGATCGGCCACAGCATAGCCGAGACTGTCGATAACATCCTGGAAGTGATCGACGCTGATGAGAAACACCACTGGTGAAATCCCTTTCGCGCCGTGAATGAGATCATCGAGATAGGAGTGCAGATGATTGCGGTTGGGCAAACCGGTGAGCGGATCAAATTGCAGGAGATGCTCAATATGCTGTCGGCTTTTTTCCTGTTCGAGCGCCAGGGCCGCCATATGCTGACTGATGTCTGCCACGCGTTCAATAAAGGCGCTGGTCTCTTTTCCTTTCGCCGTTTTAATTAACAGCGTCCCGGCTGGCTCACCATCCCGTTGACGGATGGTGAGCGTCCAGACGTTCACCTCTTTTGCGTCAATCTCTTTCGATGACGACGCCCAGAACTGGCGGACGTTATCTTTTAAGGCATACAGTGAAACATGCGTATCCCGCAGCACCGCCTCAATATTGCGGCAAATAATATCGCCCATTTCGTGAAACGGCGGGCTACTGCACATCGCCGCCAGAATGTTGCCTTCGAGCTGACGAATCTGCCGCTCTTCGGTGATATCGGAAAACGTCATAACCAGATTTTGCAGTGCGTTTCGCCGATCATAAACCTGACTGATAGACACTTTAATCCAGATCTTTTCACCCGCACGGGTGATCACCAGAAACTCATCCTGATCGCGGGTCGTTTTCCAGAGCAACTGTGTGAGTCGCAGGCCATTGTCCGACGGCTCTTCGGGGAGGTTGAGCAGGTTGTCCGGCTGTTGACCCTTTGCATCGGTAATGTCGTAACCAAACATCTCGCTAAAAGCGCGGTTGCACTGCACAATACGCCGCTCAGGGTCGAGTACGATTACCGGGCGGTCCAGGTGGTCTACCGCCAATACCAGGAGGCGTTTCTGTTCCTTTTGCTCCATCTCTACGCTAGCGTCACGCACAAAGGCAAGATAGAAAATTTTGCCTTCAACGTTGACCTTGGAAAGGGCGAAACGGGTCCAGACTTTGGTCCCGTCTTTTCTTTCCAGCAGCAATTCCCGGCTCATGCCTTCAACGCGGGGCTGACCCCCTTCACGGTTATGACGGATAAAATCGGGGTGCGCTGCGCGTAAATCATGCGGGATCAACATCGAAATCCCCTGACCAATCACCTCTTCACGACGGTATCCCCACAGTTTTTCCGCAGCAGAATTGAAAAATAAAACCTCGTCATTGTCATTGATTAGCACGGCACCCATCATGTTCTGCTCAAGAGCAGGAATGAAGATGCTGTCTCCGGTGCTTTTAACGTCGGATAGCTTCATTTATTACCTCTGCTTCCGTATACCCATTAAGAAGCGGGTTTCCACAGTTCAACACAATTTCTGCCCCGTCTTTTTGCGGTATATAACGCTTCGTCTGCTATCTGAATTAAACGTTCATAATCCGGATGACCATTAAACATCGCTGCCCCAATGGACAATGAAAGCGGAATAAAATCCCCCGCAGGCGATTTTATTTTTGTTTTCTCGACGCGACTGCGAATACGCTCCGCAATACGTAGCGTATCGGTTTGTGTCGCTTCAGTAAGAACAATAATAAATTCATCGCCACCGTAGCGAAAAACGTAATCACTGCTGCGAACGTTGTCATAAAAAGCCTGAGACACCCGACGAAGGATCTCATCACCGGTATTGTGCCCCCAGGTATCATTGATCTCTTTAAATTTATCGACATCAATAATAAGAATAGAGAGGGGGGTGCCGGCGCGATTAGCATGGGCGATTTCCCGCTTGAAGATGGTTGGCAGGAAACGTCGGTTGAGTAATTTGGTCAGTACATCCATCCCTACCTCATGGCGGGACACTTCCTCAAACAATTCACGCAGTAGCGTAATGATCTGCGAGACGGTATTGCGGATTTGCAGCAGGAATTTCACCCGTGATGCTTTATTGCTTAACGTTTTCGTTGTCCCACTGGTGTGGTGAAACACGCCGTCAAAGTCCTGAATCAGTCGTGAGATGTGACCGACTTCCGCAATACCACTGAAATAATGACGTCCTTTATGATTAAACCACAAACCAAAATCCGCCTAGCTTAGCGGCAGGCTGTTGCCGAGATCGGAGTCGAGTAAGACCTTATAGATAATGTCCATTTCCCACGACAGTAACGCGGCGATTTGACGCTCTTTCTCTTCTTCTGCGTTTTCCAGCAAAGAAAAAATACGGTAGTTTTCATCTTCTTTTGCTGCGGTACTTTCACTAAAGGAGAAGGCTCTGGACATGACTTCCATCGCCAGATCAATACTGTTAATGGAGAAGTGGTAGACAAGCAGCTTATGTGTCGCTTCATGGTGGCTGTCAATGATGATCGGATAGAGAATTTTCTTCAGTACGCGAAAACCCATTTCAACCAGTTCCACCGGAATACCAATACGCGCATGCACTTCAGCCACCGTATGCTGTATTTTTATCAGTTCATCAATATTGTCGACTTCACTGGAGAGCACATCCACAATCCACTTTTCAAGTGCGCTTTTGAGTTGGCGCTCAACCTGTTCATTACTCAAAAACTCCTCAGCATGCGGATCGGCGAGAACAATACGATAAAACTCAATGCTTAAAGCATGGGCATGGGCGATCGCTATCTCAGAAGCGAGTCTGCGAATGTGAGGGTCGGTCTGTTCAACCAGCGCGACCCATTCGTCTTTCATTCTTTTAAGATACATCTCCATGGTGAAGATCCTTACAGTAGTTAGCGAACAACATTTTGCCTGGCTCAAATGCACAATCTGGATAGTAAGATGAATCTAAAACATAAAACACCTGAAAGCGTGCAGGGTGACATTAATGAAATAGTGTAATGCCTTAAGCCATATTTTCATTCATTCCGGCGAAGTAAGCCTGAAACAATTATGGATATAGCCAAAAGTAGCAAGAAAAATCCTTTTTAAGCGACTTTTTAAACGTATTGACGTCTGAAAAGTATAGTCCATCCGTTTGATCGTTGAGAGGAATCATGTCCCCCTGTAAGGTAGCTCACACTCTCTTTTAATGTCAGCATTTTTTCAATTCATAAAATGATATGAGAGTTTTTTGAGCGATATGGTCATCATTACGTAATAAATCCCGTTTTGACTGCGGGTAATAATCATCACGTATCAATGGAGGCTTGAATAATCTTTTTCTCTTAGATATCCCATTTAATCATTACACTATCCTGAAGCGTATCACTGGCATAAATAATGCTATCCCGCCTGTTGAGGCGTTAAATGATGACAACGGGCAATGACAGAGCGAGCGCGGGGACTGGAAACGGAACCTAAATGGCGACGCAAAGAGAGATCGATGTCTCTCTTTACGTTACGGTGTCACTTAGACCAGCGATTTCTCAGGTAACTGACAGCCTGCTGGGCCTGCGGTTGGTTGAGATTGTTTTCTCTGAACAAAATCGTGCCGCTGATTTGTGGCATTGATTCATTTAAATCGAGCTGTTTCTTCAGTTCCGGAACGCCACCGTTGACCGTCCAGTCCGGTTCATTGCGAGAGGGCTCGCCGACCTTATACAACGCAACGCCAATATAGAGCCGTGTTTTTGTCGGTTTCACGACGTCCGCCCACCATTTTGCCAGCACATCATAACGTGCCGCATCACGAGAGAAGGGCCAGTAAATTTGCGGTGCGATATAGTCCAGCAGGCCTTGTTGAACCCAAAGCCGCGTGTCAGCATACGACTCATCATAAGCGGCAGCGCCACGGGTATCCGATCCGGCCGGATCGTGCGAACGGTTCCGCCAGACACCGGCTGGACTGACGCCAAACTCCACGTCCGGATTGATCTGTCTGATCGTCCGCGAAACCTGTTCAATTAATAGTTGAGTGTTATGCCGACGCCAGTCCGCCTTCGAGCTAAATCCCTGGCCGTAGCGCCGGAAGGTCAGGTTGTCGTTCAGCGCGGAACCGGGGGATTCAGCGTAGAAATAGTCGTCAAACTGGACGCCATCCACCGGATACCGTTTCACCACTTCAGCCACGATACTGGTTATCCAGTCACGGGCCTCCGGGATCCCCGGGTCGAGAACATAGCGGTCACCGGCGGTACGGATCCAGTCGCGATGGAGGACAAACACGCTGGCTGGCTGAAGCGACACGGTACGGTTCAGTTCGTTCACCGTTGACGGTTTCACATTGGTGGAGACGCGATAAGGGTTAAACCAGGCGTGAACGCGCATACCACGTTTGTGCGCTTCATCGAGCATGAACTGGAGCGGATCGTAGCCCGGATTTTCACCAATCTTCCCGGTAAGCATATCCGACCACGGTAAAATGGATGACGGCCAAAGGGCGGTGCCGTCAGGTTTAACCTGGAAGAAGACCGTATTTATACCCAGTGACTGTAAATTATCGAGTTTGTCTGTTAGGGCTTTCTTTTGCATGGCGATCCGCGTGGTGGCGCTACTGACATTCACGGATGCAACCGGCGGCCAGTCAAGCCGGGAAACCGTCGCCAGCCACACGCCGCGAACAGGCACATTCAGTTTTTGCGTCTTATACGGCGATGTCGGCGTCGATTTTGGCGGCGTCACCAGTGAGACAGGCGGCTTTGATGAACAACTCGCCAGAAAGATCGTTGCGACAACCAACGTACTGATTTTTTTAACGCGAGACAGAGAGCAAACGGCACGAGAACAGATATCCATATAGGCCAGTCATCCGGTTAACACAAAAGAGAAATTATTTTGTTCCTAATCGACGTTAAGTCAAGCCGGAGAAGGGGTGAGGCGTACAATAAACAGGCTAGCGGAGAGGAATGATTTGTTCAACGGCTTAAAAATGTGTTTACGAATCACCAGAACGCATCTCGCTGAGTATGAGTGAAAACCAGAGCGGTTCTGAAGGCCAATACAGCAGAGAATGACTCAGACACCGGTACAGTGCGGTTGGTGATATTTCATTTAACATAATATACATTATGCGCACCAATAATGTTAGAACCATTTAGTAATGTCACTTTTTATCCAGATAGAAACGTCACCTTAGAGTAAGCTAAACTGAATGCAATTCTAAGGGACTCAACGCATGTTGGTGACCATGTCAGATAAAGAGATCCACCGCCTACCGGTGATACAGGCAGTTTGTGAAAAGCGTCTACGCCGTCGTGATGCAGCATCACAGCTTGGCATTTCAGAACGTCAGGCGCAACGACTTATCAATCGTTACCGAGTTTCTGGTGCTGAAGGACTTGTCAGCCGCAAACGCGGCCAGCCCAGCAACCGCCGGTTGACCGAATCTCTCAAACTACGAGTACTCACGCTGATACGTGAAAACTACAGTGACTTTGGGCCCACACTGGCCGCAGAAAAACTCAGAGAGCGCCATAATATCCGGCTTTCAATCGAGACCGTCCGCAACTGGATGACGTCTGACGGACTCTGGGTCCCGCATGCTCGCCGTAAGTCACGGGTTTATCAACCCCGACATCGGCGTGATTGTCTGGGTGAACTTATCCAGATCGACGGCTCCCACCATGACTGGTTTGAAGGCCGTGCGCCAAAATGCTGCCTGCTGGTCTTTATCGATGATGCCACCGGGCGTCTGATGCATTTGCGGTTCAGCGAGTCAGAAACAGCCTTTGACTACATGCTGGCAACCCGGGAATACATCGAGCAGCATGGGAAGCCGGTATCGCTGTACAGTGACAAACACGCAATATTTCGCGTCAGTGGTCCGGAGAAACGCAATACCACCGTTACCCAGTTCGGACGTGTGCTTTATGACCTGGCAATCGAGCTTATTTGTGCCAACAGCTCTGAAGCTAAAGGCCGCGTGGAACGTGCGAATCAGACACTTCAGGATCGGCTGATCAAAGAAATGCGTCTGGAAGGTATAACCGGCATTGAGGCCGCAAATGCCTGGCTTGCCACTTTCATCGCTGACTTTAACAGCCGGTTTTCACGACCGGCTAAGTTCCCCAAAGATTTGCATCGTCCGGTGCAGGAAAGCCCCGATGAATTAAGAGACATCTTTGCCTGGCATGATGTTCGTACCGTGTCGAAATCACTGACCTTCCAGTACGATAAGATCCTTTATCTCATGGACACCACAGAAGAAAATAGCCGTCTTGCCGGTGAAAAAATTAAAGTACTGGATTATCCCGATGGCACCCTCGCCTTCCTCTATGGGCACCGGAGCCTTAAGTGCCAGGCATTTGATAAGCTGGCCTGTGTCGACCAGGGGCAGATTGTTGATAACAAACGTCTCGGGACTGTACTCCGACTGGCTCAGGTAAAACAGGATGAGCGGGAAAGCGAAGGCAAACGGGAACGAAGCAAAAAATCGCCCAGCCGTAAGGCTCAGGTGCGCATCCAGGAACAGCTCCGGGCTATCAATCCCGTTCTGGCAGACCCGAGCTTGTTTGTGGCAAGTTCAAAGCGATAGAATCGACCATCAGTGCTGCAAAGTACCGGAACAGTGAGTCCCCAAAAGGATACTTGAGATGATTAAATTCCCGACTACAAAGCGCGTTGATTTGTATAAAACTGCTGTCAGCTCTGAGCAATTACATCTAGATCTGGTTGCGGCTCAGGAGTTCATGTTCGATGCCTGGGAAAATGATGACCTGGAAGTTGTGCTGAAACTCATCAGAAAAGCTATCAAGAAATCCCCGCTCTGTGCTGACGCATACTCATTCTACTGCGAGATATCTCAAGAACCTCCTGAGTCAAAAATCGGGAAGCTGGAGACTGCTTTGTACGCAGCCAGCATTGCACTTGGCGAGGATTTTCAGGAGTTCGCAGGACGTTTCTGGGGATTTGTCGAAACACGTCCATATATGAGAGCAAAAGCAGCTTTGGCTGAGGCCTTATGGGAGTCTGGTAATTTTTATCCGGCTATGGCTCATAGCCGCGAAATGCTGAAGCTCAACCCGAACGATAACCAGGGGATTCGTCATTTATTAGCGAACTATTACCTTGAGCTTGAAATGGTGGATGATCTGGCCTTGCTACTGGACGATTATCCTGGGGATATGCGTTCGTTTTTTCAGTATACACGCGCCCTACTCGCCTACCGACAGTCATCCCCGGATGCCGATGATATCGCTAAAGCTGCGATTGATTCTAATAGACACATCCCCGGCTTGTTATCGAAGTGCAGATTACAGATCAAGTCTAACAGTGGATATATCACGTTAGGTGGAATGGATGAAGCCATTTATTATGTGAATCATAATATAAAGCCTTGGATTCGCACCTCTGGCGCAATTGATTGGATTGTAAATAATTCATTAAGTAAAATATAAGGATTTAGTTTTAATGTTTAATCTAATTATGGGCGGAGAACCTGACTATTTTGAACATTGGCCCATGTATGAACGGGTTAGTGGGAGTTGTGATTTTCCTATATCACGTATGTTAGAAGGCACCTCTGATGACATCCGGTTGAAGTTAACGCCTTTGAATGATAAAGCATTATCTTATATTGAGAAATTACCTACGCTTTTTATGTCAGAACTTTATTCCCGAGACAATGTTGAATACATTACTTTGCGACTTGGTGTAATTTCAAATCTACGAACAGTTAACAAAAATGTTGAGTTTGATTTCAGAATCACTCACTCACAAGATGATGTCGTAGTGATAAACAAAGAGTTATATCAAACAGCTTTAGAATTAGGTGCATATGGGCTGAAACGGACTCACTGGGGAATAAAAGCACGTGATTTAAATCAAACATTAGCACTTCTAAATATAACGACAAGAAGTACACCACTTCCTCCTACTGAAGCACTTCCTGATGAAGTTGATAACTACCCAATAATAGATAATGTTCAAAGTTTCATGGCGCGTGTTTTAGAACAAGATCATGAAGAAGATGCAGAAATATTTTATCGTGGACATTCTGATGTATCTTACGAGTTGGCTCCATCAGTTTTCAGGAAAAACAAAAAAGGTAACTTCAAGCATTTGCACAGTGAATCAAATTTAGTCCGTGAAGCCCTAACAGCAAGGCCAACTGAGTTTGTTGATGATAAAACAATGCTAGACAAGTTAGTAAGGATGCAACACTACGGACTACCAACTCGTTTGTTGGATATAACATCAAATCCACTAATCGCTCTGTATTTCGCTTGTTGCGACATTAGTAATAATGAAAATACAAATGAGGTTGATGGACATGTTATTATTTTCAAAACAAAAAGGGATCGTATAAAATTCTTTGACTCTGATACAGTAAGTTGCATATCAAATATATCAATGCTAAGTCAAACACTGAAAGATCAGCTGGATTGTAAAATGGACAAGGAGGCTTTCAATAAAACTGAAGCTTGTCAAAAACTCATACATTACATTAAAGATGAAAAACCTTATTTTAAAGATGTAATTATACCATCAGATTTGGAAAGGTTAATTTTCGTTAAAGGAAGAAATAATAATGAAAGGATGTCATCACAGTCAGGTGCATTCTTATTATTTGGGAATAATGCTGTTTATCCCGATTTAGTTTCAAACCCTGATGATGCTATGCAAGAGTTTAAAGTAGAAAAAATAGTGATCAGAAACAAAGCTAGAATACTTAAGGAACTCGCAAGGTTAAACATTACAGATGCGACAGTTTATCAAGGCATGGAAAGGACAATGAAACTAATTGCGGCCCAATTTTCCGCAGGAGATTGATCTTCATGTGGTTTTTTGACACACTAGCCTGTCGCTACTGGCATTGGTCCCTTGTATGCTAAGCATATGAACTCTGGTGTGTGTTGGACAGGAGCAATTAACCAGTCGTATAGTAAAATTTGAATGTAAAAATATAAAACAAGGAGTTGAGAATGAACCCCATTACTTTGAGTGAAATGAGTGATGAAGATGAAGAGGTAAAAATCATTTCTTCATATGAACCTCAAGATGATGAGATTGCGATCGTTTTTGATAGTTCAAAAATTACTGGAGGTAATGCACTGGATTTTTTCCAGTTCACCAAGCAATCACATTCTAATGTTAAAGTGTACGGAGATTCTAATGGTGTTTCGTACCTGCAATTAAACAGTATAACGTTAGCGTTAGGCACTTTCTTTGCCACATCAGTAATGATACCTTTTTTAGTAAATCTTGTTTCAAATTATATTCAGAAAAAAATTGATAACTTTGGAACTAGAGATATAGACGTTAAAGTCTCTATAATTAAAAAAAATAAATCAGGAAAACATGTGAAATACACTGTTTCTGGAAAAGTAGACGATGTTTTAAAAGTAATTAACAAAATCAAATAAAAATCTATATAGATATTATGAATATTCACGAAAAGTTAAAGCGTTGGATGTGTATTACTCAAGAAGATAGTGCTATTCTTGATTATCTTAATGCTGAGTTAAAAAAAGCTCAATCCTTGAGCTTGAATAATGAATCAAACAGATTGTTTTTATACAAAACAATTTTACTAGCCCATTTAAAATATATTCAAGTCATTAATTTACTTACAAGAGGTGATTTTTATGAAGCATGGGTAGAACTTGAAAGGATAGAAATAGATTTAATACATATTAAAGAAAATAATGAGTTTCTGCCTGAGGTTAATTTCTATGGTGTTAACTTCTTAGCGAGAATGGTATGTAATTGGCAGGCGTTATTCCCATATAAAATCTTCGGTAGTTCTCGTGAAATAATAAAAGAAGTGAAATGTTCAGTATGTAATACAACCCGTAGTTTTATTAATGATTGTGGTCATGTTAAAAATAAACTTTATAATGGAGTTCTTTGCTTTGATGAAGTGATCGATTTTGAATTAATTACTTATGACATAGTTAGTAATCCCGTTAACAAATGTAGTGTTTTTTTCTCCAATGATGGTGATCATTATAACTATTCAACTTTAATTAGTGTTGTCAAATACATACAATCCCCACATCAAATTTTCAATATTACGACCTGGAGATTTAAGGCGAAAGAACATGATGGAGTATTATCGCCAGAAAATATTTGTCCATGTGGAGATTCTTTAAAAAAATATGCAGATTGTTGTTTGCCACGTAATGGTATTTATAAAAAACATATAGATATTTGGTTTCCCTTCCCGTTGAATGTAGAACCTATTTAGAACCAGACATTCAATAACTAAAGATCCCGTTGACACAGATATTTCCATATTAAGATGTTTTCGTTATATTTTTATTCCAGTCTTTCATATTTAACTTTTGCTTTATTAATTGGTTGAGTGGGATAACGCAGCAGTCACATTAATATGATTACATAGGCTGAAAGTGCCCTTTCTATCTTGCACAAAGAGGTGACATTTTAAACTTGCTTTGACAAATAAAGATTAAGACAGAATCTGCCATTTCACGGTCGTCATTGTCCTGCTGATTACAAGCGTTCTCGCCAGTTCCTGATGCCTACAAACAGAATTCGCTGCAGCCTCTCCAATGAATTACATTCACCAGGCCTCTGGCTCTCTTAGCATATGGACAATGTTGCACGGATTCATGATCCAGCCGCCCTTGAAACCGTTGGGTAACGGTTCAACTGCGTCACAACGGACTACGCCACATTGTTCAACGTATTGTTCGGCAGCGCTGAAATTAGGCGTGAATAATTCCAGCCAGAGTTCAGCCTGACTGAGTCCCGGCGCTTCATCAATCCAGAGCCTGTTCGATCCGAGTTCGAATCCGACTGCTGGCGGCTTATCGATAATTTCCGGTAATCCAATAACATTGCGATAAAAATCAATCGTCTGTTGATACTGATGTGATGGGACCTTCATCGCAATGTCGATGCCACCTTTGATATCTGGTTTATTCATAAGGAATTTCCTTCCCAGTCGCTGGCAATACTAAAATAGTATAGTTCATACCTTATGCACACTTAGTTGAACCATTGACAGGAGAATTACTGATGTCCGACTGGAATCCGGCGCTGTATATGCAGTATGGCGCAGAACGTTCAAGACCCGCTGCTGAACTGCTGGCCAGAATTCAACTTGAGCATGTCTCTTCCGTGGTTGATTTGGGATGCGGCCCCGGTAACAGTACGGCGTTACTCCAAAGCCGCTGGCCTGGAGCGAGTATTACCGGTGTAGATACCTCTCCCGCGATGCTGGACGAGGCGCGAACGGCTTTGCCAAATTGTCACTTTGTTGAAGCGGATATTCGTCAGTTTCAACCCGTCACACCGCCCGATGTCATTTATGCCAATGCCTCGCTACAGTGGATCCCCGATCACTATGATCTGTTTCCCCGCCTGGTCACCCTGCTGAATGATAACGGCATTCTGGCCGTGCAAATGCCGGATAACTGGCTGGAACCTACACACGTGCTGATGCGTGAAGTGGCTTATGAACAGGATTATCCGAATAGTGGTCGTGACGCCCTGCCCGGCGTTCACGCTTACTACGACATTCTGAGCGAAGCGGGATGCGAAGTGGATATCTGGCGCACAACCTATTATCACAGGATGCGTTCCCATCAGGCGATTATTGACTGGGTCAGTGCCACAGGGTTGCGCCCCTGGCTGCAGGATCTCAATGAACACGAACAGCAACGGTTCCTGGAGCGCTATCATCAGCTTTTACAAGAGCAATACCCACTTCAGGAAGATGGCCAGATATTACTGGCGTTTCCGCGCTTGTTCGTGATTGCGCGTCGCCAGTCCTGATCTCACTCTCTCAGCGGACAGGCTGCTTTCCAGGCGGCCAGCTTCGCTTCATTATTCCCGGTTGGTCGTGATAATAGCCAGTGTGAAAGCTGACGATCGTCCGTTGCGGTACTCTTCTTTACCTGACGAGTTGCAGGTGTCGCTTTGGCAGGCGGTGCCGTTAAGTTCCCCGCCGTCGCCGGTGAATGTATTTTGACTAATAGCTGACAATGTCCGCCCCGTACTGCCGTTTTGCGAACGCTGAATTCGATGTCGTGTTTATCGTAGCGGTGACAAAGATAATGTAGTATCCCGCTGGCCCGGCGCAGGTCAATATGAAATACCTGGCTTACGTCATTGCGTGAAAATTCTTTATTGCGCAGAAATCCCCACCACGCAACGGCTCTGAACAGCGGCATTTCCCCTAAATGCCGGATTTCCTCGGGCATGTGAAAACGGTGCTCCGCGCGTCTTTTCGTGGTGGAGGACGATGAATTAATAAGCATCGCGTTCCCTTAATAACGATTGGTCTGAATATCAGGTGGATTAAAAGTGTCCAATACATTTATCACGCAAATAGAGTGGAATTATTTGATCTCAACGCGCCAGAGATAAATCGCTTTAATTACCTTGTAACGGAGGTTTCCTGCGTTATTCGTCAGGTAATAGAGTGATGCAGTCTATTAATTCACACTTTTCGTTAATAGTTCAGGGAGGTGTTGATGATAGAGACAACCCCGCACATCCTGCAGAATGCGCGGGGTTAAGCGTTAAAAGAGCAGCTTCAGACCAAGCACTGCCTGGGTATCGCTAAATCCCTCACTACCGATCTGCTGACCAATATTTCCCCACAGATGCAGGCGCGAATCTATTTTCGCCTCAACGCCCGTTCTAAGCTCTGCAATATTTTTCGCTCCATCGACAGAGCCACTGATCTCATTCATTGAGACCGTATCATTACGCGTATTATGCAGCCAGTTCAGCTCAACAAAAGGTTGAAAGAGTCGATCTTTACCTTCATCGCGAATAGGGTAACCCTGCATAAAGGCTTTTACCCCAAGACGACTTTGTAGATTATCCTTCCCTCTATCCCGCACCCATGTGCCGTTATCTTCACGGTGATCGTCAGCAGAGACGCCCATCCAGATAAGCTGCGCTTGCGGTTGCAACCAGTAACTCAGACGCGGTTGTTCAGCCAGTTTAATGGTATGTCCCATCTCAAGAGATGCGGTCATTCCTTTCGAACGATAGCGTTCTTCCGCCAGAGATTCTCCGCGTACCGTGTTTTCAAACCAGTTGTAGAGCACCCATGCGTCTATCCAGGTCCCCTGCTTCGCGGCATTATCGGCATACCAGGTCGCGTACAAGCCTGCGCTGTAACCTGAAACCGTGCTGTCCGCACGATAATGGGATAATGATGACCGGGTATTGCTCTGACTGTTGGCATAACCCGTCATGACACCAAGATGCCAGCGATCCTCCAGACCGGAACTCCATTGAGCCAGATCGCCACCAATCTGCACCACATAACGATTACTTTGGCTGCTTAGCTGGCCGGAACGGTCCTGAAAACGAGTATGCCCGCCAACATTGCGTAACCACAGACTGGTGACACGCGTTTCCCCTGTGATCGGGTCGATATACTGCGTTTCACCTAACCGGTCGTGCAAACGGGTAACAAACAGGGTGTTAGCCGCCCTGCGGTTTGCCAGGTATGCCCCCATTTCCGGGCGCATCACCGCCGCGGATGAGCGCTCAACGCCTGGGGATGGCGTAGGCAAGGGAATCGGGTCATCCTCTTTCGGTTCAATAATCGGGTCATCTATAGGATCGATATCGTCGACGGGCGCCCAGGTATTGACCAGATACCAGTGGTTGGAATCCATGATCCCGTCGTCATTTTCACTTTCAACTCCGCGCAAAAGCGCGTAATCATACCCCCCGGCAACCAGACGGCTTTGGGCAACAAATTCACCCGCAGAATCCCCTGCAACCTGGACAACTCGCGCACCGTTCAGATCACCAACCGCGACATTGCCTAATTCCTTCAACACGACCCGGGTTGTTCCTGCGGTGTTTCCCAAGACATTAAGCTGGTTAACCACCGGTTTTTGTTGCACTTGATCCTGTGTGCTGTTCAGGCTCAGTAAGCCATTGTCACTGTTGTAATCGCCCCTGACCGTCAGAACACTACTTGACAGCGCCAGAGCATCGCGGTTGGCCAGCGGATCGCCAAAGCTCAGCCTCCCACCAAGCTGAAGTGACTGAATGGTCTGACTGTAGCCGTTCAGATCGAGTGTGGCGCCCTCCCCGACAGTAAAATCAGAATTCGGGCTAAAACCTGTGACACTTCCGGCGCTGAGCGTTCCGCGACTGATGTGAGTATTTCCGGTATAACGATTATCGCCGCTCAGTTGCGTCGTACCCGGTCCGCTATGGTTGACATTACCGTAGCCTTTTATCGCTGCATTAAGAGAATAATCTTCGCTGGTGTGGTTAAAGTTCAGTGTTGCAGTACTATTTTTCTGGTTTGTGTCACTCAGTATAATGAGCGGCGTCTCGATAGATCCTGCTTCTTGTGCAGTTTCACCGGGTTTGCCACCTATATTCAGTGTGGCGGTACTTCCTGTCCCTATGCCAAGCCAGATTCCCTCTCCTGTCTTAACTTTGCCGCCATTACTGATATTAAGTTCACCTTTGGCATCATTTGGCGTGGTTCCAAAGCCCCCTAAAATGAGTAATGTACCAACCTCTAAAAGAGAATTTTCGCCGTCGACATTCACGACGCCGTTTCCTTTAAGCGTTGAGTTTAACGTCTTTCCGACATAGCCAATATTCATATGTCTACTAACTGAAAGTTGACCACCGTTCAAAATATCCAGTCGGCCCTCTGCCTGATCGCCCACAACAGCCCAACCGGAACGGATCGACGAATTCTCACCTTCTACCGTGGTCAGTCCTTTTGCATCAGCATAAAATTCACCGATGCGCAGTTCGTTAATATTGGAGATCTGACTTCCCTCTTTAACGGTTAATGTTCCGTCGCCGTTATTTTTGCCGACAAACAGATTCTCGCCACTGAGATCCCATTGCGCACCTTCGGTTAACGTCACAATTCCGACAGCACCATTACCAATCGCGCTTGCAGAGGATTTAATGGTGCGTCCTCTTATTGTGAGTTCACCTTTTGTGCCCTGACCGACGGTCAGGGAGCCAAACTCACGCCAACCAGGCTCGTTATTCACTTCCGCAGATAAAATGACCTGGGCATTTTCGTTAATAAGAACACTACTGTTCGCCGTCGTGGGCGTCCAGGATGCTGTTAATGTCTTTGTCGCTTTGATTTTTTTCTCAATACACTCTGCGGCCGTTTCACTTTCGCAGCGTATTTCCTCTGCCAACAGACCTGTCGGGGCAAAAAGACCGGTGGTGGCAAGCAGCAGTCCTGGAATAACCGGCAACGGAGAGAGAGACTTTATTGATACCAGTGATGGCGTCGACGCCTTTGCATCGACACGCGGGGTGTCATTCATTCCTGATTGAATAGCGTTCATAGATAATCCTCCTGATCATCGTTTAACATCCTGATATGCACTGATGGCATGCCGATGTTTTAAGAACGCCTTACGACCCTTATCAAGAGTTATTTTTAATCGCGCAGAAAATATGCGGACATTATCTGAAATTCAATCATCGGTGATAAGTTAATCCTGAAAACCGATGTTAGCGCATTGACACACCCAGCCTGTCGTTCATTTACTGGAATGTTCCCTTCTTTTACGTCAACTGGTAGTGCTTATCCGGCATCAGTTTCGCTGGAATGGTCGATTCATCATTCATCTCCAGCAGGTCAATTTCGATGGCATTACAGATAGCATCCAGGGGCAAATCGTTATTCTCTGTTCCAAACGGATCCTCCAGTTCTTCCGCCAGTGCATCCAGATAGATGAAGGTATAGGAGATGAGGACCGAAATAAAAGGCGTCATGTAATGCAGATCGACCACCAGGGCGAAAGGCATATCCGAGAGTTGCCCGTCTCGACGACGTGTCGCCAGCCATTCACCCATTATCAGTAAAATGCGGTTTGCCGGAGAGTGAGAGGCAAATACACGTTGCAGATCTGCCGTGCTAAGATACTTCGCCAGCGGCTCAGCCTGTGGCTTACGCCGCAGCGTCATGCGCAGACAGTGAGCGAAGGCGATTTGCAGCCGGACAAACTGCCCTAACTCGCGGTCATCCGGTAAGACCGTTTTGACTTCCCGCAACAGTGAACGAGAAGCGATCATCAATTGTCCCCAGAGTTGACGCGCCTCAACATAACGGGAATAACAGGCGTTATTACGAAAACCCAAAAAGATAGCGATTGCCACACCGAGGATGCTGAACGGTGCAAGGGTAAATTTGATACCCAGCATCGTATACCACGGCAGCAGGACGATCACGACAATAGACAGCAGAAAATTAAGCAGCAAGCGGGAAGAGATTTTTGCCAGTACAGAGCCGTGCCAGACGAATATCAGGCGTAACCAGTGCTGTTGCGGACGAACGATCATGACGGTTTTCTGGAAAGAAACGAATCCTGCTATTAAACGTGATCTGGATCAAACATTCAAGCATGTCCAACGTGACGTTGTCACCTGCCTTATGCTAATAGACCTGTTCATGCACAAGGCTAACAGAGGGGAATAGTTATTAAATACATTGTATGTTGTAACTATAGTGCTTGTATAAGAAACCCGGCCTTAGCCGGGTCACTGCTTTAGCAAAGCGGTTTCACCGCTTCTCGCATTCCTTTTGACAGAATGGCATCGAGATCGGCAGCCACCTGCTCAACCAGCCCCGCCACTTTCGTCAGGTCTTGCTCCCAGTGTTCTTCTACCGCCAGCACGTCACTCACCAGTTGCTGAGTCGTCATCTGGCGATCGCCATGCTGGCTCCAGAGTTGCTGAAAACGGGTGATCCAGTGCGCATCGTCCTGAACCGGGTAAGCTTCCCCATTACGCTCACCGCGATAGAACGCAATCAGGGCGGCTAACGCGAAGGTCAGACGAGCCGGGAGTTGGCCGTTCGCCTTCTGCCCTGCCAACAACTGGGGAAGAATGCGGGTGCGGAATTTAGTCATCCCGTTCAACGCAATCGACAGCAACTGGTGCTTAATATAGGGGTTACGGAAACGTCCGGTAACCGCACTGGCAAATGACTCCAGTTCATCACGCGGCAGATCGAGAACCGGGATGATCTCCTCATAAATCGCTTTTTCCACAAAGGCGCAGATTTCGGTGTCATTCATCGCCTCGCCGACCGTATCCAGTCCTGCCTGGAATGCCACCGGTACCAGCGCCGTGTGCGCACCGTTAAGGATGGCCACTTTACGCTCTTTGTACGGCTTAATATCCTCAACAATCAGAACGTTAAGCGGATATTTATCGAGACGCAGTTCTGCTGCCAGTGATTTCGGTCCCTGGATCACAAACAGATAAAAGTGTTCGGCTGTATCGAGGAAACCATCGTGATAGCCCAGTTCGTTCTCCAGTTGCGCCGCTTCATCGCGCGGATAACCCGTGACAATACGGTCCACCAGCGTGGAACAGAAGACGTTTGCCTGATCCAGCCAGGTGATAAATGCCGCTGGCAGTGACCACTCCTGCGCATAGCGCAGCACCAGCTCACGTAGAGCATCACCATTATAATCAATCAGTTCGCAAGGGATGATGATCCAGCCTTTATCCGACGCGCCGTTGAAATGGCTGTAGCGTTCAAACAGCAGACGCGTCAGCTTCGCCGGATAACTTACCGCTGGCGCATCATCAAATTTATCACCTGCGTGATAACTGATACCTGCTTCCGTGGTGTTAGAGAACACAAAACGCATCTCAGGATTGTGCGCCAGTTTCAGGAACGCATCGTAATCACCGTAAACGCTGATTTCACGATTCACCGAACGAATCAGACGAGCATCGCTGATGGCTTCTCCCTGTTCATTCAGACCGCGAATGATTGTCGTGTAAAGACCATCCTGGGTACTGAGTGAAGGTGGGAATGTACTTTCAATAGGTCGAACAATGACCACACCAGAATTCAGATCGGTATGTTCATTCAGCAGATCAACTTGCCAGTCAATAAAGGCGCGAAGGAAGTTACCTTCACCAAACTGAATGATGCGTTCAGGATAGTGAGCACCGGGAAAATCGCGACGGTTAAGTGTTTTCACAATGGGTTCCCTTTCGATTAGTCATACAACCTGATTAAATTGGTAGAACAGGTTAGCAAAACTTCACGAGAGTAAAACCCTGTTTTGATCAATTCATGACAACTATTTATAGAGATTTATAGAAAAGCGTGGTGCCGGTCAGCTTTCCATCTGGCATCAGCGCATAATCAGGGATCTCACCGGCTTTGCGCCAGCCGCAAGAGTGGTAGAACAACTCAGCATCGCTTCCTGTAGCGGTATCCAGCACCAGCTGCGTTTTTTGCTGCTGTATTGCGCACGTTTCCAGTGCCGTCATCAACTGACGAGCGAATCCCTGACGACGTGCGCTGGAGTGAACTAAAAGTTTCGCCACGTCCGCGCGATGAGGTTGATTTTCCGGCTGCTTGAGAATGAGTTGCACGGTACCGACAATCACGCCTGAGGGGTTGTCGAGCGCAAGAACGACGCGCTCTCCTCTGCCCGCGCTTTGCGCGACGTCATGCCAGAATGCACGTGCTTTTGAACAGGTAAACGGTAATACAAAACTGACTGATGCGCCGCGCGTCACACAGTCGGTCAGGACGTCACAGAGCTCATCAATTCTCGCCTCGATAGCTCCCGCATCCAACACATAACAGGATTTTGCCAGGGTCATGTTGCCTCCGTAATAGAGACAACACCATGCACTTAACATTGTGATAACACAACGGGGAGTTCCATAGGATATTGTTATGCCAGATCGCTTCCAGCAAAGACGGTCTTATCCGTCCGGCGATCGCTGGTCCGATTACGACCTTCGTTCTTCGAACGGTACAAACACTCGTCCGCTTCAACCATCAAGGTGTTGAAAACGTCCGTCAGCAAATGGGTGCCGATACTGCCATTCCCAAGGCCAATGCTGACTGTCAGATAGATATTCTGCTGGTTCCAGGTGAAGGGTTGCTGTGCGACCGCCGTACGAATATTTTCCGCCAGCAGCATTCCCTCATCAGGATGCACTGAGGGAACCACCACGACAAATTCTTCCCCTCCCATACGCGCCACCAGCCCCCGGTCACCGATAATCTCGCGAATACGTTGTGCAAACACGCGGAGTACTACATCGCCGCATTCATGACCGAAGTTATCATTAATGCTCTTGAAATAGTCGATATCCAACAGCATGACGGTGATATGCTGCGAGTGCGGATACTCCTGACGCTTCAGCGCTTCATAAAGTCCGGAACGAGAATAAACGTGGGTAAGAAAATCGAAATCGGCGCGCAGGGAAACCTGCTTCATCAGGGAATTAATCGCCGCCACGCTGACTGAAACCATAATGGGGCAAATTGCCATCGTGGCAATTCCCAGTCGGGCAGAGAACATCTGCGGCGTAGACAACGGTGACGCCACCGCGATATTGATTATCGAATTTGCCACCAGCACAATTTCAACGGCGCCGGTAAGAAAAGTCAGCAGACAAGTGACCTGCGGGGTATAGCGCACCGCACACCAGATCAGCGCCGGCAGCGGAAAGGCCAGGCTTCCGGCGCCGCCAATAATGACCGATGCCAGCACCGAGATAATTAACGCCGCCACCGGCATCAGTTGTTCGGGTTTAAAGCGTTTTACCGCGCCAGGAATACCCAGCGTCAGCATACAGGGCACAATCAGCACCCCGGTTGAGAATTGTTCGCTGAACCAGTCAGCCACCAGTGGCCAGAATGACAGTCGGTCGATACCCACAGATCCCATCGCGCCAATTATGGCGCAGAGCAGTGCCGCAATCAGACAGTAATTAAATAAGCGTAACGCACTGATAGGCTCATATTTATTTTTCCCCAGTCGCTTATCGCGGATCACCAGTTGGGCGACAACCACGATAAACACCATGTTGGAGAGATTAATAATCAGCGATACCCATCCCCACTCGGTGGTGATCGCATCATAACCCAGCATGGCGACGTAGCTAACAGCATAATAATGCAGCTTGTTTAACCAGACATAACGGGCAAAAATCCCGGCGATCACGCCGTTGAGCGGCCAGAACAGCGAAAGTTCATGCACCAGGCGCAGCTCGGCGCCAATAAAGTAGAATAGTGTGGTTAAAGCAAAAATAACGCTGGCGTTACGCAGTGAATGGCCTTCCTGAAACAGCCGGAAAGACGGAATGTGGAGTACGTGCATTAAATATCTATCCATATAATTGCCGTCGGCAATTATCTCTGCGTAATGGTTATAATATTTAAGAGAATAGCATGAATTATTCTCAAAGGTAGTCGTACTCCAGCTGCGTTAACATTTTTATTTGTTAAATTCGCCAGCAATAAACCATGCTTATTTTATGGGATTAACGTAACCATTTAATTATTACGGTGTATTCATTTGAAGCACTAACCAGTGATGGATAACAGCGACCACATACTGCTGTTGCTCATCGCTCAACGGCTGTCCCTGGGCGATATTATGCCATTTAGCAAGACAGCCGCGACAGCAGGTCGCCGTGGCATGTTGGGCGATAAATACCGGATGACCGCGCATCGGCGTTTGTTTGCCGTCATTGACCGGTGCGGCTGGCGCAAGTCGCTTCGCCACAAAATCCGCAGCATGTTGATCGATAACCTCTGCCCCTTTATCCCAGCAATACTGTCTCTCTTTCGTGCCCAGACGAAAACGGGAGCGAAACGGCGAGCGCGACAGACGGGCAAAAAGCGGATCAAACGTGTTCATCAGTAAACTGAACGTCCTAAGCGTTGAGTCAGTTGTTCCAGCGCAGCGATACCCGCGAGCGAATTCCCGGTCGGATCCAGTTCAGGACTCCACACGGCGATCGCCATCTCATGCGGCACTATCGCCACAATTCCCCCGCCTACACCCGATTTCGCGGGCAAGCCAACACGCCACGCAAATTCCCCGGCGTTCTGATACATTCCGCTGGTCGCCATCAGCGCATTGATCTGTCGTGCCTGCATCGGCGTCACCACGGGCTCATCAAGATGAAACGCTTTCCCCTGGTTCGCCAGAAAGACAAACGTCTTCGCCAGTTCCACACAGCTCATTTTCAGCGCACAGTAATGAAAATAGTTTTGCAGGACCGTCGTCACGTCATGATGAAAATTACCGAAGGATTTCATCAGCCAGGCAATGGCGGCATTACGGGCGGAGTGTTCGAACTCTGAACGGGCCACCACCGCATCATAAGCGATATCCGGCACACCGCTCAGCGCACGAACCACTTCCAGCATACGCTGACGCGGTGCGCTGAGTCGCCCCTGTAACATGTCACAGACAACCAGCGCCCCGGCATTAATAAACGGATTACGCGGAATGCCGTACTCCATTTCTAACTGCACCAGCGAATTAAACGGCGAACCGGACGGATCTTTCCCCACCCGTTGCCAGATCTCATCCTCTGAATAGTGACGCATTGCCACCACCAGACTGAGTACCTTCGAAATTGACTGAATGGAAAAGCGTTCAGTCGCATCCCCGGCCTGCCAGAGCTGACCTTCCACGGTACAAATCGCAATACCCAGTCGGGACCCGTCAACCGAGGCCAGCGCGGGAATATAGTCCGCAACTTTGCCCTGACCTATCAGCGGGCGAACCTCCGCCAGAATGGTCTCTAAAATTGAATTGTCCAGAGTGATTGCCACACCACGCTCCTTGCCTGCCGGTCTGAAAAGGGCTGCGAGTATAACAGAGCGGAATACCCCACGTCAGGCCGGAAGTCGGAATCTCGCCACGGCGTGAATCAACTGGTGCGATTCATTATGCAACTGCTGCGAGGAAGCCGATGCCGTATCCACCAGTTCGCGGGTATCACGCGCGACCAGGTTCAGCGCTTGCAGCTGACGCGTCATTTGATGGATTCGGGCTCCCTGATGCAGCGTCGCGGCGGAGATATCATTCAGCGAGGCGCCCAGATTTTCCACCAGCGCGATCACCTGCTGTAAGTTCTCTTCCAGATGCGTCACTGCGCTTGACCCTTCTTCTATTCCTTGCAGAGAGTGATAGATCAGCGCCTGAATATCCTGCGTGGACTGACTGCTCTTGCGCGCCAGCAATCCCACTTCTCTTGCCACCACCGCAAAGCCGCGTCCCTGCTCACCGGCATGGGCGGCTTCGATAGCCGCGTTCAGCGCCAGAATATTAGTCTGGAAGGCAACGTTATCAATCAGCGCAATAATCCCGCGCATTTCCGCCGAGCGCGTCACAATCGCCTGCATTGAACGATTCACGGTATCCATCATTCGGTCACCGCCTGCCGCAATGGCGCGCGCTTCTTCCGCACGCTGATTCGCCAGTTGGGCATATCCGCTGTTATCTTCAACGTGCGTTTCCAGCACAGAAATATGCGAGGTGACGTTATGCAGTTCTTCACTCTGTTTCGCCGACTGCTGATACAAGCGCGTATTGTTCTGCGCCAGCCTTTCGATATTGTCAGCCATCGCCGTCGTTGCCTCACTGACCTGCTGGACCAGCTCACGTAGCCCCTGCTGCATCGCACCAATTCTTACGTGGAGCTGCGACACTTCCCGGTTAGACCCAGGTACGGCAGGAAGCGGCTGTGAGAGATCGCCTGCCGCCAGAATATCAATATGTGCGATCAGCCGACGCAGCGGAGAAATCACCCAGCGCGACATCCCCCACCAGACCGCGATCGCAATGGCCAGCAGCATTATCGGCAGGAGTAAGAACAGATGCTGAAGATTGAGTAGACGATCCAGCAGTTGTTGTCGTCCACTCTCCCGCTCCTGGGCAGTGACTTTTTGCACTCTGGCATAGTTATCATTGAAGTCAGCCTGAAACGCCTGAATGGGCACCGCAAAGAACGCGTCAATCGACTGCGTCTTACTTAGCCCTGTCACCTGTTCCTGGATACCGCCGCTAAAACGCTGATAGCTGTCGACCAGCCCGTCGTCCGCCTGCGGGTTCATTTCGCGCCATGTCTGCCACGCGGTTGTCGACTGAGTTAACGCCTGCCGGGCTTCGTCAATCAACGGCTGCCAGCTGCCTTCAGAACCCGTGGCGGCATCCTGCATAAAGTAAACACCCGCTCGATTGAGCAGATCGCTGGCGGTCAGAAGCGCAATCCGTGCCTCTTCAACTTTTGTCTGTTGACGCAACGCCTGTTGGTTACGCTGCTCGTTTTCCCGGGCCTGACTGACAGAAAACGACAGCATCAATGACGACGTCATTTGCAGCACGGAAAACAGCGCAATGATGCAAAAAATCCCGGTTAACAGGCCAAACTGCTGCGGTAGAAAACGGCGCGCAACGCGACGTAAAATTTGAGTTAAGTTCATAATATTCTTCAGTATCAACACGTTAAGCGCGAGTCTACGAAGCGTAAATGACAAAACTATGGCAGAAATGTGACAAGGCGCCCCGCAGAGCGCCGGAAAGATTAGCGTCGGTTCTTCCAGACGGTCTGCACATTACAGAATTCACGCAGACCAAAGTGCGAGAGTTCGCGACCAAAGCCGCTCTTCTTCACGCCGCCAAACGCCACCCGGGCATCGCTGGCGCTAAAGCCGTTGATAAAGACACCGCCGCATTCCAGACGTGCGGCCATCTCCAGTGCCCGGGCTTCATCGGCGGTAAAAAGGGTCGCCGACAGACCAAAGTCACTGTCGTTTGCGAGTTCCAGCGCATGCTCAGCACTCTTCGCTATGGCGATCGCCGCAACCGGCCCGAACAGTTCTTCGCGAAACGCCGTCATCTCAGGGGTTACGTTGGTCAGCACCGTGGCCGGATAAAAGTTACCGGCTCCGGAAGGCATCTCACCGCCAAGTCGTAACTGAGCGCCTTCGGCAATCGTCGCCTGCACCTGCTGATGCAACTCGTCACGCAGATCGGCACGCGCCATCGGTCCGAGTTCGCTCTCCTCCGCCAGCGGATCGCCCTGCTTCAGCGCGGCGGCAGCCGCCACAAAGCGCGCGATAAAACACTCTGCGATCCCCTCTTCGAGAATAAAGCGTTTCGCCGCCGCACAAACCTGCCCACTATTTTGGTAGCGTCCGGCCACCGCCGCCTGCACTGCCAGATCCAGATCGGCATCGTTTAGCACAATAAACGGATCGGAACCTCCCAGTTCCAGCACACATTTTTTCAACGCGGCTCCGGCCTGAGCGCCAATGGCTGCCCCTGCACGCACGCTACCGGTCACCGTCACGGCCGCAATCCGCGCATCGTTTATCAATGTGCTGACGCCCTGATTATCCGCATTCAGCCAGCCGTAGA
Organism: Citrobacter sp. Ca225; assembly: GCF_030337175.1. Classification (NCBI taxonomy): domain Bacteria; kingdom Pseudomonadati; phylum Pseudomonadota; class Gammaproteobacteria; order Enterobacterales; family Enterobacteriaceae; genus Citrobacter; species Citrobacter sp. Ca225. The sequence goes on along the minus strand of NZ_JAOWCD010000051.1, from coordinate 30,576 downwards.
CGCCGACGGGTATCGCTGCATCAGCAAAAACCTGGCGGATGATTTGCGCGCAGCCAATGACGTTCGGCGCAGGCTTAAGCAGATAGCCATTACCGGCCAGCAAAATCGGCACCGCTCCGCGCAGCACCTGCCACAGCGGAAAGTTCCACGGCATGACCGCCAGAATGGTACCTAACGGACGATACTCAATGACCGCCTGTTGGTTTTCCACCTGCGTGGGTTCAGCGTCCAGCATCGCCGGGCCGTGTTCTGCATACCAGTCACACAGTGACGCCGATTTTGCCACCTCTGCACGCGCCTGTTTAATCGGTTTGCCCATCTCACGGGTAATGCACTGCGCCATCTCTTCGCCACGCACGCGTAAGGCCTGGCCGATGTCACGTAATTTCTGCGCCCGATACGCCACCGTAGTCTGTTTCCAGTCGCGAAATCCCACGGCCGCAAGCTGTAGCGCCTGTTCAATGTCTTTGGCCGTAGACCACGGCAGTGCTGAAAGGCGTTCGCCATTGTACGGGTTGGTGGAAATGGCGTGGGTTGCCGGTGAAATCGTCATACAGTCTCTCCATCATTCTTGATGCGATCATCATGGACGCATTTACTCTTTCCTAAAAATGAATAATATTAACCAAACCATTCACAATGAGAGAACATTATGGATCTGACCCAACTGGAGATGTTTAACGCGGTTGCCGAAACGGGCAGCATCACCCAGGCAGCGGCGAAGGTGCACCGTGTCCCCTCCAATCTCACCACCCGCATTCGCAAACTGGAGGCCGATCTCGGCGTCGATCTGTTTATTCGCGAGAATCAGCGCCTGCGCCTTTCCCCCGCCGGGCACAACTTTCTGCGCTACAGTCAGCAGATCCTCGCGCTGGTTGACGAGGCGCGAATGGTTGTCGCGGGTGATGAACCTCAGGGGCTGTTCTCACTGGGCGCGCTGGAAAGCACCGCCGCGGTACGCATACCGGCTACGCTTGCTCGCTACAATCAGCGCTACCCCAAAATCCAGTTCTCCCTGGCGACCGGGCCTTCTGGCAACATGCTGGACGGCGTGCTTCAGGGTCATCTCAATGCCGCCTTTGTGGACGGACCGATTACCCACCCCGGTCTTGAAGGGATGCCGGTGTATCAGGAAGAGATGATGGTGGTTACGCCGCACGGTCACCCGCCAGTGACACGCGCCAGCGAGGTCAACGGCAGTCACATTTACGCCTTTCGCGCCAATTGTTCCTATCGCCGCCATTTCGAAAGCTGGTTTCATGCCGATCGGGCAATGCCTGGCACGATCCACGAAATGGAGTCCTATCACGGCATGCTGGCCTGTGTGATCGCCGGTGCTGGTATCGCGTTAATCCCCCGTTCGATGCTGGAAAGTATGCCCGGACATCAGCAGGTTGAGGCCTGGCCGCTGTCCGGTAACTGGCGCTGGCTGACGACCTGGCTGGTCTGGCGGCGCGGGGCGAAGATGCGCCAACTGGAGGCGTTCATTGAGCTGCTGACGGAACAATGCTGAAAACGAGATCTGAATCACAAAACGGTTGTCTTTTCATCAGCAAACGTTTTAAGATCGCATCCTCTCCTTTTCGCAACGAACCGATGCACTCTTATGACAACTCAAACGGTTTCCCGCAAAGTCGCGTGGTTACGGGTCGTTACGCTGGCTATTGCTGCGTTTATTTTCAATACCACAGAATTTGTCCCCGTGGGTCTGCTTTCCGACATCGCACAGAGTTTTAGTATGCAGACCGCACAGGTCGGGATCATGCTGACGATCTACGCTTGGGTAGTCGCGCTGTTGTCCCTGCCGTTCATGTTGATGACCAGTCAGGTTGAGCGGCGTAAGCTGCTGATATGCTTGTTTGTGCTGTTTATTGCCAGCCATGTGCTCTCGTTCCTGGCGTGGAACTTCACCGTGCTGGTGATTAGCCGCATCGGGATTGCCTTTGCGCACGCGATCTTCTGGTCGATTACCGCTTCACTGGCGATCCGCCTTGCTCCCGCGGGCAAACGCGCTCAGGCATTAAGTTTACTCGCCACCGGAACGGCGCTGGCGATGGTGCTGGGCTTACCGCTTGGTCGTATTGTTGGTCAGTATTTTGGCTGGCGAACCACCTTCTTCGCCATCGGGATGGGGGCATTCATCACCCTGATTTGCCTGATCAAGCTGCTGCCGAAATTACCAAGTGAACATTCCGGCTCGCTGAAAAGTCTGCCACTGCTGTTCCGCCGTCCGGCGCTGATGTGCCTCTATCTGTTGACGGTGGTGGTGGTGACGGCGCACTACACCGCGTACAGCTATATCGAACCGTTTGTGCAGACTGTTGCCGGGTTGAGCGCAAATTTCGCCACCGTACTGTTACTGGTGCTGGGCGGTGCAGGCATTATCGGCAGCATCATCTTTGGCAAGCTCGGCAATCACCATGCCTCGGCGCTCATCAGCATCGCCATCGCGCTGCTGCTGCTCTGCCTGGTATTGCTGTTACCTGCCGCTGACAGTGAATCTCATCTGGCTGTTCTGAGCGTTTTCTGGGGGATTGCCATCATGGTGATTGGCCTCGGGATGCAGGTGAAGGTGCTGGCGCTGGCTCCGGATGCCACGGATGTAGCGATGGCGCTGTTTTCCGGCATTTTCAATATTGGTATTGGCGCGGGCGCGCTGGTGGGAAATCAGGTGAGTCTGCACTGGTCGATGTCAACCATTGGCTACGTGGGTGCCGTTCCGGCACTTGCCGCGCTGATCTGGTCGGTGATTATCTTCCGTAAATGGCCGGTCTCATTAGAAGAACAACCACAGCATTCCTGACAGACAGCCCGATCATCGCGACCGGGCTTTTTGATCAGTAGGTTTTAATAATTTCCAGCACGCCGTTAATAATAAACTGCACGCCCATACAGACCAGCAGAAAGCCCATCAGCCGGGAAATGGCTTCAATACCGCCCTTGCCCACCAGACGCATAATCGCCCCGGAACTGCGTAAGCATCCCCACAGGATCACCCCCACCAGGGCAAAGATGAGCGGCGGCGCGACGGTAATCACCCAGTCAGGAAAATCCGTGCCGTGACGCACCGTTGAGGCAGAGCTGATAATCATCGCAATGGTCCCCGGCCCCGCCGTGCTTGGCATTGCCAGCGGCACAAACGCGATATTGGCGGTCGGCTCATCTTCCAGCTCTTCCGACTTGCTCCGCGCCTCCGGCGATTCATGCGCTTTTTGCTGCGGAAACAGCATGCGGAAACCGATGAACGCCACAATTAACCCCCCGGCGATACGCAGGCCCGGAATGGAGATACCGAAAGTATTCATCACCAGTTGGCCCGCATAGTAGGCCACCATCATGATGGCAAACACGTAAACCGATGCCATTAACGACTGGTGATTCCGTTCTGCGCTGTTCATGTTCCCGGCAAGGCCGAGAAACAGCGCGACGGTCGTCAACGGATTCGCCAGAGGGAGAATCACTACCAGCCCCAGCCCTATTGCTTTAAACAAATCCATCATATTGGCCGTCATTCCTGTTTCACCCATGTATTAGCGGCAAGTATAAGTGGAAAACCATGAAGTTAGCCATTCTGGTGCTGTAAGCATTCGTTAGCGACCTGAGAGATAACCGCTAATTATCATTAACTAAATAAAATGTGACACAGCGCGTGTCTTTTCGCTTTTAGCAAAACGTGTGATCGGTAAATCCATTCGTTTGACTTATAGTTGCCTGGGCAATATTATCTGCCGTAACTAAATACTTGCCAGGGCAACCATTGTGAAAAGCACCAGTGACTTATTCAATGAAATCATCCCACTGGGGCGCTTGATCCACATGGTCAATCAGAAGAAAGATCGTCTGTTGAACGACTATCTCTCGCCGCTGGATATCACGGCAGCACAGTTTAAGGTGCTCTGCTCTATCCGTTGTGCGGGCTGCATTACCCCGGTTGAACTGAAAAAAGTGTTGTCTGTCGATCTCGGCGCCTTAACGCGCATGCTCGAGCGTCTGGTCTGCAAAGGCTGGATTGACAGACTGCCTAACCCACATGACAAACGCGGTGTGCTGGTGAAACTCACCGAACACGGCGCGGCAATTTGTGAGCAATGTCATCAATTAGTAGGACAAGACCTGCACCAGGAATTAACAAAAAACTTAACGGCGGACGAAGTGGCAACACTTGAGCATTTGCTTAAGAAAGTACTGCCGTAAAACAAGAAGAGGTATGACGATGTCCAGACGCAATACTGACGCTATCACCATTCATAGCATTTTGGACTGGATCGAAGATAACCTGGAATCGCCGCTCTCACTGGAAAAAGTGTCTGAGCGTTCAGGTTACTCCAAATGGCACCTGCAGCGGATGTTCAAAAAAGAGACCGGCCATTCATTAGGCCAGTACATTCGCAGCCGTAAAATGACCGAAATAGCGCAGAAATTAAAAGAGAGTAACGAGCCGATTTTATATCTGGCAGAACGTTACGGTTTCGAGTCGCAGCAGACGCTGACCCGGACATTCAAAAACTATTTCGACGTTCCGCCGCATAAATACCGTATTACCAATATGCGCGGCGAATCGCGGTATTTGCTACCGCTGAACCATTGTAACTAACCATCGCCTGTAAACGACGTAATCGAGGAAATCATGAAACTGTTGTCTTCTGCAATGCTGGCCCTGCTGCTTGTTGTCTCAGGTCAGAGCGTTGCGGAGCAATCCGCGCAGCCCACCACGACAAACAGTCGTGACACGATGATTGTCCCCACTTCACAGGAACAGTCGCCGTTTGATTTTAATCACATGGGCGCGGGAAGTGACAAGTCCGACGAACTGGGCGTGCCCTATTACAACCGGCACAGCCTGTGATTCGTTTTCGCCCTGCTGAAAAGCGGGGCTTTTTTTATCCCCCTGATCGTTATATTCTTAAAATTTCCCGCAGCGCCGTTTTCGCTCTTCTTTTACGTATTCATTTTATTCAATAGGCAAATTATGCTGCTTCAAGAAAGTTAGCTTATCCCAGTAGCCTCTTTGAAATAAAATTTTATTATTTACTATTTGGAAAAAACCGCAACCTCTCAGACCTAATGGGTCACGCCACTCTAAAATTGCCCATTGTCCATCTTCGAAAATGTTTTCAACGATACAAACCATATCCGTGTAAGAAAAATCTTGTTCAAACATTTTCTTTATCGCCTCTTTACCAATAACTGGCTCATTGGCAACCTGATGGTTTATTGCATTCTCATCATATAATTCTGAAATAGTTTCTATATCAGCATTATTAAATGCGTCAACCCATTGGCAAAGTATCTCTTTTGGCGTCATATAATTTACCTCCAACCTGTGAACATTCCCTCGTCGTAACATATCATCAAAAAATTATCAAGTTCAACATTTATTTAAAATATAGCCATTACTTAAAAATAGAGCAGCCTGTACATGGCTGCTCTATTAAAATATCTGTTACTATTTTTAAATTCACTTCTAAGTATTAAATGACAATGGATGATTGTGATAATATTAACGTCAGTTTTTACCTGCCAGGCCTGATCAGCGCAGCGACATCAGGCAATCCCTGCGCTATTCGCTTTTTCCGACCTACGATCCCCTCACCTGCGCCGTTCTGCGCCAGCGAAAACCAAACACATTGATGTACAGACCGGCCATGATCAGCACCGCGCCAAACAGCTGTAATGCGCTCAGCGTTTCGTCGAGCAGCAGCGCCGCGCTGGCCAGTCCCACCACCGGCACCAGCAGGGAGAGCGGCGCAACACGCCAGGTTTCATAACGCCCGAGCAGCGTCCCCCAGATCCCGTAGCCGACTATCGTGGCAACAAAGGCCAGATAGACCAGCGATAAGATCGTGGTCAGATCGATGGCAATCAGGCTTTCAACGATTTGCGTCGCGCCGTCGAGCAACAGCGACGCTGCAAAGAACGGCAGTATCGGAATCAGTGCGCTCCAGACCACCAGCGACATTACCGGCGGGCGCGAGGCATGCCCCATTATTTTTTTATTGAAGATATTGCCGCAGGCCCAGCTAAATGCCGCCGCCAGCGTCAGCATAAAGCCGAGCATCCCGACATGCTGTCCGTTGAGGCTGCCTTCAATCAGCACCAGCACACCAAAAATTGCGAGCGCAATTCCGGCAATTTGTTTGCCCTGCAAACGTTCGCCAAAGGCAAATGCGCCCAGCACGATGGTGAAAAAGGCCTGAGCCTGCAATACCAGCGACGCCAGTCCAGCTGGCATGCCAAACTTGATCGCGCAAAACAGAAAGGCAAACTGACCGAAGCTGATTGTCAGGCCGTAACCGAGCAGCAGCGACAGCGGAATACGCGGACGCGCAACAAAAAATATCGCCGGAAACGCCACCAGCAAAAAGCGCAACCCCGCCAGCATCAGCGGTGGCATTGCATGCAGCCCCACCTTAATGACAACAAAGTTCAGCCCCCAAACCACCACCACCAGTAATGCCAACAGCCCGTCTTTGCGCGTCATACCACCGCTCCGCGAAGTTTAAATTTTTGTAAACAAGTTAAAGTAACGGAAATGAGTAGCCCGCAACAGATCATTAATTCTGGTAGGGATAGCAGTGCACAATAGAACAATTTATCCGCTATACATCACACTTTTGCCGTGTTATTTCTTTACATATCTAAAACAAATATAACGAAACGCACTGTCGGGCAGAGAAATGAACAAAACGCTGAGACGATCCACCCTTGCTTTACTCGCCTCCTCACTGTTACTGACGATCGGTCGTGGCGCAACGCTGCCCTTCATGACCATTTATCTGAGTCGCCAGTACGACCTGAGCGTGGATCTGATCGGCTATGCCATGACCATTGCGTTGACCATCGGCGTGGTCTTTAGCCTTGGCTTTGGCATTCTGGCGGACAAATTCGACAAGAAGCGCTACATGCTTCTGGCGATTTCCGCCTTTGCCTTTGGCTTTATCGCCATTCCGTTGGTTGATAGCGTAATGCTGGTGGTGCTGCTTTTTGCCCTGATCAACTGCGCTTATTCGGTGTTTGCCACCGTGCTGAAAGCCTGGTTTGCCGACCATCTTTCGCCCGGCGCGAAGGCAAAAATCTTTTCGCTCAACTATACGGTACTGAATATCGGCTGGACCGTTGGCCCGCCGCTCGGCACGCTGCTGGTGATGCAGAGCATCAACTTACCCTTCTGGCTCGCCGCCTTCTGCTCCGCCTTTCCGCTGGTGTTTATCCAGCTTCTGGTCAAGCGTTCTGCCGCCGCCGTTAATAGCGAAAACAGCGTCGCCTGGTCGCCTGCGGTACTGCTGCATGATAAAGCACTGTTCTGGTTTACGCTGTCGGCGTTTCTGGCCTCGTTTGTTTCCGGTGCGTTTGCGTCCTGTCTCTCTCAGTACGTGATGGTCGTCGCCGATGGCAATTTCGCTGAGAAAGTCGTGGCGGTGGTGTTGCCCGTCAACGCCGCGGTGGTCGTCAGCTTGCAGTATGCCGTGGGGCGCAGACTGACGCCGGCTAACATTCGTCCGCTGATGGGCTTTGGCACCGTCTGTTTTGTCATTGGTCTCGGCGGGTTCATGATCTCCGGCAACAGCCTGCTGCTCTGGGGCGTATCCGCCGCGATCTTTACGCTTGGTGAAGTGATCTACGCACCAGGTGAATACATGCTGATCGATAACATCGCCCCACCGGGTATGAAGGCCAGTTATTTCTCCGCGCAGTCGCTGGGTTGGTTGGGGGCGGCGTTTAACCCGTTGGCCAGCGGCGTCATTCTGACCTCATTCCCCGCCTGGACGCTGTTTATCGTCCTGATGGTGGCGATTATTGTCGCGTGGGCGCTGATGCTTAAAGGCATGCGTGTCAGATCCTGGGGCCAACCGGCGTTGTGTTGAGCTGATGTCGTGCAGATCCAAGGCCTGCACGGCTGTCAGATAGCCACTAAACCGCGTACCCCTTCCGATTCCATATTTTCGCCGCGTCCCCGTTGAATAATGCTACCGCGCGACATCAGCAGATAGTTATCCGCCAGTTCCGCTGCAAAGTCGTAGAACTGCTCAACCAGCAGAATCGCCATATCGCCACGCCGGGCGAGCTGAGCGATCACCTGTCCTATCTCTTTGATCACCGACGGCTGAATCCCCTCCGTCGGTTCATCGAGAATCAATAACTGCGGACGACTCGCCAGCGCGCGGCCAATCGCCAGTTGCTGCTGTTGACCACCGGAGAGATCGCCGCCGCGCCGCTGTTTCATCTCTTTCAGTACCGGGAATAGTGTGTAGATCTCTTCCGGAACCGCTTTCGCTTCGCGTGACGAAAAGCGCGACAGCCCCAGCAACAGGTTTTCTTCCACCGTCAGTCGCGGGAAAATTTCGCGGCCCTGCGGCACATACGCGATGCCCGCCTGTACCCGCTGATGCGGCTTGCGATGGGTGATGTTCTTTTCCTGCCAGGTCACCGTTCCGCTACGCGCCGGTATCAGCCCCATCAGACATTTCAGCAAGGTGGTTTTACCGACGCCGTTGCGACCCAGCAGACAGGTCACTTCACCAGGGCTGGCGTCAAAGGTGACGCCGCGCAGAATATGGCTGCCACCATAATATTGATTCAGTTCATTTACCTGTAGCATCTGTACTCCTTAGCGCCCAAGATAGACGTCAATCACCTGCTCGTTGGCCTGCACCTCACGCAGACTGCCTTCCGCCAGTACGCTTCCCTGATGGAGCACCGTGACGTGGTCGGCGATGGTTTCTACAAAGCCCATATCATGCTCCACTACCATCAGCGAATGTTTGCCCGCCAGCGTACGAAACAGTTCTGCGGTATATTCCGTCTCTGCATCGGTCATGCCAGCGGCGGGTTCATCCAGCAATAGCAGGTGCGGCTCCTGCACCAACAGCATACCGATCTCGAGAAACTGCTTCTGGCCGTGTGACAGCATCCCGGCATGGCGCCCTCTTTCGGTCCGCAGGCGCAGCAAGCCAAGCATCTCATCGATGCGGTCGCGCTGTTCGCTGTTTAACTTTGCGCGCAGTGACGCCCACACCGATTTATCGTTTTTCATCGCCAGCTCAAGGTTTTCTGCCACCGTCAGCGCTTCGAACACCGTCGGCTTTTGAAACTTACGGCCAATACCCTGACGGGCAATGGCGATCGGATCCAACGCGGTCAGATCGGTTGACTGGTCATACAGCGCCTTTCCGCTTTGCGGACGCGTCTTCCCGGTAATCACATCCATCAGCGTGGTTTTCCCCGCGCCGTTAGGACCAATGACGCAACGCAGTTCGCCAACGCCAATATTCAGCGTGAGATTGGTTAATGCCTGAAAACCGTCAAAGCTGACGTTGATGTTTTCCAGTTGCAGCACCGGGTCCGTCTGCTGGCGATAGCGATCGCCGGGAACCTGGCGGGTAAAAAGGCCTTCATCCGGCTGCATTATTTGTCTCCTTTACGAAACAGGCCAATCACGCCACGGGGTAAAAACAGCGTGACGCCGATGAAGATCAGCCCCAGAAACAGCTGCCAGTATTCCGGCATGATGACGGTAAAGAGGCTTTTGGCACCGTTTACCATCACCGCACCAATGACCGGGCCGATCAGCGAGCCACGCCCGCCGAGCGCCACCCAGATGGCGGCTTCGATAGAGTTAGTGGGCGACATTTCGCTGGGGTTAATGATCCCGACCTGCGGCACATACAGTGCGCCTGCCAACCCGCACAACACGGCAGAGAGCGTCCAGACCAGCAATTTGAAACCTTTCGGGTCATAGCCGCAAAACATCAGCCGGTTTTCCGCGTCGCGCACGGCGGTGAGGATCCGGCCAAACTTACTGCGCGCCAGCGCAAACCCCAGCCACAATGCCAGTACCAGCAACCCTAGCGTCGCCAGAAACAGTCCGATACGGGTGGTGGTGGCAGTGACCGACAGCCCCAGAAGCGTGGTAAAACCGGTAAACCCGTTGTTGCCGCCAAAACCGGTCTCATTACGAAAGAACAGCAACATACCGGCGAAGGTCAGCGCCTGCGTCATGATCGAAAAGTAGACGCCTTTAATCTTCGAGCGGAAAGCGAAGTAGCCAAAGATCAGCGCCAGTCCGCCGGGCACCAGTACCACCAGCGCCATTGCCCACGCAAAATGCTGGGTTCCCCACCAGAACCACGGCAACTCGCTCCAGGAGAGAAAGGACATAAACGCGGGCAGCCCTTCACCGGAGGCCTGGCGCATCAGATACATCCCCATCGCGTAACCGCCAAGCGCAAAGAAAAGCCCGTGTCCCAGCGACAGCATCCCGGCATACCCCCAGACCAGATCCAGTGCGACCGCCACCACCGCGTAGCAGAGAATTTTCCCGGCAAGCGTCAACGTCCACACGGAAATCGCCAGCGGATGATCGGCGGGCAGCAAGGCAAGAAACGGCAGCACCATCAGCGCCAGCAGGATAATCCCCGCCAGCACCCGACTGATGCGCGGCGCTTTACGCGCCAGTGTTAAGGTCATTGGCATGGTCATTATTCGGTGACTCTCCCTTTCAGAGCAAACAGTCCCTGGGGTCGCTTCTGGATAAACAGAATGATCAACACCAGAATGACAATCTTCCCGAGTACCGCACCCATCTGCGGTTCAAGGATTTTGTTGAACACACCGAGACCGAACGCCGCCGCCACGCTACCGGCAAGTTGGCCGACGCCGCCCAGCACCACCACCAGAAAGGAGTCGATGATATAACCCTGGCCCAGTTCCGGACCGACGTTACCCAGTTGCGACAGGGCGACGCCGCCAAGTCCGGCAATACCTGAACCCAGGCCAAAGGCCAGCATATCCACACGCCCCGTCGGAACACCGCAGCAGGCCGCCATACTGCGGTTCTGGGTCACGGCGCGTACCCGCATGCCCAGCCGCGTTTTATTCAGCAGCAGCCAGGTGAAGAACAGCACCAGAAGCGCGAACCCCAGCACCACAATGCGATTCCACGGTAGTACCAGACTGGCGTAAACCTGTACGCCACCCGACAGCCACGCCGGATTCGCCACCTCCAGGTTTTGTGCCCCGAAGGTCATCCGCACAAGCTGGATCAGCATCAGGCTGATACCCCACGTCGCCAGCAGCGTTTCCAGTGGACGTCCGTAAAGATGGCGGATCACCCCGCGTTCCAGAATCATTCCCGCGCCAGCGGTAAACATAAAGGCAACCGGCAAAGCAACCAGCGGATAAAAAGCCAGCCACTGCGGGACAAACTGCGCCATCGCCTGTTGCACCATCCACGTACAGTAAGCCCCGAGCATCAGCATTTCGCCGTGCGCCATGTTGATCACTCCCAACAGGCCGTAGGTGATCGCCAACCCGAGCGCCGCCAGCAGCAGCACCGATCCAAGCGACAGCCCCATAAACGCCTGTCCAAGCAGATCGCCAATCGCCATTCGCTGTTGGATACGCGCCAGGCTGTCACTGGCCACCGCGCGCACGCTGGCATCCGGTTCATGCGCTTTGTCAGTAAACGGTTGCAGGCGTGCCTGCATTTCCGGATCGCTGGAGTCGCCCAACAGCATGATCGCCTGACGGCGAATCTCCGCCGATGGACTGGCCAGTTGCAGGTTAGCCAGAACGCGGGTCAGGCGTGATTTCACCTCCGCATCAGTTTCCTGTGCCAGGCGCTGTTGGATAAAAGGCAGCATGGACGGCTGTGCGTCGCGCTGTAGCGTACGGGTAGCCGCCAGCCTTTGTGTGACACTGTCACTAACAAGTTGATGCGTCGCCAGCGCGCCGGCAACAAGAATGCGCAGTCGGTTGGTCAGGCGTAGGGGTTTTAACGTTCCCGTTGGGCTACTGGCCGTTCCCAGAGGCACAACCTGCGTTCCCTCGCGGGTGAAAGCCTGTTTTGTGCTGTCGGTGAGCAGCGCCTCCCGGCTCAGCGACGTCAGCAGCGGCAAACGCTGAGGGTCAGGTGTTGCCGCCCACTGTTCGAGCAGTTGCGCCTGGACGGTACGGCTGGCGGCGACAAACGCGTCGGCATCGCTGGCCTGAACGAACCCTGGCAGAAGCCCGAACGCCAGCAACAAACCGCGAATAAAGCCCATGGCTTTCATGTCAAGATCTCCAGAAGTCACCCTCTGCGGGAGGGATAAGCACGTTGACAAACCTTGCGACGCTTTCGCCTTATCCGGCCTACATCTGCTTAACCCTGCTCGGTGTAGGCCCGATAAGCTTGCGCCATCGGGCATGTCGCCGTCTGCCCCCGCCGAAGCGGTTGATTTTAGTTGCTGGCGGTTTTCACTGGTTGTTCTGATTTCTTGTCATTACCGGCAATGAACGGGCTCCACGGCTGGGCGCGAACCGGTTCTTCAGTCTGCCAGACGACGTTGAACTGACCGTTGCCTTCAATCTCGCCAATCATCACCGGTTTATGCAGATGGTGGTTGGTGGCATCCATCGTCAGCGTAAAGCCCGACGGTGCCGGGAAGGACTGTCCGGCCATTGCCGCCCGGACTTTATCGACATCTGTCGTCCCGGCTTTTTCGACGGCCTGCGCCCACATATGCAGACCCACGTACGTGGCTTCCATCGGATCGTTTGTCACCACGGTGTCAGCATTTGGCAGCTTATGGGCTTTGGCGTACGCACGATAATCGGCAACAAATTTCTGGTTGGTGGCGTTATCGACCGATTCGAAGTAGTTCCAGGCGGCAAGGTTGCCAACCAGCGGTTTGGTATCAATCCCGCGCAGTTCTTCTTCACCCACCGAGAACGCGACCACCGGAACATCGGTGGCTTTCAGGCCCTGGTTTGCCAGCTCTTTATAAAACGGGACGTTGGAATCGCCGTTGATGGTTGAAACGACAGCCGTTTTGCCACCTGCGGAGAATTTTTTGATATTGGCGACAATGGTCTGGTAATCACTGTGACCAAACGGGGTGTAGACCTCTTCGATGTCTTTATCCGCAACCCCTTTCGAATGCAGGAACGCACGCAGGATCTTGTTGGTGGTGCGCGGATAAACATAGTCGGTGCCCAGCAGGAAGAAGCGTTTGGCGCTCCCACCATCCTCACTCAGCAGGTATTCAACCGCCGGGATCGCCTGCTGGTTGGGTGCCGCGCCAGTGTAGAAGACGTTCGGCGACATCTCTTCCCCTTCGTACTGTACAGGGTAGAACAGCAGGCCGTTCAGCTCCTCAAAAACCGGCAATACTGACTTACGCGACACGGAGGTCCAGCAGCCAAACACTACCGCCACCTTATCCTGGCTCAACAGCTGTCGGGCTTTCTCGGCGAACAGCGGCCAGTTCGAAGCCGGATCAACCACCACCGGTTCCAGCTTTTTGCCTAATACGCCCCCTTTGGCGTTGATCTCATCAATCGTCATCAGGGCCACATCTTTCAGCGGTGTTTCGGAGATCGCCATCGTGCCGGACAGTGAGTGCATAATGCCCACTTTAATGGTATCGGCGGCCTGAACGCTAAAACTGAGTCCCATCGCAGCCACCGAGGCCGAGAGGGCAAACGCTTTGAGTAAGGTACGACGCTGCATAATTTCACTCCTGAAAATAAAAATGCTGTGAGTTCTGGTGCTACCGACAAACAACACGGCGCAAAAAAGAGTTCAGGAGGAATAAGGCAAAAAGGATGCCAGGACGAAGGCAGAAAGGAAAAAGCGTTGGCGTGCGCGGCCTGCAAGGCTTCGCGCGGGGGATGCTCCACAATGTACCCGCGTTGCATTATTTATGTGCAACGCGGTGTGCATTATTGAGGCAACTTACCAGACCTGTTGAGCTATTTCGGTGATAAGTTTGATTTTGTTCCACTGCTGGGCTTCCGTGAGCGAATTCCCCTCTTCCGTTGAGGCAAAGCCGCACTGCGGGCTGAGACAAATTTGCGCGTGGTCGACATATTGTGCCGCTTCCTGCAGGCGTGCTTTTACGCCATCCGGGTTTTCCAGTTCACCATTTTTCGTCGTCACCAGTCCCAGAACCACCTGCTGATGGCCAGGACGGATAAAACGCAGCGGCGCAAAATCGCCAGAGCGATCGTTGTCGTACTCCAGGAAGAAAGCATCGACATTGACGCTGCCGAACAGGATCTCCGCAACCGGTTCATAGCCGCCTTCAGAGATCCAGGTTGAACGGAAGTTGCCGCGACATACGTGCAGTCCCACCGTCATGTCGGCGGGTTTTTCCGCCAGCGCCCGGTTGATCACATCGGCGTAAATTCGCGCCAGCGCATCAGGGTCGTCACCACGTTCGCGAATTTGCTGGCGCTGAGCATCGGAACAGAGGTAAGCCCACACCGTGTCATCCAGTTGCAAATAGCGACAACCTGCGGCATAGAAAGCGTGGATCGCATCGCGCCAGGTGGTCGCCAGATCGTCAAAATAGTCCTTCAGATCCGGATAGACCGTGGCATCGATATCTTTACGTCCGCCGCGAAAGTGCAACACGCTGGGGCTGGGAATCGTCATCTTCGGCTGGGCGTTACCGCTAATGCTCTTCAGATAGCGAAAATCTTCCAGCATCGGATGATCGCCGAACGCCAGTTTACCCGTGACCCGAACGCCATGTGCTTTGGTCTGTACGCCGTTAAACTGAATTCCCTGCTGTGAGTCATAACGTTCAACCCCTTGCAAACCATCGAAGAAATCAAAATGCCACCAGGCGCGACGGAACTCGCCGTCCGTCACCACATGCAGACCACAGGCGCACTGCTGTTCGACCACCCGACGAATGGCGTCGTCTTCAATGGCGCGCAGCTGTGGTGCGCTTAACTCGCCGCGTGAAAACTGCTGACGAGCCACTTTGATATCGTCGGGACGTAAAAAGCTGCCAACGACTTCTGCGCGAAATGGGGCCTGTTGTCTTTGCATGTGATCTCCTTCGTCGTCAGGCAAAGGTTGCCTGACGTGATAGTTTCTTATTTGAATATTTAGACTTCTGGATGTCTATGCGTCCAAATTGACATACCCTTGTCGGACAGGCAAACGAGATAAATTCATGGCTTATGAAAAAAATTCATCTTCACTCCGCAAGACAGGAAAACGCGAACCCTTCATCTTCCCATCCGGTGATGCCGCCAATCATGACCTTTACCGGTATGCCCAGTCTGGCGAGCGTTAATGCCGCCCGGTCGGCACCGTTACAGTGAGGTCCGGCGCAGTAAACCACGAACAGCGTATCCGCAGGCCACTGCGCCATCCGTTCGGCGGTCATCATGGCGTGCGGCAGATGAATCGCCCCGGGAAGATGACGACGTGCAAACGCCTCCGGTTTTCCCACCACGTGGAGTAAGACGAAATCGGGTTCCCCCTTGCGCATACTCTCATGGACGTCGGCACAATCGGTTTCCAGACTCAGACGCGACAGGAAATGGTTGACCGCAACGGTGGATGCGGCGGCGGGAAACTCAGTGACATGACTCATTCTACTTTCTCCTCAGTGACGATTATGTTTACAATAATTTAACCATCTCTGAGCTGACGTACCGCCTTCGACCATGCCAAAAAACACCAGGATTCTGCCAAAATCGCCGCGCCCGCTTGTGGTCGTACTCGCCTATGACGGACTGTGCACCTTCGAGTTTGGCGTAGCGGTCGAAGTCTTTGGTCTGCCGCGCCCGGAACTGGGCGCGGACTGGTATCGTTTTGCCGTCGCGTCGGTCGATGCCGGTCCACTCCGCGCGACCGGCGGCGTGCGGTTGATGGTGGATGGGGGACTGGAACTGTTGGCTGAGGCCGATATCGTTGTGGTTCCCGGCTGGCGAGGCAGCGACGCGCCGGTACCCGAAGCCTTGTGTACCGCGCTGCGTGCCGCGTGGGCGCGAGGTTGCCGTCTGTTGTCGATCTGTTCTGGCGTGTTTGTACTGGCAGCGACAGGGTTGCTGGACGGGCGCAAGGCCACCACTCACTGGCGCTACACGGACACGCTCCGGCAGCGTTTTCCGGCTATCGAGGTGCTTGATGACGTTCTCTACCATGATGCCGGACTGTTGCTGACCTCGGCGGGCAGCGCAGCGGGGATCGATCTGTGTCTTTATCTGATCCGCGAGGACTATGGTCTTGAGGTTGCCAACAGCGTTGCCCGACGGCTGGTGGTGCAGCCCCATCGCGATGGCGCACAGCCACAGCAGCTTCTGCGCCCCGTTGCCCGGCAGCGTGAAAGTCAGACGCTGGGCCAGTTGTTTGATTTTCTGCATCAGAATCTGACGGTGAATCACGATACCGCCTCGCTGGCCAAACGCGCCGGGATGAGTCCGCGGACGTTTTTGCGTCGTTTTACCGATTGTACCGGCACCACGCCTGCACGCTGGATCCTCAACGAACGCTTATTACGGGCGCGCGATTACCTGGAAAACTCACCGCTCAGCGTGGAATTGATCGCGGAACAAACTGGTTTTGGCAGCGCCGCGTTATTTCGCCACCATTTTCGCCACATGTATTGTCTGTCTCCTTCACAATATCGAAAGAAATTTACGCTTATCGCTAAATAATCACCTAATTCAGCTTTTGTTTAGGTTAAAGCTGCTATTATCTCTTTCACCAACCAAATTAAGGTAAGCGAGGAAACACACTACTCATTAAATGGAGGCAAACATGCTGGGTAATATGAACGTTTTTATGGCCGTTCTGGGGATTATTTTATTTTCTGGATTTCTGGCCGCGTATTTCAGCCACAAATGGGATGACTAATGAACGGAGAAAGTCCTGAACCGATAAGGCCCCTTGTCGCATCACTGCACAAGGGGCCATTTTTTATGGCTGACGGGCAAAAAAAACCGCCGGATAACCGACGGTGAATGCTTGCATGGATAGATTTGTATTTTACTTTTTCCACCGTCCCGCCACTCCCGGCAGCGACAATGGATCACTTACACCTTACCACGCCGATTCTCAATGAATGTTAAACGGCAGGCGCTAAGATTGAGGCGTTTCTCGTTTCCACTCTTTTTTACTCTGGCAAGATGCAGTACGGGAAGACCACGGCTCAACAGAGCGTGTATTCTGTAAGTCCTGCGTTTCGGGACGGGAATTCCAGCGTTTTCTCTGTAATTTCTTGCCCATGAACAGCTGCATATTACCTCCGGTTGTCACTGCTTTAATCCATTAATCAATTTGTTGAAGGGAATGTAGCATATCGAGTGCAGGTTAATGTCAATAAACCGCCTGTTTTGTAAAGGCGGCAACCCACCACGAATTATTGGCAGCGAAAACGTCAACTAGCGGTTTAATTTACCGCGGAGCTAACTGACTGAGAATGGTGTGCCCCAGATAATTACTCCAGTTAAAACTATTTTGCAGAACCACCACCGCATTCTGGTTCTTTTTATCAAAGCCAATATAACTGGAATAACCGCCAATATATCCGACCTGATATGTGATCTGACGATCGGCTAACGTATCGGTTACCCATGCAATATTTGCGGCTTCTTTCTGACGATAAAACTGGGTTCTGGCGACGTCCGCAAATGCACGGGCAAGCCCGGCATTGTCTTGCGTGGCAAAATGCGCTCGCGCATAGCCCGCCAGATCGCGCGCACTGCTGTATAAACTCGCCGCCCCGACCATATTGTGGTTAAACGTCCAGTCAGGCGTCAGTTCACCGCGTCGAATAAGCTTGGGCTGATCTCCCGCGTGACCTAATGCGCGATACGGATAGGCGTTGAGCGTCATGGGCTCAAAACTGCTGTTGTTCATCTGTAATGGCTGGAAAATCAGACGATTCGCCAGCGACGGGATCGACTCGCCGGTACGATGCTGCACGATGAAACCGAGCAGCGCGTAACCGATATTGGAATAGTGCGGCACGCGTGCCTCGGGCGCGGTGAAGTCGGCAAGAGAAGTCAGCACCGTATCGTTATCCAGTTGGGTATAGAAATTCTCCCCCGAACTGAAATAGCGCAGGAGATTTTCCAGAGTCAGCAGATCCATCGGCTGTCTGGGCAGGCCGGAGGTATGCGTCGCCAGTTGCAGCAGGGTAATCTTTCTGGCGTCATCGCTCAGCGGCGTATCTGCTGGCAGAAGCTGCGCCAGCGTGTCGTTCCAGTGCAGCACACCCTGATTCACCAGCACGGTAGTGATTTCGGCCGTTACCCCTTTACTCAGCGACCCCAGCGCAAACAGCGTGTCCGGGGTGATCGGATATTGATGTCGGCTGTCGGTCACACCGTAACTGTGGAACTCAGCGGGTCCGTTATGTTGAATGACCGCAACCACCATTCCGCTCACCTGCTTTTCCTGCATATACTGGTGGATCATCGGATCGATACCGCGCGCATAGTACCCCACCACCGCCTGCGCACTCTGTTCGGCAGGCATATTCAACTGCGATAAGGTGCTGTTGCTACAACCAGTCAGCAGCAGAGCAGAAGAAAGAAGGAGTGGCGCGGACGCTTTCATGAGCAGAAAGTCGCCTGAAGGATATCAGCGCAGAAAGGCAGGAAAACAGGCATGTACAATACGGACTCCGGAAAAAGGAGCCCGCATTGTACATCAAGTTGCTAATAATGAAGTGTCGATTGTGTTATCCCGCCAGGCCACGATGTTTGAGCATGTGCTCGATCTGTGGCTCACTACCCCGCCATGCCGGGTAAAGGCGTTCTAAATCTTCACTGTTGCCCCGTGATAAAATCGCGTCACGGAACCGCTGGCCGTTCTCACGCGTCAGTCCGCCCTGCTCCACAAACCACTGATAGCCGTCATCCGCCAGCATTTGCGTCCACAGATAGGCATAGTAGCCTGCCGCGTAACCGCCCCCAAAGATATGGGCAAAATAGCTGCTGCGATAGCGCGGCGGCACCGCCGGAAAATCGAGTTGCTCCGCCGCCAGCCGTTGTTTTTCAAATGTTTCAACGTCCTGAGGGGGTTCGTCAACAGACAGACGGTGCCAGCCCATATCCAGCAGCGCGGCGCTAAGCAGTTCGCTCATGTCATACCCCTTATTGAACAGGCTGGCCTTACGCATTTTGTCCTGTAACGCCTCTGGCATTTTTTCGCCGGTGACCGCATGGCGGGCATAGCGGTCAAACACCGTCGGATGGCTCGCCCAGTGTTCATTGATTTGCGATGGAAACTCGACGAAATCACGCGGCGTATTGGTTCCCGACAGCGACGCATAGCGCTGTGACGCAAACAGTCCGTGCAGGGTATGGCCGAACTCATGGAACAACGTGATGACATCATCCCAGAGTAACAGCGCGGGCTGTCCTGAGGCGGGCTTCTGATAATTACAGACGTTGTAAATAACCGGCTGGGTTTCGTTGAGCGTCGACTGCTCGACGAAATTGCCCATCCAGGCACCGCCGCTTTTCGAATCCCGGGCAAAGAAATCGCCGTAAAAAAGCGCCAGCCCAACACCGTTATGATCGAAGATTTCCCAGACGCGCACATCCGGATGGTAGACCGGAATATCAAAGCGCTCGATGAATTTGATGCCAAACAGCTGGTTGGCGGTCCAGAACACCCCTTCGTGCAGAACGGTATTCAGTTCGAAATACGGTTTGAGCTGTGATTCATCTAACGCGTATTTCGCACGCCGCACCTGCCCGGCATAAAAAGACCAGTCCCAGGCCTGCGCGGTAAACCCACCCTGTTCATCGTCAATTACCTGTTGGATATCGGTCAGTTCACTCAGCGCCCGTTGGCGCGCAGCAGGGACAATCGCGCGCATAAAGGCCAGCGCGGCCTCCGGCGTTTTTGCCATCTGATCGGCGATTTTCCACGATGCATAATCGGCAAACCCCAGCAGTTGCGCCTGGCGGGCGCGCAGGGCTACCAGCCGCTGAATCAGCGCACGCGTGTCATTATCATCGCCTTTTTCGGCACGACGCCACCCGGCGTTAAACAGATTCTCCCGGGTCTGGCGATCGCGCAGTGCACTTAATGCCGGCTGTTGCGTGGTATTCAGCAGTGGTATCAGCCATCCCTCGGCGAGCCCTTTTTCGCTCGCCGCCTGTCGCGCGCTGGCGATCTCTTCCGCGCTGAGCCCCTCCAGTTGATGGGCGTAATCGACTACCAGTCCGCCAGATTTATTCGCCGCCAGCAGGCGCTGGTTAAACTGGCTGGTGAGCGTCGCGGCTTCGGTATTGAGCGCCCGGAGTTGCGCTTTATCGGCATCGCTCAGTTGGGCCCCGGCGAGAACAAAACGCTGGTGTGTCACCTCGATCAGACGCACGGATTCATCGTCGAGCCCCAGCGCATCACGTTGTTGCCAGACGCAATCAACGCGGGAAAACAACGCGCGGTTCAACCAGATATCATTCGCCAGTTCCGCGAGCTCGGCAGAAAACGCCTCATCGAGACGCTGAAGTTCATCATGCGTATGTGCCGCGGTCATGGCGAAGAAGACGCTGGTGACGCGGGTTAACAGCTCACCACTTTTCTCCAGGGCGAGAACCGTATTGGCAAAATCCGGGGCCGCGCTATTAGCAATTATGGCGGCGATGTCCGCGCGCTTTTGCTTGATCCCTTCGTCAAAGGCGGGACGATAGTGTTCCGTTTTAATCAAATCAAAACGGGGCGCCTGATACGGTAACAGGCTGTGGCTAAAGAACGGATTCGTTAACGACATCTTTCACTCCTGAAAACGATTTGTTCAATAGAGTAGGCTTCAGGGTAAAAGACCGCAATCCTGTAAAACCAGGGTTACCCGTGAGAGCGGATCACATGCTATGGTAGTCAAACGTAAAAAGCGTTGAGGAACAGTGAGATGATCGTTTTAGTAACCGGAGCAACCGCAGGTTTTGGTGAATGCATTACACGTCGTTTTGTTGAGAACGGGCATAAAGTCATTGCCACTGGCCGTCGCCAGGAACGCCTGCAAGAGTTAAAAGAGTCGCTGGGTGATAACGTGCTGATCGCGCAACTGGATGTGCGTAACCGCGCAGCCATTGAAGAGATGCTGGCATCGTTACCTGCCGAGTGGCGTGACATCGACCTGCTGGTCAACAACGCCGGGCTGGCGCTGGGTCTGGAGCCTGCGCATAAAGCCAGCGTGGAAGACTGGGAAACCATGATCGATACCAACAACAAAGGGCTGATTTACATGACCCGCGCCGTCCTGCCGGGCATGGTCGAGCGTAACCGTGGGCATATCATCAACATCGGCTCTACCGCAGGCAGTTGGCCTTATGCTGGCGGCAACGTGTATGGCGCGACCAAGGCGTTTGTACGTCAGTTCAGTTTGAACCTGCGTACCGACCTGCACGGCACGGCCGTTCGCGTCACGGATATCGAGCCGGGTCTGGTGGGCGGCACCGAGTTTTCTAACGTGCGCTTTAAAGGCGATGACAATAAAGCGGGAAAAACCTATGAGAACACTACGGCGCTGACGCCGGAAGATGTGACCGAAGCGGTCTGGTGGGTCGCCACCCTGCCTGCCCATGTGAACATCAATACGGTAGAAATGATGCCAGTGACGCAATCTTTTGCCGGACTGAGCGTTCATCGCGGTTAATTTGCCTCCCGGCCCGCGGGCCGGGTATAGCTCGCGACAAAAAAGTGGTAGAATTTGTGGGTTAATTTTCTAAAAAGTAAGAGCGAATGACCGTCGAAACGCAACTCAATCCTACACAGCCCGTAAATCAGCAGATTTATCGCATTCTTCGCCGTGACATCGTGCACTGCCTCATTGCGCCAGGCACGCCGCTGTCCGAAAAAGAGGTGTCTGTTCGCTTCGATGTGTCTCGCCAACCGGTGCGCGAAGCGTTTATTAAGCTCGCGGAAAACGGCTTGATTCAGATCCGTCCGCAGCGCGGCAGCTACGTCAACAAGATCTCCCTCTCGCAGGTGCGAAACGGCTGTTTTGTCCGTCAGGCTATCGAATGCGCGGTGGCGCGGCGGGCCGCAGCCCAAATCACCGACAGTCAGTGCTATCAGCTTGAACAGAATCTTAATCAGCAGCGGATTGCGATTGAGCGCAAACAGCTGAATGATTTCTTCGAGCTGGATGACAATTTTCACCAGAAGCTAGCAACCATTGCGGACTGCCAACTGGCCTGGGACACCATCGAAAATATCAAAGCCACCATCGACCGTGTGCGTTATATGAGTCTTGATCACGTCTCTCCACCAGAAATGTTGCTTCGCCAGCATCTCGATATTTTTTCAGCCCTGGAAAAACATGACGCCGATGCTGTCGAGAAAGCCATGACTCAACATCTGCAAGAAATCGGCGAGTCGGTCCTGCTGATCCGCCAGGAAAACAGCGACTGGTTCAGCGAAGAGTAATTCCCCTGCCTCATCTCTCGTGAGATGAGGTCTCTCCGTCCCCCTGCATGTCTACATCAAAAAAGATGTGAGATTGATCAAAAACAAAAAAAATCCTGACTGATAAGCGTATTTATATAGCGCCCGTTACGTGGGACCTGAGCCCACGGGCTTTGACGGTAAGTTAGAAAGGAGAAAATACCATGATGACATACGATCGTAACCGTAACGCAATCACCACAGGCAGCCGTGTGATGATCAGTGGCACCGGCCATACCGGTCGCATTAAAGCGATTGAGACCGAAGGCCTGGATGCGGCGCAAATTCGTCGTGAAAAAACAGTCGAAGTGGAAGGCTGTGAAGGCAAATTTGCCCCGGTAGAACTGATTCGTCTCGGCATGAACTAATGGTGTGAGTGCCGGATAATGCCTTGATTATCCGGCAGTCCTGAGGCATTTACTTCACGTTTGCTGCATACTTTGCCACGGTGGCTTTCGCCCCTTCCGCCAGCAGCGTCTGATACGCGTCTTTCACGGCCTGCGTGAATAACGCGACCTGCGGCAGTTCGTTACCAAAGATTGCCTCAATAGCCAGCAGCGCTTCAACACGGCTTGCGCCTTCCGCACTGTTTTGTACCGCCTGTTGGATCACTGGCAGAAGCGGATCGTTGACTTCAATGGCATTTCCCTGCTCATCCACGCCGCCGACATAGCGCATCCAGCCCGCCACGCCCAGCGCCAGCAAATCAAAACGACTGTTATGTGCCAGATGCCAGCGTACTGAATCGAGCATCCGCTGAGGTAATTTCTGGCTACCGTCCATCGCAATCTGCCAGGTACGGTGACGCAGCGCCGGGTTGCTGTAGCGTTCAATAAGCAGGTCTGCATAGCGGGTGAGATCCACCCCCTGCACTTTCAGCGTGGGCGCCTGCTCGTTGAGCATCAGTGCGCGGGCAGCCACCCGATAATTTTCATCACCCATGCAGTCGTTGATATGCTGATACCCGGCGAGATAGCCCAGATACGCGAGGAATGAGTGGCTGCCGTTGAGCATCCGCAGTTTCATCTCTTCAAACGGGATCACGTCAGAGACCAGTTCTGCCCCGGCTTTTTCCCACTGCGGACGGCCGGCAACAAAGTTATCTTCAATCACCCACTGACGGAATGGCTCGCAGGCCACACCGGCCGGATCGCGCACGCCGGTCAGGTGTTCAATTTTATCCAGCGTGTCAGCGGTGACGGCCGGAACAATGCGGTCAACCATCGTCGACGGGAACGTGACGTGTTGTTCGATCCATGCGGCCAGTTCGGCGTCCACGGCACGCGCGTAAGCGGTGACCACGTTACGCATCACGTGACCGTTTTCCGGCATGTTGTCGCAGGACATCACGGTGAAGGCGGCTAAGCCCGCCGCTTTACGGCGCGCCAGCGCTTCAACCACCACACCCGGCGCAGATTTCGGCTGATGTGGGTTTTGCAGATCGGCTGCGATCATCGGGTGATCCAGCATCAGTTGTCCTGTCGCCGGGGAATGGCAATACCCTTTCTCAGTAATCGTCAGTGAAACAATCGCAACCTGTGGTTCACACATCGCCGCCAGCACGCTCTCCAGCCCGTCAACCTGAGCATGCAGCGCCTTTTTCACCACCCCCACGACTCTCGCGGTCCAGGCATCGGCAGACATTTCCGCCACGGTATAGAGATTATCCTGATGTTTGAGATCGGCGATCTGCTGTTCCCCGCCGATCAGGTTCACTTCGCAATATCCCCAGTCGCTGTTGTGCTCCGCCGCCAGGATATCGGTATAGACGCCCTGGTGCGCACGGTGGAAAGCACCAAAACCAAGATGAACAATACGCGGGAACAGTCGGTTGCGATCGTAGTCAGGAAGCGTCGCTTTTGCCGTTAAGAGCTTGTTTTGCATTGTATGACCTACTTTGAATGAAATCAGGACGGTTCCAGAGTAACGCCTGTATGGTTGTATGTTTTGATTTGAATTAATATTTTGCCAATTGGTATAACATCATTTGAAAGTTATGTGACAGGATGCGATTCCTGATGCTGAGCCTGACGCCCAGGGCAGGTTCCCTGGGCTGAGTAATGGCTGCATCCCTGCAGCCATTAGGTGACAATCCTCTTAATCGTGCTTGCGCCACTCCTGGTATTCACGCTTGAGTCGCTGTGGCGCCGTTTCAGGCATCATGAGCAAGCCGATAACAGAAATGATGCCGAGAACAATCACATAGCTTGCTAACCCGTAGTAATGCCCACCGGTCATCTGCAAAATCTTCACTGCCACCAGCCCCAGCACCCCGCTGCCAATCAGTGAACCCAATTGCCAGATTAAAGCGATGCCGCTGCAGCGAATATGCGTCGGGAACAGCTCCGGGAAGAACGATGCCTGCGGTGCGTAGCACATGCTATGGCCAAAGCTAATGACGATAATCATCACCAGCTGCGTCAGCCAGAAATTGTCCTGATTAATGGCCAGGAAGAACGGAATAATCATTATGACCTGAATCAGCGCGCCCATGATATACACCGGCTTACGACCAATTTTGTCGCACAGCGCCCCCATCATGGGTATGGCAAGCACTTCGATCACCACAGCGATAATCATGGTTTCCATTAAGATATTGGCATCCAGATTATTGGCTTTGCCGTACGCCAGGACGATTACCGTGAACATGGCAAACGTACAGGCTTCAATCAGTTTTGCGCAGACGCCTTTTACCACGATGCCAGGAAAATCGCGGATGACTTCAATGAGTGGACGGGACTCTTCTGCTTTCGTCTCACGAATCTGCGCAAAGACAGGAGACTCATCGATTCTCAGGCGAATAAACAGGCCAACGATCACCAGCAGCAGACTAAGCAGGAACGGAATACGCCAGCCGTAATCCATCATTGCTTCAGGAGATAAGGTGGCATTGAGCTGTGCAAACAGTGCCATCGGTAACAAAAAGCCGACCGGCGCACCAATTTGTACCCAACTGGCAAAGAATCCGCGCCGTTTAGGTTCGGCATATTCTGCCGTCATCAAGACCGCCCCGGCCTGTTCACCCCCGACACCAAACCCCTGGAGTACGCGAATGAAGATCAACAGAACGGGTGCCCAGACACCGATTTTTTCGTACGTTGGCAATAAGCCAATGCAGAATGTCCCGAGCCCGACAATCAGTATCGTGATAACCAGCGCTTTTTTACGCCCCACTTTATCGCCGATATGTCCAAAGACAATTCCGCCCAAAGGCCTTGCCAGGAAGCCCACCGCATAAGTGGCAAATGCGGCCAGCGTACTGATTAACGGATCGTCACTGGGGAAAAACAGGTGACCAAAGAACAGCACTGCCGCAGTGCCATAGGCAAAAAAGTCATAGTATTCAGCAGCTGTACCAATCGCTGAAGCAGAAGCGACGCGACGAACTACGGGTTTGCTATCAACATCATTTTTAATATCAACGGAACTAACCATAAATAATTACCTTCGTTGGTTCAGAGGTGAACAACATCCGTGTCGTATAAATGTTAACTTACCAGTTCCACAAGGTGCCATCTTCAAGCCGGGCAACCGGCAGATAGGCGGGGTCATAGGGATATTTCGCCGCCAGTTTTTCATCGAACTCGATACCCAGTCCCGGCTTCTCGCCCGGATGCATATAGCCGTTGTCAAAGGTCCAGTTGTGCGGGAAGACTTCCAGCATCTGTTCGGAATAGCCCATGTATTCCTGCACGCCAAAGTTCGGTACCCACAGGTCAAAATGCAGCGCAGCGGCCATACAAACCGGAGAAAGATCGGACGGGCCGTGTGAACCGGTACGCACCTGGTAGAGCGAAGCGAAGTCGGCGATGCGACGCATGCCGGTGATCCCGCCCGCATGGGTGATCGTGGTGCGGATATAATCGATGAGCTGTTCTTCAATAAGCTGCTTGCAGTCCCAGATGCTGTTGAAGACTTCACCGACGGCAATCGGGGTCACCGTGTGCTGACGGATCAATCGGAAGCACTCCTGGTTCTCGGCAGGCGTCGGATCTTCCATCCAGAAAAGGCGATAATCTTCAATGCTTTTACCAAAGCGCGCCGCTTCTATGGGTGTCAGGCGGTGGTGCATGTCGTGAAGGAGATGCTCGTTAAAGCCGAACGTATTGCGCACCGCCTCGAACAGTTTCGGCGTGAAATCAAGATACTTTTCCGTCGACCACAGTTGCTCTTCCGGCCACTGTCCTTTCGTGGCGGGTTCATAGGCCTGCCCTTTTCCCTTTGCCATGCCGTAGGTGGTTTTCATACCTGGCACGCCGCACTGAACGCGAATGGCTTTGAAGCCCATCTCTTTATGGCGTGCATAGTCTTCCAGCACATCATCCACGGTGTGACCGGTGGTGTGGCAGTAAACCATCACCCCTTCGCGTGATGCGCCGCCAAGCAGTTGATACAGCGGCATGTTGGCGGCTTTCGCTTTGATATCCCACAGCGCCATGTCGACGGCGGAGATAGCAGACATGGTCACCGGGCCACGACGCCAGTACGCGCCTTTATAAAAGAACTGCCAGATATCTTCGATGCGGTGCGCATCCCGACCGATCAACTGTGGGCAAAGATGATCTTTCAGGTAAGACGCGACGGATAACTCACGTCCATTCAGCGTGGCGTCTCCAAGACCGGTGATACCGTCCTCGGTCGTAATCTTCAGTGTGACAAAGTTACGTCCCGGACAGGTGACAAAAACCTCAGCCCCTACAATCTTCATTTTTTCTTCCTGGTTCTGTGTGGTGATGGTGAGAATCTACGCAATACATATACTACCATACAAGTATGAACGGTTTGTTTTTCAATCTTGATCACAAAAAATCACGAGCTATAAAAAGGAGGCTTTTCAGGGAAAACGTCTGGCGGATGCCTGAACAGAGAAACAGCAGACATCTTAATCCATTGAATTTAAATAAGAATAAAGAGAGATTTACGAGAAATGACACATGTCATACGCCAAGAGCATGACACATCTTGCGCAGAGAACGCTTAGCCGCGCCCCCATCCCGCTACAATAATCAGCATTCCGCACAGTGCGATGAGCGCCCCGCTCCAGTCATACAGACTGAGTTTGACGCCATCGACCACGCGCAGCCAGATCAGTGCGGTACAGACATAAACGCCACCGTATGCGGCATACACCCGACCGCTGGCGGCAGGATGCAGCGTCAGCATCCAGACGAAAAGCGCCAGCGCAACGCCTGCGGGTAACAACAACCAGACGGTGGCCCCCCGCTTCAGCCAGAGCCAGGGCAGAAAGCAGCCGATAATTTCGCAAAGCGCAGTGGCAAAAAAAAGCAGCGTGGTTTTAAGCATCTGAATCGTTCATTGACCTGGGGTTCAGGCATGATACGCCATAATCCTCCGATCTTATCCATAACCTTGCGGCGGGTATGCCCTGCGCAAGGAATGGTGTAGAATTTGCCTGCAAATGATGCTTTTTGCGTCGCTCATAAAAGGAACTTGCCATGAACATTACGCTTCGCAAACGCCTGTGCCTGACGGCAATGCTGCTGCTGGGTGCTGTCGTCTACACCGCGACCGCGCAGGCTGAGACCAGCCGACTGGTGATTGAATCAGGCGATAGCGCCCTGAGCCGTCAACAGGCGGCCATGCAAAAAGAACAGTGGGATGACACGCGCAGTCTGCGTCAGAAAGTGAACAAACGCGCGGAAAAAGAGTGGGATAAAGCGGATGCCGCCTTTGATAACCGCGACAGCTGCGAACAGAGCGCCAACCTGAATGCGTACTGGGAACCGAACACCCTGCGCTGTCTGGATCGTCGCACCGGTCGCGTGATTGCCCCTTGATATAACGCGTTAAAAAGACATTAAGGATTAAGTATGACAAGCGCCCTCAGTGTTAAGCTGCGCCCGCTGGAGCGTGAAGATTTACGTTTTGTCCATCAACTCGACAACAACGCCAGCGTGATGCGCTACTGGTTTGAAGAGCCTTACGAAGCGTTCGTCGAGTTGTCCGATCTCTACGATAAGCACATTCACGATCAAAGCGAACGTCGTTTCGTCGTGGAATGTGATGGCGAAAAAGCGGGCCTGGTCGAACTGGTTGAAATTAACCATGTCCACCGTCGGGCTGAATTTCAGATCATTATTTCCCCGGAATATCAGGGAAAAGGTCTCGCCTCACGGGCCGCTAAACTGGCGATGGACTACGGATTTACCGTACTTAACCTCTATAAGCTGTACCTCATCGTTGATAAAGAGAACGAAAAGGCGATCCACATCTATCGTAAGCTGGGCTTTATGGTCGAAGGCGAGCTGATTCATGAATTCTTTATCAACGGGGAATATCGCAATACGATCCGGATGTGTATCTTCCAGCATCAGTACCTGGCAGAGCATCGCTCGCCGGGATCGACGATGCTAAAACCTACCGCGCAGTAACCGCTGCGCGGTCCTCTCAATAGTAATCGATGGTATTTTTGATCGTGTAGTTATGCTCGACCGCGGGTTTGACGCTTTCATCGACGATCACCAGCGTACAGTCGGTGGGATTGGCATGACGGTCATAGTCGCAGGTCTGTTTAACGTTCCCCAAAGGGTGATCGTTAAGCAGACTCACCGCCGTGTAATCCAGCTTCTTGCGCGGATCGGTCGAGGGTTTCGCGCTGACGGATAATGTCTGGTCCTTGCTGATCGTGGTCTTGCCGAGCGGATACCCTTCCGCATCATAGCGGTACTGGACTTTCATCTCTTTTCCCGTTGCCGCAACCACAAAACCATTATCATCGGTATCCCAGACGACACCCGCTGACGGCAGTTCCGCCAACTGACATTTCCCCTGCAAACGCACCTTTTTCTCCAGCGTTTCGGCATCGCGATAATAGTTCGCGTCCAGCACCAGCGCTACAGCGGTATTGTTTTCGAGATCGTGTAACTCAAGCGAGTCAAAACAACCTTCTTCAGACAACGTACCGTTGACGCGCTTCGTCACTTCTCCCTTCTCATTAAGCAACGTCTGGCTGAAATCTTTTACCGGCCCGCGTAAGGGATCAAAGTCAAATTCATTAGAAAAGCTGGCCATTTCCGGCGTAAAGGAGAGCGGCGTTGCGCTGTTGTCACATCCCACCAGCGCAACACCAAGCGACAAAAGAAATATCTGTTTTTTCACAGGTTCCCCAAGAGAAAAAGATGATCTTCAGTCATAGTAGCAAAGACTGTCGTTTACTGTATACCTGCGCGAAAGTGGCATAAACAAGGGTAAATCGTGAGCAGAATTCACGGTTTCCTCTCACGTTAATTGATCAAGATCAAACTAATGTGTATCTGTTTTTTACAGTATTCCTAAAAAATACGCCTCGTGGCATTTAAGTAATGATTACCCGTCAAATGACTAGCCGATGAGTCATTCCTTTGACAATGAAAATGACTCATCCTGCCTATCCATTATCTCATTGTATAAGGATAATTATTTGTACAATTCCTATTATTTTAAATAGCCTTAATAAGATATATTACTTGCAAAAAAAACATATAAGATCTTATATAAGAAAATAAACATTATATTAAATAGATAAAACCTATTAAAGGTTCCAATAATTCAAAGATAAAACCATTTCGTTATTTTCAATGATGCAAATAAAATATGCCTTAGATAAACAATATTTATTTACACATATTATATCGCGTTCAACATAAAAGCATTAAGAGATTGTTTTAAAGACGAAATGTTATTTTCAACACCAGGCACTCTCTTATGGAAGAGACAATTATGAAAATTAAATACTTGCACCACCCAAAATCAATGCTCGCAATCGCTGTGGCACTGGCTGTACAAACTGCCGCCGCAGCGAATGTGGATAATATCAATCTGTTAGCTGTTACCCCTCCGACCGGAGGCAACAGTATTGTCCTTGTTAATAATAATGACACACTCACCCTTTCTAACACAGAAAATACTGAGAGTTACTGGAATAACTTCAGTACATTACGTGTTGGAGACGCTAGCGCCGGATCAATGATCATTGACGGGCGGGATATTCTGACAACAACAGGGGCGGAAATTGGCCGTGCGGCGACAGGCTCCGTGACATTAACCAATGGCGCAACCTGGGAACTGAATAATTCGTTAATTCAAATTGGTCTGGAGGGCGGTACCGGCATACTGAATGTACATAACGGTAGCAAAATCACCGGTATTGCTGGATTACGCGTCGGCGAATTTTACGAAACGGGAGAGGGTCTACTTTCCATCGACGGTGCTAATTCATCCGTTGCGACCAACCATATTATCGTTGGAGATCAGAATCACGGTAAATTATTGATTACCAATGGAGGTAAACTCTCAACGACGGAGCACATGAACATTGGCTACGTCGGCAATACGAGTAACACCAGTCGTAATGGCTACGGTGTCGCCCTCGTGGACGGTGAAAA
>NZ_JAOWCD010000050.1:0-10254 GCF_030337175.1 Citrobacter sp. Ca225 | reverse complement strand
GGGGTCGTCTCAGAAAACGGAAAATAAAGCACGCTAAGCCGGTGGCAGCGGTCGCAATGGCCTGAACTTCCCCGCACCGACCTTGGCACTGCTGCGCCATAGGTAATCGCCGGTCAGGTTGATATGCTCCCACCCCAGCGGGGACAGATATTGCAGCAACGTGTCGTCCAGCGCCTTGCCGTGGGCACGCAAAGCACTGGTGGCACGCTCCAGATAGACCGTGTTCCACAACACGATGGCCGCCGTCACCAGATTGAGGCCGCTGGCCCGGTAGCGCTGCTGCTCAAAACTGCGGTCGCGGATTTCACCCAATCGGTAGAAGAAGACCGCCCTGGCCAGCGCGTTGCGCGCCTCGCCCTTATTCAGCCCCGCATGGACGCGGCGGCGCAGCTCCACGCTTTGCAGCCAATCCAGAATGAACAGCGTGCGCTCGATGCGCCCATACATCCGCACCTTGTCGTTGATCGCCTTGCCGGAAGCCTGGAACTGCTGTTGATGCTTGTTCTTGGCCGCATTGAACAGCTTGCCGATGATACGGTCGTGAAGGTCGATGATTTCATCAGTGACGGTGGCCATGCCCTCGATGGCCAGTGCTACCAAGGTGGCGTAACGCCGCTGCGACTCGAACTTGGCCAGGTCGGCGGGCGTCATCTGGCCGCCTTCGCGGGCGATCTTGAGCAAGCGGTTTTGGTGTACCTGCCGTTCGATGCCAGCAGGTAGGTCAAGCGCCTGCCAGGCTTTGAGGCGTTCGATGTGTTCAAGCATGTGGCGCGAGTTCGGCTTGGCGGGCGATTGGCGCAGCCACGCTAGCCACGTCATTTTGCTACCATCCTTGCGCTTGAGCAGTTCGTCCAGGCGCTGGCGATGGACAGGTATCAAGGAATCGGCCAATGCCGCATGGATGCTTCGGTTGGCACGGGTAATGGCCTCGGCGCTTGCGCGCTCGATGGCATTCATGGCGGGTAGGATGATGCTCTGCCGCCGCAGGTTTTCAACAAGGGTGCTGGCCAGCACAATGCCTTTGTCTGTTTGCAAGGCCAGTTCGGTCAATGTATGCACGGCTTGCCGGTAATGACTCATGGTGAAGGGCTTGAATCCAAACACCGTTTGCAGCTCGACCAAGTGCTCCCGCCGTGTCTGCTCGCGCTGGCCGTAATGGTTCCAGCTTTCCACCGGCACCTTGAGTTGTGCGGCCACCATGCGCAGCAGGGGCAGAAATGGAGGATCATCGACGCCCAAGAAGATGCCAGGGAATCGCAAGTAGCAAAGCTGCACGGCGAAGCCCAATCGATTCGCGGCGCCGCGACGCTGACGGATCACCGACAGGTCGGTTTCGTTGAACGTGTAGTGCCGTATCAGTTCGTCTTTGGCATCTGGCAGTGTCAGCAGACTTTCGCGCTCGGTGGCGGACAGGATTGAGCGGCGTGGCATGGTCAGTCTTCCCGCAGGTACTGGTACAAGGTTTCGCGGCTGATGCCGAAGTCACGGGCCACCAAGGTTTTCTGGTCGCCTGCCGCAACTCGCCGTTTCAACTCGGCAATTTGTTCGCTGTTCAGCGATTTCTTTCGTCCCCGGTAGGCCCCGCGCTGCTTAGCCAGCACGATTCCCTCGCGCTGACGTTCGCGGATCAGAGCGCGCTCGAACTCAGCAAAGGCTCCCATGACCGACAGCATCAGATTGGCCATCGGTGAGTCCTCGCCGGTGAACGTTAGCCCTTCTTTGACGAACTCCATGCGCACGCCCCGTTGTGTCAGCCCTTGGACGATGCGGCGCAGGTCATCAAGGTTGCGTGCCAACCTGTCCATGCTATGCACCACCACGGTGTCGCCCTCGCGGACGAAGGCCAGCAGCCTTTCAAGTTCGGGACGTTGTGTGTCCTTGCCTGAAGCCTTATCGGTGAATACCTTGCCGACTTCTATTTGTTCCAGTTGTCGATCAGGATTCTGGTCGAAGCTGCTGACGCGAACGTAGCCGATACGTTGACCTTGCAAGATGCCTCCAAAGGTAAAAATGTCAGGATGAAATCTATTACCCTTGGCTGAATGTGTCAATAAATATAAATTAATACCCTACTCTGACGTTGTTTGTGCTCAACATCTGACATCAGGTTAGGGTATAGTCTTAACTGACACCACCTCCCAGGGCCTGATATAAAACAACACTATCGACTAGGCGTTGTGCCTGGACCGCAACCATATTGATCCGGATTGACTGTGCCTGTTGCTGCGCGATGAGCAGTTGCAGGTAGCTGGCCGCGCCCAGCCGGTATTGCCGCTCGACCGACTGCAAGGAGGCCTGTGCAGCCATATCAGCGGCAGCGAGGGCAGTCAAAGTTTGTGCATCGCTTTCCACCGCGCGCAGGGTGTCGGCGACGTTACGCAAAGACTCCAATACGACGCTCTGGTAATTGGCTACGGCGGCATCAAAAGCGGCGAGCGCCGCTCTTTTTTCAGCGGGTAGCCCTGGATTAAAAAGAGGCTGGGTGAGCTGCGCAACCAGGCCCCACACTGCCGAGCCACCACCGAACAGGGCACCGGTGGTCAGCGCCTGAGAACCAAGGTTGGCGCTCAGGTTGATCTGTGGGTAGAGCTTGGCGACAGCCACACCATAGTCTGCATTGGCCGCATGCAACAGCGCCTCTGACGCCTGGATATCCGGTCGGCGGCGCACCAGTTCTGAGGGCACGACGAGCGGCATCTCGACGGGTAGAGTGAAATCGGCCAGAGTGAAGGCCGGGATGCCACCCGTGCCTGGGGCACGACCGGCTAGCACCGCCAGTAGATGTTCGGTTTGTTGCAGTTGTTTACGCAGCGCAGGCAGTTCTGCCCGCGTTTGCTCCGCCTGAGCTTGTAGGCTCAACGCTTCATCAGGTGAGGCCTGACCGATACGCACGCGTTCATGGGCTAGGCGCAGTTGCTCATCCTGCACGCGCAAAATGGCAGTAGTGGCTTCTAGTTGCGCGGCGAGGCGTGCTCGGGTAATGGCAGCGGTTGCCATGTTGCCGGCAAGGGCCAGGCGCGCAGCATTCAGTTCGAAGCGACGGTAGTCGGCGCGAGCAGCCAAGGCTTCGAGTGCGCGCCGGTTGCCGCCAGCCAGATCGAGGTTGTAATGCACGCCAACGCTGGCGTTGTAGAGGCTGAATTGACGTGCGTCTCCGCTCAACCCTTGGCTACTGGGACTCATTTGCTGGCGCTGAGATCCCAGTGCGACATCTACCTGTGGATATTGCGTCGAGCCCGCCTGTGCGGCAAGAAGCTCCTGCGCCTGTCGCAAATTGGCGCTGATGCTCGCCAGCGTCGGGCTGACATGGAAAGCTTCGTTTATCAGTCCGTCGAGTGCGGATGAACCCAAGCTTTGCCACCATTGCGTTTCGATCGGAAGCCCTTCGACTAGACGTTGTGTTTCGCCGAACTGCGTGGGAGCGGACACGGTTCTATCAGCTACCGGTGTTGCAGTGTAGCGAGCCACATCGGGTGCGGTGGGACGCTGAAAATCAGGGCCGGCGGCGCAGCCGGCCAGACCGGCGGTGACCAGACCAGCTACCAGGTAAGTTGCCGCAAGCCGTCTTTCGAGGCTGATGGGGCGCTGGCATGTTTTAGCGTGCTCCATAAAAATGCTCCACGAAAGGTTTACGGAAAGCTTGGTGGCAGCCCAAGCAGCTTTCCTGCACGTGGGCGAATGATTGGGTCACCGCCTTGCCGTCGCTGCTCGCAGCAGCCAGCTTCATGGCCAGCGCCGCCTCGTGAGTCTGCGCGTCAAAGTTTCTGAACTTGGTCGCATCAGCGCCGAGGTAAGCAAGGATGCGCATTTTTTCAGTAAGCGGTGGCTCGGGGTGTGCAGCAACTTTTGGGGCGAGCTGAACGACCTGAACCCATTCCTCCTGCGAAATCGCACCGGTAATAGCCTGCATGTTGCGCCCGAGTTCCTGCATGATCTTGCGTAGCGCCAGTGGCTCAACCTGGGTAGCGTCACCAGCCCAAGCTGGCAACTGAAAACCCCATAAAAGCAGGCAGGCCGTAACGGTCAGGGTGATAGTTCCAAATGCGTGGCTGTGTTTGCGGTGGGTCATGAAATTCTCCTGTAATTCAATCGTTCTCTCATTCGAACTCCCGCCCTTCGCCAGCTTCCTCATGGGTCACGCCGTCGCGGATGTGGTAGATGCGCTTGAATGTGGGGATGATCTTTTCGTCATGGGTGACGACGATGATGGCGGTCTCGAACTTCCGGGCCATGTCGTTGAGGATGCGGATTACAGCCATGGCGCGCTCGGAATCCAGCGGCGCAGTGGGTTCATCGGCCAGGATCACCGGCGGACGATTGACCAGTCCGCGCGCGATGGCGACCCGTTGCTGCTCGCCACCGGAGAGTTGCGAGGGCATTGCGCGAGCTCGGTGTTGCACATCAAGCGCTGTGAGCAATTCCAGTGCCTTCGCGCGCGACTCTCCATTCGCGACGCCTGCAAGCATCGGCAGCAGCGCCACGTTGTCGGTGACATCGAGAAACGGAATCAGGTACGGCGCCTGGAAAACGAAACCGATCTTGTCACGCCGTAAGGCGCGCAGGTCGCGGACTTTCCAGCCATCGGCGTAGATCACTTCATCGCCCAGCGTCATGCGACCGGCGGTCGGTTCGATCACCGCACCCAGACACTTGAGCAGCGTGCTCTTGCCGGACCCGGAAGGGCCGATCAGTCCCACCACTTCACCAGGCGCAACATGCATATTCACGTCTCTCAAGGCAAAGACAGCGGTGTCACCATCGCCATACCGCTTGCTTAAACTTTCGATGTGTATCCCTTTGCCACTCATCTCAACCTCCAATGGCTTCGGCCGGATCGACCTTGAGTGCTATGCGAATGGCGACGAGGCTAGCTAGAACGCAGATCACGAGCACGGCAAAAAAACCGGCGACAGAATCCATTGGCGTGAGCAGGACATATTTTGGAAAAGCCGGTGCTGAAAAGGTGGCTGTGATCTTGCCGACCACGAAGCCAATCACGCCCAGGGCGAGCGCCTGCTGCATGATCATCGCGGCGATGGTTCGGTTGCGTGTGCCGATGAGCTTCAACACCGCGATCTCACGGATTTTGTCCATCGTCAGCGAATAGATGATGAAGGCAACGATGGCCGCGCTAACGATGGCCAGAATCACAAGGAACATGCCGATCTGCTTGGCCGAGGTGGCGATCAGCTTGCCGACGAGGATGTCTTCCATCTGTGCCCGGGTGTAGACCGTCAAACGCTTCCAGCGCTGGATGGATTCGGCAACCTCGTCCGGCGCATGACCAGGTTTCAGAGTGACCAGCACGGCATTGACGAACGCGTTGCTGCTCTGTGAAGCAATCACGGCATCCAGCAAACCTGGATCACCGGGTCGATTGAAGACCGGGTTGGCTTCGGTGCGACGCCGGCTTTGCCAGATGGCATCGTTGTCCTTGAGGAACTGGGCCTCCTGGGCATCTTTGAGCGGAATGAATACCATCGGGTCGCCGCTGGACGACACCATGCGCCGTGTCAGCCCCACGACGGTGTAATGATTGCGGCGAATGGCAAGACGATCTCCCAGTTTGAAGCCGGTGGCGATGTCGGCCACAGCCTCGTAGTGACCGCGCGTGATCTGGCGTCCAGCGACGAGATAAGGAGGCCATCCGGGTGTAGCCCCCAACGCACCGGGCGCGATGCCGACCACCATGGTGCGTACATCACTCTCGCCCTTGCGTACCTGCATGGTCAGGTAGGTCGCGTTCGCTGCCTGTGAGACTCCCGGCATGGCGAGAATGGCGCGATACACGTCATCGTTGAGGCTGGACGACTCCGCATAAGGACCCAGAGTATCCTTTTGCACCACCCAAAGGTCAGCGCCACTGTTGTCGAGCAACGCCTTGCCGTCGTCCACCATGCCTCGGTACACCCCAGCCATGACTAGGGTGACGCCGATCAGCAGACCCAGACCGATGCCGGTGAAGACGAATTTCCCCCAGGCATGGAGAATGTCGCGGCCGGCCAGGCTGATCATCGTGAAACTCCCGGGATATGCTCGACCACATGGATGCGGCTGCGCGCCGTCAGTGCCTTTTCGCTATAGGTCACAACCTGGTCCCCATTCTTGAGCCCTTCGCGCACCTGCACGTAACCATTGAGGTCGGAAGTGCCGAGCTTGACCGGGGAGAAATGCAGATCACCATCCACGATTTGCCAGACACCAACTTTATCGCCTTCACGCTGGACGGCAGCGTTGGGGATCAGTGGAGCGGCCGGGAGCGCCGGCAAGTCAACCGTGACTTCGGCCAGTTCACCCACTGGTGGCAAAGGTTCTGGTTTGTTATCGAATGTCACCTTGGCAAGCGTTTCCTCGGTTACCGCGTCGGCCTTGGGTTCCACCCGCAGCACGCGACCTTTCAAGGTCTGGCCACCACGCGAACGCAGGACGATATGAGCCGGCAGCCCCCCAGCCAGCCCCGATGCGCTGATCTGGTCGAAGCGCACATTGATCCACAAACTCTTGGGGTCGATCACTTCCACCACGGCCTGGCCCGCGACGATGGTCGTGCCGGGATCGGCATCGCGCACGGCGACTACACCGTCGACCGGCGCGATCAGGCGCAGATTGCTCCGCTGCGCGACGAGTGCTTCGCGGTCGGAGCGTGCCCGGGCAATATCTTCCCGAGCGGCGGATAGGGCGGCATCGGCGATCTGCAGTTCCTGCCGCTTGGTGGTGACGATTTCCTCGCTGGTCGAGCGCACCGCAAACAATTGCTCATAGCGGCGCGCCTGGGTTTGCGCGTAGGCTTGCCGGGCTTCTGCCTCGCGCAAAGCCGCTTCCGCCCGCTTGAATACAGACTCCTGTGAGCGCACCCGATCATCAAGGTCGACCGGCTCCATCTCGCCGAGCACCTGTCCGGCCTTGACCTGGTCGCCTACATGCACCTCCAGGCGTTTGACGCGCCCGGCAAACGTCGGTCCGATCTTGTAGGTGTAGCGCGCCTCCACCGTGCCGATGCCGAACAGCGCCGGTGTGATAGCCTGTGATTCCACGCTTGCCACCGTCACAGCGACCGGGGCGAGCGGCCCTGATCGCAGACCGACATAAATAAA
The DNA here is from genome assembly GCF_030337175.1 of Citrobacter sp. Ca225. Classification (NCBI taxonomy): domain Bacteria; kingdom Pseudomonadati; phylum Pseudomonadota; class Gammaproteobacteria; order Enterobacterales; family Enterobacteriaceae; genus Citrobacter; species Citrobacter sp. Ca225. Next base: position 3,160 of record NZ_JAOWCD010000050.1, on the reverse strand, counting down.
AAGCACCAGCAAAGGAATGATGACGGCAAGCAGTGCCAGGGTGCGGCCTTGCAAGGGTAACTTTTTCATTGCGCACTCCTTATGCCACGCCGATAAATTGCAAAGACGCGCGGCGCATCGCGGTGCATACGTCCCACATCACCCGCCAACAGCGATTGCATGACCAAGCCCTGGATCGTGCCAATGAACAGCGTTGCCGCCGCCTCGTTGTCAAGCGAGGGAGACAACTCGCCGCTGGCCTTGCCTTTCTCGATGAGACGATGCAAACGTTCGCCGTAGCGCTGAATCAAGGTTTGCACCATGCGCTTGGCCGGTGTCGATTCGGCACGCTGAAGCTCACCAAACATCATTCTTGGCACGCCTGGGTGCTCAGCTACGAATTCGATATGACTCATGAACATCGCCTCCATGGCTGCCAAGGGCGACTCGATTCCTTGTGCGGATCGATCGATTCTGGCTAATAGGCGCTCTGCTACCCACTCCATGACCGCCTGCCAAATGGCTTCCTTGTTCGGGAAGTGCCGAAACAGCGCACCCTGGGTCAAGTTCATGTGTTTAGCGATAGCCGCAGTGGTTATCTCGCTTGGGTTTTGTGAACCGGCAAGCGCCACGACGGACTCGACAGTTACGGCACGACGTTCATCGGCCGGCAGATGCTTTGGATGGGTGTCCACGAGCACTCCTGGTAAGATAGTAATTGATTACTATCTTACCACAAGAGGCAACTCAAACAAGAGAAAACCCGACGTACTCGTCAATATCTAGAGTCTGCAATGGGCTTAACGTGCTTTATTTTCCGTTTTCTGAGACGTCCCCAAAAAGGTTATCACCGCGTCCGACCGTTCAGCTAAAGGCGTTGTTAAAGCTGTTGCCGATCTGAGCAAGGTTGCAGTCGAGCTGACAGCTCTGGCGCAGTCTAACGTCAACCTAGCCGAAGAAATTGAGTTCAAGCAATCCCAGCTGGCCGACCTGGATAACCAGATCAACACCAAAGAGCGTGAAGGTGCTGCCCAGCTGCGACTGCGTGTTATCGAAAACGAAGACCGCGTACTGGCTGACCTGATGAAAGCTCGTGGCCTGGCGACCATCTCCGTTGCTGATCTGAACCAGCTGAACACTCGTGCAGTGAACGCTGAAGCAGGCAATGAGCAGGCAGTTGAAGAAGCGCGTACCTCTGCATTCCGTCAGGCTGACTCTGCTTCCAAAGCTCAGATTGCTCAGCTGCAGGGCGATCACCGTGTTGAAATGGCTGAACTGAACGCAAACAGCAAAGCCAAAGACAACCGCATTGAGTTCCTCGAAGCGCAGGTGACTCAGCTGCAGGGCGAAGTGAAAGCTGAACGTGACACTCGTCTGGAAATCGCTAAAGCGGAATCTAACCGCCAGGGCGTTACCGTAAACACCGGTAAGAACTAAGTTGCGTGTCTGTTCCCCTCCGGGGGAACAGCACATCGTAGAGCGGGTTGGGTTTATTTATTCACTTAAAGACTCCGCTAACAGTCCCCAGCCCGCTCTACGCTGTGTACGCAGCAGATTATGTCTGCAATCGGTAGCTGACATCGTCGAACTCCAAACCTTACTTATAGCGCAAATACCAAAGGGGCTTCGGCCCCTTTTTTGTTGAGGCAAATATGGCAAGAATGAACGATTGGGATGCTTTTGAAAGGTACAAAGCACAATTACGGGGCTATGAAGATCACGCCAGTAATCGCTTCAGCACAAGGATGCCGGCCTGCTTAACGGAGGCATTTGAAAGGTCGATGATGAACAGTGATATCTCTTTCACTTACCAGCGTATCCAATACAAGAACACCATGCCTGGCCGGTTCATTCAGGTTATCGGAGATGGCAGAGAAATTCGGCCACTGAGCTGTATGCAGTTACGCACAAACTTTCTAAGCAGCCGCGAGCGCTATAACGTTGCTCAAATGCCAATGATGCCTTCGACATTCGAAGATGACCCATCAGACCCTCTCGTAAGCAGAGCTTTTAAAACCGTTGCGCTCTCTTCTTTCGTTACCATTTCAATGTCCACGTTGGATAGCAGAAGCCGTCACTTCACTCTCTACTTTGCAGACAAATTTATAGACGGAGCTATTAGCTTCAGCCCGATATTCTTTGAATCTAACGGCGCACGAGTGCCGGACAACGCACCGGCTGAAGAATATCTAACCTTGCCTCGTCGCACAGGCAGAAACGAGTTTCGGGGTTTGAGGGCCAATGATGCAAAAAACCACGCTAAGAGGTTAGTTCATTGTTTATATTGAGATTGTTAGGTACTGCGTTTGCAGCCACTTCAGTCGTCATGGGGGGAGGGACAATGGAACGCAACACCAAGTAGATTGATGGCATAAAGTTCCTTCAATTCCGATCTGCTCTCCCGCTTTCATTTTCTGCTGCAGATCACTTTTGTTGCCATTCCTTTACAACAGCTTCCCAATCGACAGTTCTCTCGACCAACTTCCCATCCGCATACTTTCTTGTCCAAACATCCCAGAAGTCAGGGTCATCAGAATGAGGTTGCTGCTCTTTCGTCAAATTTTTCATTTTAACTAGGACAGGAAGTTCAGATGCCCAGCCCATCAGTATTGCATGTTGGGATGGTAATGAAGGTAGTTCACGGAGTAATCCTCGCAAATTATCAGGTACCATTTTATGAACTTGCTCCTGATCTTTGTCGTTACTAATTCGATGCAAAAGAAAAGTATTACATTGAGACAAAACCGTAGGTGATAACTCTGATGGTCGTTGTGAGGAAATCACCATACCAAGACCAAACTTTCTGCCTTCTCGTGCGATTTTCTCAAACACTTGGCAGCAAACGGCTGCGACATCCTGATTTTCAGAGTCATCACGATACCGTTTAATAAATGTATGTGCTTCTTCAGCGACAAGTACCGTAGGTAAAGATTTATTATATAGCCGCCTATAACGTTGCAATGATTCAAACACAATCCTTGAAATAACAGCTGTCACAAGATGAGTAATTTCTGTTGGTACTAAAGAAAGATCAATAATTGAAACACAGCTATCATCATCGCCGGTTCCATCCTTTCCAATATAAGTTTCTAACCAATTGGCTAAGGAAGGTGCGAATAAGCAGGTCATTTCTTCCCAAGCTGACTCGCTGATTAAAATTTCGCGGATCTGGGCCGATTTT
>NZ_JAOWCD010000049.1:0-220131 GCF_030337175.1 Citrobacter sp. Ca225 | reverse complement strand
TGTACTATAAGGGCTTCCCCGGCATGTCAACGCCGGTGTTTACGGTTTCTGTCTGCACTATAGTAAAAAAATAAAGGGGAGAGACTGCGGTACTATAAACGGTCATGATGAATCGTCATCGATTCGGACCCTGATGAAAGACGCTCGTGAGGCTCTAGTTCGTTAGTCGGGTACACTTGCCCTGTACAATAAGCAGATATACCTCACGGGGTCTAACCCTTTATCATCAACGAGTTGCAGATCAGATGGTCATACAGCTTTGTACTTTAGCTGGCTGAGTACAACCTGAAATCATCACCGTAATGCAATGATGCCCAGCACAGTCTTGCATTTTTGGCAGCGATGGCAACAACAGCGCGCCAGTATCCTCTGCGTTCGACCAGTGAGCAGACCCAACGACTGAATAAATCAGTCCTTTTCTCCGCCCCGATCAGTACCGAGCGGGCACCCTGAACCAGAAGTGTTCTCAGATACGAATCGCCAGCTTTCGTTATCCTGCCAAGCTTCGACTTTCCGCCGCTGCTGTACTGCGATGGTGTCAGTCCCAGCCAGGCTGCCAGCTGGCGCCCATTCTTAAAATCATGTGCATTACCGATACTGGCGACCAGCGCACAGGCCGTTGTGGGGCCAACGCCCTTCAATTCCATCAGCCGCTGACTGCGATGATCTGTTTTGGCCATGCGGGACAAAATTCGGTCATATTCAGCGATGTTATCTTCAATGCGAGCAACGTGCTCCAGCAAATCATCAACACATTGCTGAACCTGAAGTGGTAAAGAATTCTTCTGCTCAAAAACTATGTGGCGCAGGGCATCTGTACTTTGTGGGGCGATAACGCCGAATTCAGATATCAACCCCCGGAGACGATTATATGTTGCTGTTTTCTCTTCGATAAAACCCTGTCGGGTACGATGCAGACACTGCATTGCCTGCTGGCTCTTATCCTTAACCGGCACAAACCGCATATGTGGGCGACGAACCGCCTCGCAGATAGCCTGAGCATCAGCTGCATCATTTTTCCCTGATTTACCAGCGATGCGGTAAGGCGATACAAATTTAGCGGCCATCAGACGCGGCTCATGACCATACTGCCGAAACAGTCTTGCCCAGTAATGAGCCCCGGAGCACGCCTCCATCCCGATAACACAGGGCGGCAAACCAGCAATCAGCCCGGGAAGAGCTGCGCGGGTTACTCTGGATTTAACCAGAACGGTTTTGCCATTCTGGTCAACGCAATGAACAGCGAACACATTTTTAGCAAGATCGATACCGACAGTAGTAATGGTCATAACGAATCCCTCCGGGGTTGTGTTTACCCCATGATTGCACAAGAGTTAATCAGGCGCATAATCAGGGGAAGTCCCTTCCATTCGTGAGGAGCTCGGGCACTTCCCCGGGACAAAATAACAAGTCAGCCTGGCTGAAAAAAACCAAAAAAAAGCCAGCACCCGGCTGGCTAAAATAATACTGGAAGCAATGTGAGCAATGTCGTGCTTTCAGGTTCTCCGCAAGGGTCTTCCTGAACGCAAAGCAATAATAATCATTCTCATTCGCAGTTGTCCAGCGATTTCTTCAAAAAAATGCAGTTGACGACATTTTTAATCTCAGCGACTGTAAAGACTCAATAACCCCTAAAGGAGATCGGGAATGAGTGAGATAGTGATACGCCATGCTGAAACCAAAGATTACGACGCGATTCGTCAGATCCATGCCCAGCCGGAGGTGTATCACAACACGCTACAGGTTCCTCATCCATCCAGTGAGATGTGGCAGGCGCGACTCGCCGAACAGCCCGGCATCAAACAACTTGTGGCCTGCATTGACGATCGCGTGGTTGGACATTTGTGCATTGCCGTCGTTCAGCGTCCACGCAGGAGTCACGTCGCCGATTTCGGTATTTGTGTTGATGCGCAATGGCAAAACCGCGGTGTCGCCAGCGCATTAATGCGGACCATGATCGACATGTGCGACAACTGGCTGCGCGTTGAACGCATCGAATTAACGGTGTTTGTCGATAACGCCCCCGCCATAGCCGTGTATAAAAAATATGGTTTTGAAATTGAAGGCACCGGCAAGAAGTACGGCCTGCGTAACGGCGAGTACGTCGATGCCTATTTTATGGCGCGGATGAAGTGACAAATTGCCCGGTGGCGCTACGCTTACCGGGCCTACAGCTGCACAAACGTAGGCCGGGTAAGGCGAAGCCGCCACCCGGCAACAAAATCAATACCCTGCCGTTAAATCGTCCACAGTGCGTGGGTCTGATGCGCCATACAGCGCGCCGTCCGGACCTACCATAATGCTCTGTGTGCTACCCATCGCTTCTTTCAGCGCAACCTTCTGCCCTTTTTGCTCAAGTAGTTTGAGGGTATCCGGACTAAAGCCTTTCTCCACACGCAGCTCATCCGGCAGCCACTGATGATGGAAACGCGGCGCGTTGGTCGCTTCCGCCACATTCATCCCGAAATCGATGCTGTTGACCACCATTTGCAGCACAGTCGTGATAATCCGGCTCCCACCCGGACTGCCCGTAACCAGCCAGGTTTTACCGTCTTTCACCACGATGGTGGGCGACATTGACGACAGCGGACGTTTCTTCGGCCCAACGGCGTTGGCATCGCCTCCCACCAGACCATAGACATTTGGCACGCCCGGCTTAGCTGAGAAGTCATCCATCTCGTTATTCAGCAGAATGCCGGTATCCCCCGCCACAATGCCGGTCCCGAAGGTGGTGTTGAGGGTATAAGTGACCGCCACGGCGTTACCGTCTTTATCCACCACCGAGAAGTGAGTGGTCTGGTTACTCTCGTAGGGCGCCAGTTTGCCAGGGCGAATTTCGCTGGAGGGTTTCGCCTTGTTGATATCGATCCGTTCGGCAATCGATTTGGCGTAATCTTTGTTGGTCAGCGCCTGCCACGGCACCTTCACAAAATCCGGGTCGCCCAGGTATTCCGAACGATCGGCGTAGGCCTGTTTCTCCGCTTCCGCCATCACCTGCATGGCGTCCGCACTGCCGAAGCCGTATTGTTTCATGTCGAAGTTTTCAAGGATATTCAGGATTTGCACGATGTGGATCCCGCCAGAGGACGGCGGTGGCATCGAGAAGACCTGATATCCGCGATAGTCACCGCTAATTGGCGTGCGCTCTACCGCTTTATAGCCCGCCAAATCCTCTTTGGTCATCAGCCCGCCATTTTTCTGCATCTCCTGCGCAATCTGGTCGGCAATCTCCCCTTTATAAAAGGCATCCGGCCCCTTTTCCGCAATCAACTCCAGGCTTTTCGCCAGATTTTTTTGTACCAGTTTGTCGCCCTTTTTCAGCGGCTCACCGTCCTTCCAGAAAATGGCTTTGCTGTTTTCGTGATTCGGAATGACTTCACTGCCGTAGGTTTTTAGATCGTCCGCCAGCGCATCGTTAACTATAAAGCCCTCTTCCGCCAGTTTGATCGCCGGACGCACCACCTTGTTGAGCGGCAGGGTGCCATATTTTTCCAGCGCCAGAGAGAACCCGGCCACGGTGCCCGGCGTGCCGGACGCCAGATGGGAGGTCAGCGATTTTTTACTGTCCGGATTGCCCTGGTCGTCAAGGAACATATCGCGCGTGGCGTTAGCGGGCGCCATTTCGCGAAAATCGATCGCCGTGGTCTTGCCGTCTTTAGTACGCAGCAACATAAAACCGCCGCCGCCCAGATTCCCGGCCTGCGGATGCGTTACCGCCAGCGCATACCCTACGGCGACCGCAGCATCCACGGCGTTCCCGCCCTGTTTGAGAATATCCACCCCAACCTTCGTGGCCATGGCATCTACCGAGGCCACCATTCCCTGCCTGGCGCGAACGGGATGGAACACATCCTCTTCCACCCCATACGACACCGGAGGGGGTGGAGGGGGGGCGGCGAGCACACTGAAACAGCTTCCTGAGAGCAGAGCAGCAAGGGCTACCCGGCGTAAAAACGTCGGTTTCGTCATCGTTATTCTCCAAAGATGTGGGGTCAGCCCCCCACTAAGCCTGGTGCATAACTCTGAAATGATCCTCGTTTCGCCGGGAAAGGGGTAAACTTAAGAGAGACCTCAGTGGAGGAATGATGATGAAACGATACGTAATTTTGACAGCGCTACTGCCGTTTGCCTGTCTCGCACAGCCGATTAACACGCTGAACAATCCGAACCAGCCGGGCTATCAGATCCCCAGCCAGCAACGGATGCAGACGCAGATGCAGACGCAGCAGATCCAGCAGAAAGGAATGCTGAATCAGCAGTTAAAAACGCAGACGCAGCTTCAGCAGCAAAATCTGCAAACACAGATGAACAACAATCAGCAGCGGATCCAGCAGGGTCAGGTACGCGAGCAGCCGTTGCCCAATACCAACGGCGGCATGTTGAGCGGCGGTACGCGTCTGGAGAGCGGCCAGCAGCACATGCTACCGCCGCGGCAGAATGGCGATATGCTTAATCCGCAGCAGTAAAGTCCGGGCCAATCACGTCAATCGCATCCGTACAGATGCAGTCCACGCCCCAGCGTAGCAGTTCAGCCGCACGCTGGGGTTTGTTGACGGTGTAGACCAGAATATGTAATCCCGCCGCTTTAAGCTGTCTGACCCACGCTTCATCCAGTAGCTTGTGATTCAGGTGAATCGACACGCACGCCAGGCGAGTGGTCAGTTCGCGCCAGTCATCACGCCACTCGTCAAGTAACAACCCTCGCGGCAGCTCTGGTACGGCGGCCTGCGCCGCTTCCAGCGCATCAATTTCAAATGACGACAGCAGCGGCGCAGTCATCCCCTGCCACAGCTCACGCGCGGCGAGAGCAATCACTTTCCCCGTCAGCGGTCCGGTTCCGGTAGTCGGTTTAATTTCGATATTGGCCATCAGGCCATGCTGGCGACAACGCGCGGCCACCTGCGAGAGCAACGGCAGCGGTTCGCCTTTAAACTCGCCGCTGTACCAGCCACCGGCATCCACCCGCAGCAAATCCTGCCAGTTGAGCTCTCCCGCCACGCCCCAGCCGTTGCTGGTGCGCTCAAGGTTATCGTCGTGCAGCAGGAAAATTTCCCCGTCCTTCGACAGCTTCGCGTCGAACTCGATCATGGTGTGCCCGTAATGCGCGCCGACGTCGATCGCCGCCAGCGTATTTTCCGGCGCCAGTTTACCGCCGCCGCGATGGGCGACGATGCGGGGATACGGCCAGTTACTCATACACGTTGTCCTGTTTCACCATCAAAAAGGTGCAAATGATTTTCCGGCAGATGCAGCCACAGCGTGCTGCCTGCCTTTGGGCGTTCCTGATGGGCCAGACGCACCACCAGTTTCTGATCGCCCCAGCGACCGTGCGCCAGATTATCGGCGCCCAACATCTCCAGCGTGTCCATCACCAGCGGCACACCGCCCTCCGCCTGGGAGCTTAGCGTAATATGTTCCGGGCGGATACCCAGCGTCATTTTTCGCCCGGCGTAGCCACGATAGTACCAATTGATGGGCAGCGCCATGCCGCTTTCCAGTTCGAAGTGCGTATCCGCATGGCTGATACGTCCTTCCAGCAGGTTCATCGCCGGGCTGCCGATAAAGCTCGCCACAAAGCGGCTGGCCGGTTTTTCATAGACCTCTACCGGCGTGCCAATCTGCTCGGCAATACCTTTATTCATCACCATCACGCGCTGGGCGAGCGTCATCGCTTCGACCTGATCGTGGGTCACGTATAGCGAGGTGGTTTTCAGACGACGGTGCAGGTGCTGAAGCTCCAGACGCATCTGCACGCGCAGTTTGGCATCGAGGTTCGACAGCGGCTCATCAAACAGGAAAACCGCAGGGTCGCGCACAATGGCACGCCCCATCGCCACACGCTGGCGCTGACCGCCGGAGAGTTCGCGCGGACGACGTTTGAGCAGACCGTCCAGTTCGAGAATACGCGCCGCTTCTTTCACCCGCTGTTCGATGTGTCCCTTGCCCATCCCACGGATTTTCAGCCCCCACGCCATGTTCTCTTCCACGCTCATGTGCGGGTAGAGCGCATAGTTCTGGAAGACCATCGCGATGCCCCTGTCTTTCGGCTCCATTTCAGTCACGCGCTGACGGTCAATCCAGATATCGCCGCTGGTGACGTGCTCCAGCCCGGCCACCATCCGCAGAAGCGTTGATTTCCCGCAGCCGGACGGGCCGACCATCACAATGAACTCACCGTCCGCCACGTCCAGCGTCAGCGGTTGAATCACCTGGGTTTTGCCATCCCAGCTTTTGGTTACTGCCTGTAATTTTAAACCTGCCATCTTATTTCTCACTATCGACCAGGCCGCGGACAAACGCGCGCTGCATGGCTAAAACAATGACTACGGGTGGGATAAGGGTGAGCAGCATTGCCGCCATCACCTGATTCCACAAGGTGGTACCTTCGCCAGTGGCAATCATGCCTTTGATCCCCGCCACGGCAGTCCCCAGATTGACGTCGGTAATAATCAGCAACGGCCACAGATACTGGTTCCAGCCGTAGATAAAGGTGATGACGAACAGCGCCGCCAGATTGGTTTTCGACAACGGCAGCACGATGTCGCAGAAAAATCTCATCGGCGAAGCGCCATCAATGCGCGCCGCTTCGATCAGCTCATCCGGCAGGGTCATAAAGAACTGGCGGAACAGAAAAGTGGCGGTCGCCGATGCCATCAGCGGTAGCGTCAATCCTGCGTAACTGTCGAGCATATTCAAATTGGCAATCACTTCCACCGTCGGGAAAATACGCACTTCGACCGGCAGCATCAGGGTGATAAAAATCATCCAGAAGAACAGGTTACGCAGCGGAAAACGAAACCAGACGATAGCAAAGGCAGAAAGCATCGAGACCGCGATTTTCCCCACCGTAATGCCAAACGCCATGATGAAGCTGTTGAGCATCATCAGCCAGAACGGCGCGCTGTTCACACCGACGCCGTTGGCCCAGATGTTTTTCATGTTTTCCAGCAGATGCGTACCAGGGATAAGCGTCATCGGCGTTTCAAACACCGCGTTGTTGTCCAGCGTCGCCGCGACAAACGCGACGTACAGCGGGAACAAAATTACGACAATCCCCAGAATCAGCATGGTGTGGCTGAATATTGTCAGCCCGCGACGGTTCTCAATCATTGGTAACGCACCTTACTTTCCACATAGCGGAACTGCACCACCGTCAGAATGATGACGAGGAACATCAGTACCACCGACTGCGCGGCGGACGCAGAGAGATCCAGCCCAGCAAACCCTTCACGATAGATCTTATAAATCAGCGTCGTAGTAGCCTGAACCGGGCCGCCTGCGGTCGCGGCATCGATCACCGGGAACGTATCGAAGAAGGCGTAGACCAGATTGACCACCAGCAGGAAGAAACTCACCGGCGCGATCAGCGGTAACGCCAGCCTGAAAAAGCGACGAACAGGCCCTGCGCCATCGATCGCGGCGGCTTCAACCAGCGAACGTGGGATCGATTGCAACGCGGCAAAGAAGAAAAGGAAGTTGTAACTAATCTGCTTCCAGACGGAGGCAAAAACTACCAGGAACATCGCCTGCCCGCTGTTCTGTGCATGGTTCCAGTCATAACCAAACTGCTCAAGGAAGTAGGTAATTAGCCCACGTCCTGGGTTAAACAGGAAAATCCACAGCACGGCGGCTACCGCAGGCGCCACGGCATAGGGCAGTAGCATCAGCGTCTGATACAGACGACTGCCGCGCACGACGTAATCCACCAGCGCTGCGAAGAACAACGATACCAGCAGGCCGCTGAAGGTCACCAGCGCGCTGAATTTGATCGTCGTCCAGAAAGCGTCGAGATAGTAGCGGTCATGAAACAGCGTGACGAAATTATCCAGTCCCACGAACTGACTGGAAAGCCCAAACGGATCGACGCTTAGTAGCGAGTACCACAACGCTTCGCCTGCAGGCCAGATAAAGAAAATAACGGTGATCGCCAGCTGTGGCGCAACCAGCAAATAAGGCAGCCAACGCGAGCGAAACACCGGACGGGATGATGACATTGAGATAGTTGTCCTGAACTGTGCCGGGTGACGGCTACACCTTACCCGGCCTGCATGTAGTTCGTTTTAGGCCCGGATCGCTACGCGCCACCGGGCAAGTCACAGATTACGATTTGGTCGACTGCTCAAAGCGGCGCAGCAACTGATTACCACGTTCTACCGCAGAGTCCAGCGCCTGCTGTGGCGTTTTTTTGCCGGTCCACACGCTTTCCAGTTCTTCATCAACGATGGTGCGAATCTGCGGCATATTGCCCAGTCGCAGCCCTTTGGTGAACGGCAACGGCGGTTTGTTCAGCATCTGACGGATCGCAATGTCTGCCCCGGGATTCTTGTCATAGAAGCCCTGCTCACGAGTCAGGTCATAAGCCGCTTTGGTGATCGGCAGATAACCGGTTTTCTGATGCCATTCGGCCGCATTTTCCGGTTTTGCCAGGAAGTCGAGGAACTCGGCCACGCCTTTGTAGGTGTCGCTGTCTTTGCCCTGCATTACCCACAGGCTCGCGCCGCCGATGATGGCGTTCTGCGGTGCGCCTTTGGCGTCCGCATCGTAAGGCATCATGCCTACGCCATAGTTGAATTTGGCGTAATGACGGATATCTGCAAGCGAACCGGACGAGGCGGTGGTAATGGCGCAGTCACCGTTGTAGAACTTCTCGGTGGATTCGTCTTTACGTCCGAAGTAGCTGAAGTCGCCCTTCTTGTTCAGATCGGCAAGCAGCGCGATATGCTTCGCCTGCTCCGGCTTGTTGAACTCCAGTACCGCATCGGTGCCGTCGAAGCCGTTGTTTTTGGTCGCCACCGGCAGGCCGTGCCAGGCGCTGAAGTTTTCAATCTGGATCCACCCCTGCCAGCCGCTGGCGTAGCCACACTTCATCCCTGCGGCTTTCAGCTTCGCGGTGTAATCCGCCAGATCCTGCCAGGTTTTCGGCGGCTGCTCCGGATCTAAGCCCGCTTTTTTGAAGGCGTCTTTGTTGTAGTACAGCACCGGCGTAGAGCTGTTAAATGGCTGAGACAACAGATGCCCGGATTTCGAATCGGTGTAGTAACCGGAAACGGTCGGAACAAACTGTGACTCGTCGAAGTTGATGCCCGCATCCTTGAACACTTCGTAAACCGGTTTAATCGCTTTTGAGGCCATCATCGTCGCGGTGCCGACTTCATAAACCTGCAGCAGCGCCGGTGCATTTCCGGTACGGAACGCGGCGATACCGGCGCTCAGGCTCTGCTCGTAGTTACCTTTGTACACCGGCACAATCTTGTAATCCGGGTGGGTGTCGTTGAAACGTTGCGCCAGGGAGTCAACTTCTTTACCCAACTCCCCTTCCATGGAATGCCAGAACGGAATGGTGGTAACGGCCATTGCGTTTGTCGCAAAAGCCAGACCAACCGCCAGACCCAAAGCTGTGTGTCGTAACGATGTCATTGTCATCATCTCTCTTATTGTGCCGGATGCGCGAAATCACGCGTTTTATGCTCGCGAGGTAACATGACATGCGCGAATGACAGAAAGATAACCGTCAGATGACGAAGCGGTGACAGCCAGGCTTCAGATGAATGACGTTTCAGTGGCAAGAAAACAAAAAAGCCGGGTGGCGGCTTCGCCTTACCCGGCCTGCATCAGGTGTAAATATCGAATGTCGTGTAGGCCGGATAAGACGCCATGCGCCGCCATCAGGCATCACAAACCGCTTAACCGCCTAAATACGCGCTGCGTACCGCTTCGTTTGCCAGCAATGCGTCGCCGGTGTCTTCGAGAACGACATGACCGTTCTCCAGCACGTAGCCACGATCGGCCAGCTTCAGCGCCTGATTAGCGTTCTGCTCAACGAGGAAGATGGTCATTCCCTGCTCGCGCAGTTGTTCGATAGTGTCGAAGATCTGCTGGATGATAATCGGCGCCAGCCCCAGAGATGGCTCATCAAGCAGCAGCAGGCGCGGTTCACTCATCAGCGCACGACCAATCGCCAGCATCTGCTGTTCACCGCCGGACATGGTGCCCGCACGCTGAATACGACGCTCATGCAGACGCGGGAATAATTCGTATACCCACTTGATGCGTGCCTGAAACTGATCGCGCTCGGCAAAAAAACCGCCCATCGCCAGATTCTCTTCCACCGTCATGCGGGAAAACACGCGACGCCCTTCCGGAACGATCGCCACCGCTTCACGCATGATTTTCGCCGTTTGCCAGTCGGTAATGTCTTTGTCATCAAACACAATCCGACCGCTGGTCGCACGCGGATCGCCACACAGCGTGCCAAGCAGCGTGGTTTTTCCCGCGCCGTTGGCACCAATCAAGGTCACAATTTCTCCCTGATTGATGTGCAGGCTCACCTCGTGCAGCGCCTGAATTTTGCCGTAGTGGGCACTGACTTTGTCAAAGGACAACATGACTTTTTCCATCTTATGCCTCACCAAGGTATGCACGGATCACGTCCGGGTTATTACGAATCTGTTCCGGCGTCCCGTTCGCCAGCGGCGTGCCCTGGTTCACCACGTAAATACGGTCGGAAATCCCCATCACCAGCTTCATATCGTGCTCAATCAGCAGAATGGTGGTGTTGTGATGGTTGCGCAGTTCGGCAATCAGCTCGTCCAGCTCTTTGGTCTCTTTCGGGTTAAGACCCGCAGCCGGTTCATCCAACATCAAAATTTCTGGCTGCGTCACCATACAGCGGGCGATCTCCAGACGGCGCTGGTCGCCATAAGCCAGGTTGCTGGCCTGACGGTTCGCATGCTCCAGCAGCCCGATACGCTCAAGCCAGGTGGCCGCGCGATCCAGCGCTTCGCTCTGCGCCCGACGAAACGCCGGGGTTTTCAGTAGACCGGAAAACACGCCTGTTTTCAGTTGCTGATGCTGTGCCACCAGCAGGTTTTCAATCACCGTCATTTCGCGAAACAGACGCACGTGCTGGAAAGTTCGCACCACGCCCATCCGGGCAATTTGTTGCCCCGGCAGCCCTTCAAGGTGCTGATCGCGAAGCTTAATGGTGCCACCCGTCGGCTTATAAAAACCGGTCAGGCAGTTAAACACCGTGGTTTTACCGGCGCCGTTCGGCCCAATCAGCGACACAATTTCTTGCGGATGCAGCTCCAGTTCAACGTTGTTCACCGCCAGCAGACCGCCGAAGCGCATCATCAGGCCGTTAACCGATAATAATGGCTGACTCATGCCTGCTCTCCTTTCGCTTCCCCGTTTTTCAGTTTCAACTGTGGACGGGTCATCGGCAGCAAGCCCTGCGGACGCCAGATCATCATCAGTACCATCAAACCACCCAGCATTAACATGCTGTATTCGTTGAAATCACGCATCAGTTCACGCGACACCACCAACAGAATGGCTGCGAGGATTACCGCAAACTGCGACCCCATCCCGCCGAGCACCACAATCGCCAGCACAAACGCCGATTCGGCAAAAGTGAACGATTCTGGGCTGACAAACCCCTGACGCGCCGCGAACAGCGTACCGGCGAAACCGGCAAACGCGGCGCTGATGGTAAAGGCGGTCAGCTTGATGCGCGTGGGGCTCAGACCCAGAGAGCGACAGGCGATCTCATCTTCACGCAGCGCTTCCCACGCTCGTCCCAGCGGCATGCGCAGCAGACGGTTAATCACAAACAGGCTCAGCACCACCAGCAGCAGCGCGACCAGATAGAGGAAAATCACGCGATCGGACGGATCGTATTTCACATTGAAGAAGTTGCTGAAGGTATCCCAGCCGCCTTCACGTGCGCTGCGGCTGAACTCGAGACCGAACAGCGTCGGTTTCGGGATCTGGCTGATGCCGTTCGGACCGCCGGTGATTTCAGTATTGTTGAGCAGCAGAATACGGACGATCTCACCAAATCCCAGGGTGACGATTGCCAGGTAGTCGCCACGCAGACGCAGCACCGGGAAGCCCAGCAGGAAACCCGCCGCCGCTGCGACCAGTCCCGCCAGCGGCAGGCAGGTCCAGAAGCCGAGACCGTAATAGTGGTTCAGCAGCGCAAAAGTGTACGCGCCAATTGCGTAGAAACCGCCGTAGCCTAATACCAACAGGCCGGAAAGCCCGACGACAACGTTCAGCCCCAGGCCGAGAATGATATAAATCATGGTCAGCGTGGCGATATCCACCGTGCCGCGCGAGACCATAAACGGCCACGCCACGGCAATCACCAGCAGCGCAATCAGGAACAGCTTCTGCTTTACGGTTGAGCCATCAATCGCTGGCAAAATAAACTTCGGCCCGGAGACGCTTTTCAGGCTCTTCTGGAATACCGGACGCAGCATCTGGAAGAAAAAGACCACGGCAGTGCCGATAAACACCCACTGCCAGCGGATGTCGGCAGCGGTGTCCACCACCAGTTTGGTGCCATCCAGTTCCAGTTGAACGCCCATAAAGACGCCCGCCAGCACGAAGAACATCGCGGCAGAGAGCAGCGCCATCGCAAAATGCATCGGTTTCATACTTTCTCTACCTCCGGACGGCCCAGAATCCCGGTCGGCATCACCAGCAGTACCAGAATCAACAGGGCGAACGACACCACGTCTTTGTATTCCGTACTCAGATAAGCAGAAGAAAGCGCTTCCGCGACGCCCAGAATCAGGCCGCCGATCATCGCGCCTGGAATGCTGCCGATCCCGCCAAGCACCGCTGCGGTAAAGGCTTTCATCCCGGCCATAAAGCCGATATAGGGGTTGATCACCCCGTAGAATTGCCCGAGCAGCACGCCGGCCACTGCCGCCATCGCTGCGCCAATCACAAAGGTCAACGCAATCACGCGGTCCGTGTTAATCCCGAGCAGGCTGGCCATTTTCAGGTCTTCCGCACAAGCACGGCAGGCACGTCCCATGCGGGAGTAACGGATAAAAATGGTCAGTGCCAGCATCGCCAGGAAGGTCACAACCCAGATGACCAGTTGCATGGTGGTGATCGAGGCGGAGAAGTTTTCGCTGGCCCCCACGACCCATTGCCCGTTGAACAGGCTGGGCAGCGCCACGTCACGTGAACCTTCCGTCAGGCTGACGTAGTTTTGCAGGAAGATAGACATCCCAATCGCGGAGATCAGCGCAATCAGACGTTTGGAATTCCGGACGGGCCGATACGCCACCCGCTCAATGCTCCAGCCGTAGGCGCTGGCAATGATAATCGCCCCAATGAATCCGGCCGCCACCAGCAACCAACTGGTATCGATCCCCATCATCATGAGTGCCGCGATAATCATAAAAGAGACATAGCTACTGATCATGTATACCTCGCCGTGGGCGAAGTTGATCATGCCGATAATGCCGTACACCATGGTGTAACCGATGGCGATCAGCGCATAGGTGCTTCCCAGCGTGACGCCGTTAAACATCTGCTGCAAAAAGTACAGGAACTGCTCGGACATAAAAAAACCTTTCTATTTCCGCCCGCGTGAACGGGCGGTGGGATAATTATTTGGCTGCCGTGGATGACCCATCGGCGTGCCACTGGAAGACACCAAATTCAAATCCCTTTAGATCGCCTTTTTCATCCCATTTCAGCGGCCCAATGACGGTATCAGCACCGTTTGCTTTTAAATCTTTCACCAGATCCAGCGGCGCTTTGCTGCCAGAACGGTCCATTGCCGTTGCCAGTGACTGCACAGCAGCGTAGGTGATCCACACATACGGACCAGTCGGATCTTTTTTATCGGCTTTCAGCGCATCAACAATCGCTTTGTTGGCCGGATCCTGGTCATAGCGTTTTGGCATGGTGACCAGCATACCTTCGGCTGCTTGACCGGCGATATTCGACAGCGATGCATTGCCCACGCCTTCCGGCCCCATGAACATGGTTTTCAGCCCGACGGAGCGCGCCTGGCGCAGCATCTGCCCCATTTCCGGGTAGTAGCCGCCGTAGTACACAAAGTCGATGTTCTCTTTTTTCAGGCGCGCAAGCAGCGCGGAGAAATCTTTCTCACCTGCGGTGATGCCATCAAAGAAGACGATATTGGCGTTTGCCGCTTTCAGCGCATCCTGAACAGAGCGCGCCAGGCCTTCACCGTACTGTTGTTTGTCGTGAATGATGGCGATGCGCTGCGGTTTTACGCTCTCAAGAATGTATTTTGCTGCGGTCGGTCCCTGAGAAGAGTCCAGTCCGGCGGTACGCATGATGTGCGCGTAGCCGCGCTGCGTCAGTTCCGGGTTGGTCGCACCAGGCGAGATCATCAGAATGCCTTCATCTTCGTAAATATCCGACGCAGGCTGAGTCGAAGAGGAGCAGAGGTGACCAATCACATACTGAATACCGTCGTTGACGATTTTGTTCGCCACCGCCACGGCCTGTTTTGGATCGCAGGCGTCGTCATATTCCACAGCGACCAGCTTGTCGCCGTTGATGCCGCCTTTAGCGTTGATGTCTTTGATGGCCTGACGCGCGCCGTTAAATTCCATGTCGCCCCACTGCGCCACTGGACCCGACATCGCGCCGACAACAGCAACTTTAATATCCTCTGCCATTGCCGCCTGTGACATCGCCAGTGCAATCACCCCTGCGATGACCGTTTTCGCATTCCGTTTCATTTACTGAATCCCCATTCGTGATGTACTTATTTTCTATTTATATGGTTAAAAAGCAGACTGTGCTTTTTTTGCACTACACTATTTTTACCAGTCTGATTAATGGTTTAGCGCAGTATTTTCCGCAAATACAGAGTAAAACCTCTATTTTTCAGTCTATTAAGAACAGATAATATTCTGCTTTTCACCATAGATAAACAAAAAAAAGCACACTTGTCAGCATAAAATAACGGGACAATGAGCCGAATAAAACACTACCTTCCAGGGTATTATCCTGCCTGTTTTTCATTCTCTGATGTTTCGAACTGAGGTTCTGACCGTCATAAAATTAATCACCTGCCAAATGATTTAAAAAAGAGAAAGCGTCCGGTTGAATTATTTCGGTACACTTGCACTCTCTTTTGTGATTTGGACATGCTGTCGATGAAGCTGACCATCATTCGTTTAGAACACTTTAGCGATCAGGATCTGATCGACCTGGGCAAAATCTGGCCGGAGTATTCCGCCGCCTCTTTAAGCGTAGATGAAACGCACCGGATCTACGCGGCACAATTTAATGAGCGGTTGTTAGGCGCCGTAAGGGTCACCCTGAGCGGCACTCAGGGCGCGCTGGATTCGCTGCGCATCCGTGACGTCACGCGGCGTCGGGGGGTGGGAAAATATCTGGTGGAAGAAGTGATCCATGATAATCCGAACGTCTCCTCCTGGTGGATGGCGGATGTCGGCGTGGAAGACCGGGGCGTCATGGCGGCGTTTATGCAGGTACTGGGCTTCACCGCACAGCAAAACGGCTGGGAAAAACGTTAAAAAAGCCGGGTGGCGGCTTCGCCTTACCCGGCTGGCTATATTCTCTACTGCCTTTTCCCAAGAATTTCGTGTTGCAGGAAGGCGGCAAGGGATGACATCCCCGGAAGCTTACCGACGTAAGTGACCGGGGTTGAATAACACAGCCAATGCACCTGCAATGCGCAAAGGCGCCGTGGAAATTACTTCGCGTCGGTCGCCGTGCCGTTGGCATGCCAGTCGAAGACGCCGAATTCAAAGCCTTTCAAGTCACCCTTCTCATCCCACGACAGCGGTCCCATGACGGTATCCACGGAGTTCGCTTTCAGCCAGGTGGCGATTTCAGCCGGATCGGCTGACTGGTTCAGGCCCGCCTGCAAAGATTGCAGCGCGGCGTAGGTGGTCCACACGAACGCCCCGCTCGGATCTTGTTTTTTCGCCTTGATCGCATCAACGATAGGTTTGTTCGCAGGTACCTGGTCGTAGTTCTTCGGTTTGGTCACCAGCAGACCTTCGGCCGATTCACCGGCGATGTTAGACAGGGAAACGTTGGCTACCCCTTCAGGACCCATGAACTGCGTTTTCAGACCCGCAGCACGTGCCTGACGCAGGATCTGCCCCATTTCCGGGTGATAACCGCCGTAGTAAACGAAGTCGATATTCTCTTTCTTCAGACGCGCCACCAGCGTGGAGAAGTCTTTCTCACCGGCGGTGATACCGTCAAAGAACACCACGTTAGCGTTGCCCTTCTTCAGATTTTCCTGCACGGCACGCGCCAGACCTTCACCGTACTGTTGTTTGTCGTGAACGATCGCGATGCGCTGCGGCTTCACTTTTTCCAGAATGTATTTCGCGGCGGTCGGACCCTGGTCTGAGTCCAGGCCCGTGGTGCGCAGCACCAGCTTGTAGCCGCGAGAGGTCAGCTCCGGTGCCGTTGCCGCCGGGGTGATCATCAGAATGCCTTCGTCTTCGTAGATGTCAGACGCGGGCTGAGTGGAAGAGGAACACAGGTGGCCGATAACGTATTTGATGCCGTCATTAATCACTTTGTTGGCGACTGCGACCGCTTGTTTCGGGTCACAGGCATCATCATATTTTACGATCTGCAGTTTTTCGCCTTTGATTCCGCCTTTGGCATTAATGTCTGCAACCGCTTGTTCTGCGCCAGTAAACTCCTGGTCGCCGTACTGGGCTACCGGACCGGACATCGCACCGACAACAGCGACTTTAATATCGGCCTGAGCCATTGTGCTGAATGCCAACGCGATACATCCTGCCAGTAACGCTTTACCCTTCATATTCATCCTGACCTTCCCCATTCTTATGGTTATTACGACTATTGTGATGTTGTTGTGTAGCGCTTTATTTCGATTATAGGTGTGCAGCTCGCGCATTTTCAGCACACTCTGCTAAAACATACCCCATTTTTATAGTTTTGGAATAGCTAATTTCATATTCAAATAATAAGTGAACGACATAGCGTCGTGCCGCCCGGTAATGGACGGCACAGGTTTATCGTGTCAGCGAGTGGGTGATAATGCCGAGCGCCTGACGAAATTGCGCGTCAGGGATGGTGAGCGGATAAAGAAAACGGATGACGTTGCCATACACGCCGCAACTCAGTAGCAGAAGTCCTTCCTGCAAGGCGCGATCCTGCACCTGCCGCGTGAATTCCGGGGAAGGTTTTCCGCTATGCGGATCGTTGAATTCTACCGCCACCATCGACCCCTGCGCGCGAATATCGGCAATAAACGGGCAGTCCGCTTTTGCCTGGTTCAACGCCTCGACCAGCGTCGTGCCCAATGTAGCGGCGCGGGCGCAGAGCTGTTCTTCATCAATCACATCCAGCACCGCGTGTGCCGCAGCAACCGCCAGCGGGTTACCGGCATACGTTCCCCCCAGACCACCAGGCGCAGGGGCATCCATCACTTCGGAACGGCCAGCGACCGCAGAGAGCGGCATACCGCCTGCCAGGCTTTTCGCCATCGTCATCAGATCAGGCTGTACGCCATGATGTTCCATCGCAAACAGTTTGCCGGTACGGGCAAAGCCGGTTTGCACCTCATCGGCGATCAACAAGATACCGTGGGTATCGCACAACGCCCGCAGCGCCTGCATGAACTCCGTTGGCGCAATATTAAAACCCCCTTCGCCCTGAACCGGTTCAAGAATGATGGCGGCAACCTGATCTGGCGCGATATCGGCTTTGAAAATGCGCTCCAGACTTTGCAGCGCATCGGCGGTGCTCACACCATGTAACGCATTAGGGTACTGAGCGTGATAAACCGAACCAGGGAACGGGCCAAAACCGATTTTGTAAGGTGCCACTTTACCGGTCAGCGCCATCGTCATGAAAGTCCGCCCGTGGAAAGCGCCGCCAAAGGTAATGAGCCCGGGTCGTTTGGTATATGCGCGGGCAATCTTCACCGCGTTTTCCACCGCTTCTGCCCCGGTGGAGAAGAATGCCGTCTTCACTGGCCCGTCAATCGGCACACGTTTATTGATACGTTCCGCCAGTCGGACATAGCTTTCGTAGGGAACAATCTGGTAAGCGGTATGAGTAAAAGACTGGAGCTGTTTTTCGATGGCGGCGATGATTTTTGGGTGACGATGCCCGGTATTCAGCACCGCAATACCAGCGGCAAAATCGATCACCTCACGGCCTTCCACATCCCACAATGTTGCGTTTTCCGCCCTCTCAGCGTAAAAGCCACACATCACGCCGATCCCGCGCGGCGTCGCCTGCAAACGCCGTTCATTCAGTTCGTTATTCTTCATTTTCTTCCCCTAAGATGCGCACAACCCATCGGTAAGTGTTTGCCAGGGGGGAGGAATTCGCCAGATCAGGCGCTAAAAAAACAAAAACCCCGGACAGTTATCCAGGGTTTTAGCGGGGACTTCGCGGGAGTTACGCTTCGATAGCGGCGCGAAGTTTTTTCATGGCGTTCTTTTCAAGCTGACGCACACGTTCTGCGGAAACACCGTAGCGATCGGCCAGTTCCTGCAGCGTAGATTTGTTATCTTCGTCCAGCCAGCGGGCGCGGATAATATCCTGGCTACGCTCGTCGAGACCTTCCATCGCATGGGTCAGTTTGTTGGCAGCCTGATCTTCCCAGTTATCCTCTTCAATGCCGTCGGCAAAGTTAGAGGTTTTATCCTGCAGATACAGGACGGGCGCCATCGGCTGGCTGTCGGACTCATCGTCCGGGGACATATCAAACGTCATGTCCTGCGCCGCCATACGAGATTCCATCTCGCGGACGTCTTTACTGGAAACACCCAGCTCACGCGCCACCATTTCCACTTCATCCTGATTAAACCAGCCCAGACGCTGCTTGGTTTTACGCAGATTAAAGAACAGCTTACGCTGTGCTTTAGTGGTCGCCACTTTCACGATACGCCAGTTACGCAGGACATATTCGTGGATCTCAGCTTTAATCCAGTGCACGGCGAAGGAAACCAGGCGCACACCCACTTCCGGGTTGAAACGGCGCACGGCTTTCATCAGGCCGATATTCCCTTCCTGAATGAGATCCGCCTGCGGCAGGCCATAGCCCGCATAGTTACGAGCAACATGAACAACAAAGCGCAGGTGAGACAGGATCAGCGTCTTAGCTGCTTCCAGATCGCCCTGGTAATGCAGCTTTTCAGCCAGTGCCCGTTCCTCGTCAGCCGACAACATCGGCCACGCGTTCGCAGCCCGGATGTAAGACTCCAGGTTACCAACAGGGGCTAAAGCTAAATTTTGCATTTCTTTGGTCATTCAAATCCTCTCAATTTTTATCGTCTGGCACCACAGCGATAGATATCAGCAACAACCGTGCCAGCGTTAATGAGCAACGAGATTAGCATTCACTCTTTTATCAGACCGTGATTTTATCCACAAGTTCAATGCAACGTTGTGTATAAATTACGCACAAATTGTGACATGAAGATGAAAAGTGGGGAAGAGACAACAGGAACTCTTTCCCTGCGAACGGAAACCCATTGCAGGGAAAGATTATATCACGGTTTTTTTAATCAGGAGTAAAGTGACGTAAATGTTGAACCGTCGCGAGCCACGCCGCCACCCAGCCGATCATCGAGCAAACCAGCAGCAGTAACAGGCACTCATCGAACGATAAGCCATTGAGATCAAACTTCGTTCCGAAAACTTGCGCCACTTCCGTGACCGCCGACGACAGTCGTAACACCAAAATTTCTGACAAAATCAGTGAAAGAAATGCGCCAGAAAAACCGAGCAATGCGCCGCCGTACAAGAACGGACGCAGGATAAATCCATCCGTCGCACCAATCAGTTTTTGCACGTTAATCGTATCGCGACGGGCAAAGATGCTCAGCCGCACGCTGTTACCAATGACGAGGAAGACGGCGGCAACCATCAGCACACCAATCATCGCCGACACTCGCCCGACCAGACCGGTCAGCGCCGCCAGACGGGCAAACCAGCTGTCGTCCATCCGCACTTCATCAATCCCGTTAATACGAGAGACGCGGTCGCGCAGCGTATTCAGCGAATCGGTGCTCTGGAAGTCGAGTTTCGGGATCACCACCGCCACCGCAGGCAAGGGATTCTCTTCCAGCATATCCAGCGCGCCGCCGAAACCGGACCAGTTGCGGAATTCGCCGAGGGCATCTTCACGAGAAAGGTAATTCACCTTCTCCACACCCTGCTCAGCCTGCAACTGGGCGACGACGCCTGCCGCCGCATCATCATCCAGCGTTTTTTGCAGATAAACGGTGATCTGCGGAGACGGGTAATACTGCGTCGCTGCCTGGTTAACGTTTTTATAGACCATGTAGCAGACGCTCGGCAGAGTCAGGGAGATGGCAATCACCATCACCGTCAGAAACGTCGCCAGCGGTTTGCTTTTCAGATCCTGTAACGCGCCCTGGAACGCATAGCGCACCTGCTCGTTAAAGACGTTGGTTTTACGTGAGTTCGGCTTTGGCGACGGTTTCGCCCGCTTCGGCGCGTTACGTCCACCGTCACCGGAGGAGCCGCCGGAACGACGAAAACGGTCCAGCCGTCCGCCGAACTGTTTGATTTGATTGATAGCGTCGCGCTTATTCACGGGCTTCGCCTCCATGCAAATGGCCATCACTCAGGGTAAGCATACGGTACGACCGACGGGAAATGAGCCCGATGTCGTGCGTCGCCATCAGCACCGTCACCCCGACGCGGTTAAACTCTTCGAACAGACGCAGAATCCCTTCCGACAGCGCGTCATCCAGGTTACCGGTCGGTTCATCCGCCAGCAGTACCGCTGGCTTGTTCACCACCGCACGGGCGATCCCGACACGCTGCTGTTCACCCCCGGAGAGCTGAATCGGGAAGTTTTTCGCTTTGTCCAGCAGCCCAACTTTGTCCAGCGCCGCCGATACGCGACGACGAATATCATCCCCGCTGGCACCGGCGATAATCAGCGGGATCGCCACATTGTCGAATACCGTTCGGTCCATCAACAGGTGGTGATCCTGGAAAATCATGCCGATCTGACGACGCAAAAACGGCACTTCACGGTTTTTCAGTCGCGTGATGTCATGCCCACTGAAGAGGATTTTCCCGGCGCTGGGCCGCTCAATCCCACAGATAAGCTTCAGCAGGGTACTTTTCCCCGCGCCGGAGTGGCCGGTCAGAAACGCCATCTCGCCCGGCTGCATATGGAATGTGACCCCTTGCAGCGCTTGTCTCCCACCGAGATAGGCCTTGCTGACATGTTCAAAGCGAATCATTGTTAATCCTCTCGGGCAAAAAGTGCCTCTATAAAATCGTCCGCCTTAAACGGACGTAAATCCTCGATACGTTCGCCCACACCAATATAGCGGATAGGGATGCCAAACTGATCGGCCACCGAGAAGATCACCCCACCTTTCGCCGTACCGTCCAGCTTGGTCAGGGTAATACCGGTCAGGCCCACCGCTTCATGGAACAGTTTGGCCTGGCTTATCGCATTCTGCCCGGTGCTGGCATCAAGCGTCAGCATAACTTCATGCGGCGCGTCTTCGTCCAGTTTCTTCATCACGCGAACGATTTTTTTCAGTTCTTCCATCAGGTGCGATTTGTTTTGCAGACGACCTGCGGTATCGGCAATCAGCACATCAATGTGACGCGCCTTCGCGGCCTGAATGGCGTCGAAGATAACGGAAGCGGAATCCGCGCCGGTATGCTGGGCAATCACCGGAATATTGTTACGCTGACCCCAGACCTGCAACTGTTCGACCGCTGCGGCGCGGAACGTATCGCCCGCCGCCAGCATCACGGATTTCCCTTGCTGTTCAAACTGGCGCGCCAGCTTACCGATGGTGGTGGTTTTCCCCACCCCATTCACGCCGACCATCAGAATAACAAACGGCGTTTTACCTTCAACGTTCAGCGGTTCATCGACTTTCGCCAGAATCTCGCCCATCTCGTCTTTCAGCAGTCCGTACAGCGCTTCAGCATTTTTAAGCTGTTTGCGGCTGGCGCCTTCCGTCAGATTGGCGATGATTTTGCGCGTGGTTTCCACGCCCACATCGGCAATCAGCAGTTGTTCTTCCAGCTCTTCAAACAGATCATCGTCGATTTTTTTACCACGGAACAGACTGATAAATCCGGAACCGAGGTTTTCTTTGGTTTTCAGTAAGCTGCGTTTCAGACGCGCGAAAAAACCTTCTTTGGTCGGTTTTTCCTGTTCCTGAATCATCTCTTCGACCGGCGCGTCTTTTTCCGCCAGCGGAACGATCATTTGCGCGTCTTCCGCCGCTTCCGCCGCCAGCGCTTGTGCTTCCAACTCTTCGTCGGTCAGTTCCGGTTCGTTTTGCGCCTCTTCTTCTACCGCTTCAACAATCTCAACGGTTTCCGCTTCGGCCTGCCACTCTTCGGCGGAGGTTTCCTCTTCGGCTTTCACCTCTTCCGGCAACGGCAGCTCTTCGTGCGCAACGGCAATCTGCGGCTCAACCTGCGCGTCAACATGCTCTTTCGCGACAGCGGGTTCTACTGACTGGATGGTTTCGATTTCCTGAACTTGTTCCGTCACCTCAACCACTTCCTCAGCAAAGGCTTCAGCCTCTTCTTTGCTGTGAAGCGGCGCTTGCGCTTCTACGTCAGCCGCCGTTTCAACGGGTTCGTCGGACGGTAATTGCGCTTCAACACCCTGCTGATCTTCGGTTTTTTGTTCTTGTTCCTGCTCTTTTTCACCAAAGCCCAGCCAGGAAAAGAAGCCACGTTTTTTCTGTTTTGCCATCTGCGATTACGCTCCTGGGGACTCATTCTCTTGCCGCTTTGAGGCATCCTGAATGATTTTGTGTATAGACGCTAAAAAAAATGATGAAATAGTCTATCACTTTACTTAATCCACATCACCGCCTGGAATCATCTGCACGCGGCGGTTTGAGCAACAGAAATGAAAAAAACGAATCACTCAGGTAGCGGCCAAATCCGCATTATTGGCGGACAATGGCGCGGCCGCAAACTCCCGGTCCCCGATAGCCCTGGTCTCCGTCCGACAACGGATCGCGTGCGTGAAACGCTGTTTAACTGGCTGGCACCGGTGATAGTAGAAGCCCAATGTCTGGACTGTTTTGCCGGAAGCGGCGCACTGGGGCTGGAAGCGCTATCACGCTATGCCGCTGGCGCCACGCTGCTGGAGAGGGATCGCGCAGTCTCTCAGCAGTTACAAAAGAACCTGGCTACGCTGAAAGCAGGGAATGCAAAAGTCGTTAACACGAATACCCTGACATTCCTGACGCAGTCAGGCACGCCGCATAACGTGGTATTTGTCGATCCGCCGTTTCGTAAAGGGTTACTGGAAGAGACCTTAAACCTGCTGGAAACTCACGGCTGGCTGGCGGATGTTGCCTGGATTTACGTGGAAAGCGAAGTGGAAAACGGTCTGCCGCCCGTGCCGACGAACTGGTCATTGTACCGGGAAAAAATCGCCGGGCAGGTCGCGTACCGTTTGTATCAACGCGAAGCACAAGGAGAAAGCGATGCTGATTAATCTTGGTCGACTACTGATGCTCGGCGTGTGGGCATTCTTATTGTTAAACCTGGTGCAACCCTTCCCGCGACCGCTCAACATCTTCGTTAACGTCGCCCTCGTGTTCATGGTACTGATGCACGGCATGCAGCTGGCGCTACTGAAGTCCACCCTGCCCAAAGACGGACCGCAAATGACCACCGGTGAGAAAGTCCGTATTTTCCTGTTTGGCGTGTTTGAGCTGCTGGTCTGGCAGAAGAAGTTTAACGTTAAAAAGTAATACGGCATGAAGGTGCCGGATAGCGCTTCGCTTATCCGGCTTACCCAGGTGAGCGGTTTCCCGTCTTATGGCTGAGCAACAAACTCGACGAAGCGCGACCCTTTGTAGCTTAGCGTCCCTTTATCCCCCACCGTCAGCGCATGATACTGACGCGCCTCCAGGCGGAAGGTCTTTTCCAGCCCGCCGTTCTGTGGTTTAAAGCTCACCTCATAGCGCATACTGGTTCCCGCTGGCGTGACCTGCTGCTGTCGGGAACGTCGGTCGTTGATGGGCTTTTCACGTTTATTGCTGACCACCATTTGCGCCTGACGAAGCGATGCCGCATCGTTATCGGCTTTTTCCCGCCGCTGCTGCATAAAGCGGAATGAGGCGGCAACGATAATTAACACAATGATAATAATGAAGAAAAGTGGCGGCTTACTCATATTGATAACCCATCAGAAAATGCGGAAATAAGCATACCCTGCCCGTTATGGTGTTGTCATCAGGCGGTCGCGGCCTCTACACTGAACATCAGGGTTGTGAGCATACCGCTTACGAAAAAATAACGAATTCAAGGAACTATGATGCTTTGGTCGTTTATCGCTGTCTGCCTTTCCGCATGGTTATTTGTGGATGCCTCCTACCGTGGACCCGCCTGGCAACGCTGGGTCTTTAAACCCGTCACCTTATTACTCCTGCTGTTACTGGCCTGGCAGGCGCCGATGTTCAACGCCGTGAGCTATCTGGTGCTGGCCGGTCTTTGCGCCTCACTGGTTGGCGATGCGCTAACATTATTGCCGCGTCAGCGACTGCTCTATGCGATTGGCGCCTTTTTCCTCTCGCACCTGTTGTACACCATCTATTTTGCCAGCCAGATGACGCTCTCTTTCTTCTGGCCGCTACCGCTGGTGCTGATGGTGCTGGGCGCGCTGCTGATTGCGGTGATCTGGACACGCCTTGAAGAACTGCGCTGGCCGGTGTGTACCTTTATCGCCATGACGCTGGTGATGGTCTGGTTAGCCGGTGAGCTGTGGTTTTTCCGCCCCACCGCACCTGCGCTGTCGGCGTTTTTGGGCGCGTCGCTGCTGTTCATTGGCAACATCGTCTGGCTGGGCAGTCATTACCGCTGTCGTTTCCGCGCGGACAACGCTATCGCCGCCGCCTGCTACTTTGCCGGGCACTTCCTGATCGTCCGCTCGCTTTATCTCTAATAACGCTTGACTCTGGAGTCGACTCCAGAGTGTATCCTCCGGTTAATGAGAAAATTATCATCAACCGGAGGATGCCATGTCGATACCTGCTCACAATGGCAAAAAAGCCCCACAATTTTCATCTTTCAAGCCAGCTCCCACGCCGCAGAAGCCCGATGACTGCTGCTGCGAAGGCGCATGCTCAGCCCCTGAACCTATTGTTGAAACGGTAAAAGGCACCCGCTATAGCTGGAAAGTATCCGGGATGGACTGTGCCGCCTGCGCCCGCAAAGTAGAAAACGCGGTGCGCCAGGTCAGCGGCGTCAACCAGGTTCAGGTGCTGTTTGCCACCGAGAAACTGGTCGTCGACAGCAACGGCGATCTACGCCAGCAAATCGAGCATGCGGTGCAAAAAGCGGGTTACACCCTACGCGATGAACAGGCGAAGGAAGAAACGCCTGAATCCCGCTTTAAAGAGAACCTGCCGCTGCTCACGCTTCTCGTCATGATGGCGCTCAGTTGGGGACTGGAGCAGTTCAACCATCCGTTCGGCCAACTGGCATTCATCGCCACGACGCTGGTCGGCCTGTTCCCGATTGCCCGCCAGGCGCTACGGCTGATAAAAACCGGCAGTTGGTTTGCCATTGAAACGCTGATGAGCGTCGCGGCTATCGGGGCGCTGTTCATCGGTGCCACAGCAGAAGCGGCGATGGTATTGCTGCTGTTCCTGATTGGCGAACGCCTCGAAGGCTGGGCCGCCAGTCGCGCCCGCAAAGGGGTCAGCGCGCTGATGGCGCTGAAACCGGAAACCGCGACACGTCTGCGCGACGGCGTACGCGAAGAGGTGGCGATCAACACGCTGCAACCGGGCGACATCATTGAAGTCGCTGCCGGGGGACGTCTCCCTGCCGACGGTAAACTGGTCTCTGGTTTTGCCAGTTTTGATGAGAGTGCGTTGACGGGAGAATCGATCCCGGTGGAACGCGCCACCGGTGAAAAAGTCCCGGCGGGGGCGACCAGCGTGGACCGTCTCGTCACGCTGGAAGTGCTCTCTGAACCGGGTGCCAGCGCGATTGACCGCATTCTGAAGTTAATCGAAGAGGCCGAGGAGCGTCGTGCGCCAATCGAGCGTTTTATCGACCGCTTCAGCCGAATTTATACGCCGGCGATTATGGCCGTCGCCCTGCTGGTGACGCTCGTCCCGCCGCTGCTGTTCGCGGGATCCTGGCAGGAGTGGATTTATAAAGGGTTAACGCTGCTGCTGATCGGCTGTCCGTGTGCGCTGGTCATCTCCACACCGGCAGCTATCACTTCTGGACTGGCGGCAGCAGCTCGTCGCGGGGCATTGATTAAAGGCGGCGCGGCGCTGGAACAGTTGGGCCGTATCACCCAGGTCGCCTTTGATAAAACCGGGACGTTGACCGTCGGGAAACCGCGCGTCACGGCAATTCATCCGGCCACCGGCGTCAGTGAGTCTGAACTGCTGGCGCTAGCCGCGGCTGTCGAGCAAGGCGCAACGCATCCACTGGCGCAGGCCATTGTGCGCGAAGCACAAACCGCAGGGCTGACGATCCCGTCCGCCGAAGGGCAACGGGCGCTGGTAGGGTCAGGGATTGAAGCGCAGGTGAATGGCGAAAGCGTTCTGATTTGCGCTGCCGGGAAACGTCCTGCCGACGCCTTTGCCGGAGAGATTAATCAGCTTGAAAGCGCCGGGCAGACGGTCGTTCTGGTCCTGCGCAATGAGACCGTGATCGGCGTCATCGCCCTGCAGGATACGCTACGCGACGATGCCCGTTCCGCCATCCGCGAACTGAATGCGCTGGGAGTGAACGGCGTGATCCTGACTGGCGATAACCCGCGCGCGGCAGCCGCCATTGCTGGCGAGCTGGGTCTGACGTATAACGCCGGGCTGCTACCGGAAGATAAAGTGAAGGCGGTCACCGCGCTCAATCAACAGTCGCCGCTGGCAATGGTGGGGGATGGCATTAACGATGCGCCAGCGATGAAGGCCGCCGCTATCGGGATCGCGATGGGTAGCGGCACCGATGTGGCGCTGGAAACGGCGGACGCCGCACTAACGCATAACCGCCTTACCGGGCTGGTGCAGATGATCCAACTGGCGCGTGCGACCCACGCCAATATCCGTCAGAACATCACCATTGCGCTGGGACTGAAGGGGATATTTCTTGTCACCACGCTGCTCGGAATGACCGGTCTGTGGCTGGCGGTGCTGGCGG
This sequence comes from Citrobacter sp. Ca225, assembly GCF_030337175.1. Taxonomy (NCBI): domain Bacteria; kingdom Pseudomonadati; phylum Pseudomonadota; class Gammaproteobacteria; order Enterobacterales; family Enterobacteriaceae; genus Citrobacter; species Citrobacter sp. Ca225. The sequence continues at coordinate 193,182 of NZ_JAOWCD010000049.1, read as the reverse complement.
ATACCGGGGCAACGGTGCTGGTTACCGCCAATGCGCTCAGATTGTTACGTAAAGGATAACGTTTTTTTGCCGGATGGCGCTAACGCTTATCCGGCATAACAAGATTACTGGCCTTTACGCACCAGATAGCGGTACGGCAGAGAGTCAGTCTCTTTTGCCACCAGCTCATGCTCCATAAACGTACAGAAGCCGGGAATGTCGCGGGTGGTCGCCGGGTCGTCCGCCACAATCAGCAGCGTTTCGCCGGTCCGCATGTTGCGTACGGTTTTACGCACCATCATCACCGGTTCCGGGCAGCGGAGCCCCTGGGCATCAAGGGTATGGTCGGGAGAGGAAAACAGATCGCTCATCGTGGTCTCATTCACTAAAAAAACGGCTGTAGTTTACGCTCAGTTCGGAAGTAAGCCAATCAGGTTAACGATTGCGTGAAAAATAGCCATTGCAATGCCACCGCAAAGCAGTATTATGCGGCGGCCTGAAAAAAGGAAGACGCGTTATAGGCGCCATCAGTTTGTTTAAGGTCAGCGCACAGCGCCCGGAGCGTACACGTCGTACGTGAGGAGCGCGAGCACTGCCCGAGAGCAAAATGGCAAGTAAAATAGCATCTGGCACGAATTGGGTTCCCTCACCCCAATCATCAATTAAAAAGGTACAATATGGCTCCGTTCACACAATCGCAGCGCGTAAAAGCGTTGTTCTGGCTATCGCTATTCCATCTGCTGGTGATCACCTCCAGTAACTATCTGGTCCAGCTCCCGGTCTCCATTTTTGGTTTCCATACCACCTGGGGCGCGTTTAGCTTTCCGTTTATTTTCCTCGCTACCGATCTGACCGTGCGCATTTTTGGCGCGCCATTGGCCCGTCGAATTATCTTTGCGGTGATGATGCCAGCGTTGCTGATCTCTTATGTGATTTCGTCGCTGTTCTATATGGGCTCCTGGCAGGGATTCGGGGCACTGATGCACTTCAATCTGTTTGTCGCCCGTATCGCAGTCGCCAGCTTTATGGCCTATGCACTGGGACAAATTCTCGATGTGCATGTCTTTAACCGCCTGCGACAGAACCGCCGCTGGTGGATGGCCCCGACCGCCTCAACGCTGTTTGGCAACGTCAGCGATACCCTTGCCTTTTTCTTCATTGCCTTCTGGCGCAGTCCGGATGCCTTCATGGCCGAGCACTGGATGGAAATCGCCATCGTCGATTACTGTTTCAAAGTGCTGATCAGCATCCTGTTCTTCCTGCCGATGTATGGCGTATTGCTGAATATGTTGCTGAAAAAACTGGCAGATAAATCTGAAATCCCGGCGATGCAGACAAGTTGAGCTAAAGGTTCCTTTTCCGGGTTGTGATAAGATGAACGGATGCGCCGTTATGGCCGTTTATCGAAAGGAAGAAGTCAATGCGTAATCTGGTTAAATATGTCGGTATTGGCCTGCTGGTTATGGGGCTGGCGGCCTGTGATAATAGTGATACAAAAGCGCCGGCAGAAGGCACGGCGGCAGAAAGCAACGCAACCGGTCAGCCGGTTTCTCTGCTGGATGGCAAACTGAGTTTCTCACTGCCGGCAGATATGACGGACCAGAGTGGCAAGCTGGGTACGCAGGCCAACAATATGCACGTCTACTCTGACGCGACCGGCCAGAAAGCGGTGATTGTCATCGTCGGTGATAACACCAACGAAGAGCTGTCTGTGCTGGCAAAACGCCTTGAAGATCAGCAGCGCAGCCGTGACCCGCAGTTGCAGGTGGTGACCAACAAATCCATCGAGCTGAAAGGTCACACGCTGCAACAGTTAGACAGCATCATCTCGGCGAAAGGCCAGACCGCTTACTCTTCTGTGGTGCTGGGAAAAGTCGATAACCAACTGCTGACTCTGCAAATTACGCTGCCAGCGGACGACCAGCAGAAAGCGCAGACGGCCGCTGAAAACATCATCAATACGCTGGTTATTCAGTAACCATCAGGACGACGAGACGGCCTCTGGCGATTCCTGCAGAGGCCGTTTTTTTAACCGCCAGGTTAGCAGCAACGCAACCGCCACCAGCCCTGCCGCCGCCAGGTAAATGACCGGCACGCCAGCCCAGGTCATCACCAGCCCAGCCAACGGTCCCGTCACCCCCAGCGACAGATCCATAAACACCGTATACGTCGCCAGCGCCGAGCCCTGATTCTGCTGCGGCACCGCTTTGACCGCCACCACGCCAAGCGCCGGGAAAACCAGCGAAAAACCCATTCCTGTCAGCAGCACACCGATTTTTGCCATCCACGGCATCATCGCCACTCCCACCAGCAGCAGTCCGACTATCTCGACGCTAAAGCAGATCATCGCCACATTCAGACCGCCCAGGCGATTGATGCCGTTGGGAAACAGCAAACGCGTTCCGACAAACGCACAGCTAAACAGGGTGAGCGCGAATGCCGCGCCATCCCAGCCTTTGGCGTCATAGAACAGCGTGATAAAGGTGGCTATCACCCCGAAACCCGCCGAGGCCAGCGCCAGGGCCATTCCGTATAGCCAGACGCGTCCAAGCACCGCGCGAAACGGCAAAGGCTTCCCTTTGCTCGCTTTCACCGCAGGGCGCGGAATCGCTAACAAAATGGCCAGCAGCGCGATACCCATAATAATCAGCGCTAATCCCTGTAGTCCGCCCCAACGGTAAAACAGCACGCCGAGCGGCGCGCCGACCGCCATCGCCCCGTAAGTCACAATACCGTTCCAGGAAATCACTCGCCCGATGTGCAACGAGCCCACCACGCCAACACCCCATAGCGTCGAGCCGGTCCCGGCGAAACTCTGTCCAATCCCCAGAATCACGCGGCCCAGACACAGCAGCAGCAAACTGACAACCGGCCAGCTACTGGCGCTTCCTGCCAGAAAATAGCCCGCCCCGCTGAGAAAACAGCCGCACAGGCCAAAAACCACAATCTTTTTTGGCCCGAGCAGATCAGCATAGCGTCCGGCATGAGGGCGACTGAGCAAAGTCGCGAAGTATTGCAGGCTGATGACCAGCCCCGCCCAGAAGGCGCTAAACCCCATAACATCATGCACATAGCCAGGCAAAACCGCGAGCGGCAGGCCGATGGTCAGGTAGCTGGCACAGTTGAACATCACAACAGAAACAATGCGCAGATTGAGGCGCAATCCAGTAAGCGCCGGTTCAGCGACGGGTTCGGGCATGGGGATCACCACGTTTTTACAACAATGTTTCATTTCTACCACGCCACGCCGGGAAAATCAGCAGCCAGATTAGGAATATCGGCAGCCAGCGAGCCGCTACACTTAATGAAAATCAAAAAAGGATGTAAACATGACAACCCCTCAACCCGACAAAGCCGGTCTACATATTCTGCTCAAACTGGCCTCGCTGGTCGTCATTCTCGCCGGGATCCACGCCGCCGCAGATATCATTGTGCAACTATTACTGGCGCTCTTTTTCGCCATTGTCCTCAATCCACTGGTCACCTGGTTTATCCGGCGGGGAGTGAAACGCCCGGTGGCGATCACCATTGTGGTGGTCGTGATGCTGTTCGTGCTCACCGCGCTGATTGGCGTGCTGGCGGCCTCGGTGAATGAATTTATTGCCATGCTGCCGAAATACAACAAGGAGCTGACACGTAAGCTTTTGTATCTGCAAGATATGATGCCATTTCTGAATCTGCATATGTCGCCAGAGCGCATGTTGCAACGCATGGATTCGGAGAAAATAGTCACCTTCACCACCACGCTGATGACCGGCCTCTCGGGGGCGATGGCCAGCGTTGTGTTGTTGGTGATGACGGTTGTCTTTATGTTGTTTGAGGTCCGCCATGTGCCCTACAAAATGCGTTTTGCACTGCACAATCCGCAAATCCACATCGCCGGACTGCACAGGGCGCTGAAGGGGGTCTCTCACTATCTGGCGTTAAAAACGCTGCTCAGCCTGTGGACCGGGGTCATTGTCTGGTTGGGGCTGGAACTGATGAACATTCAGTTTGCCCTGATGTGGGGAGTGCTGGCGTTCCTGCTGAACTATGTACCCAATATTGGCTCGGTGATTTCCGCCGTTCCACCGATGGTTCAGGCGCTGCTTTTCAACGGCGTTTATGAGTGTGTGCTGGTGGGGGCGCTGTTCCTGGTGGTCCATATGGTATTGGGCAACATGGTTGAACCGCGCATGATGGGGCATCGCCTGGGCATGTCGACGCTGGTGGTGTTCCTTTCTTTACTGATCTGGGGCTGGTTGCTCGGCCCGGTGGGGATGTTGCTCTCCGTTCCCCTGACCAGCGTCTGTAAAATCTGGATGGAGACCACAACGGGCGGCAGCAAACTGGCAATATTACTGGGCCCTGGGCGACCGAAAAATCGATTACCGGGATAAACCCGCCCTACCAACCAGGGTAGTTTTATTCCCTTACCGGTGAAAGTATTATAAGGCGCGCTTTTGTTACCTGGATGTTTCAATAAGCGCGGTTTCCTTCGCGAAATGAGTTCCAGGTTTTTCCGCAGTGCATTTAATTCAAATTAAATGGTATCGACAATTTAATTTAAGTGAAAATTAACTAATACCATGATAATCCGGAAGATAAACGTCTTCAGCCTGCATGAATTAATTTCAGAATTTTCACGGTGTCCCGTCAAAGTTAACATTAAAAATAGTCGGTATCATTGTAACTAAAACGCAATTCAGAAATGCATTCAACGTTAATATAAATAGTAATTTTGATAGGGAGTTTTCATGAAACAATACATTAAGTGGTTTGCGGCGATTGCCGTTGTCGGTGCGCTGGCAGGTTGTGCGCGTACTGCCCCCATCGATCAGGTACACTCTTCGGTGACCGCAGGCCATACTCAGGATCAGGTGAAAAACGCGATCCTGAAAGCAGGCGTTCAGCGTAAATGGATCATGACGGAAGCGGGTCCGGGCGTGATCAAAGCGCGTCAGCAGTCTCGCGACCACGTTGCAGAAGTGCGTATTACCTACACCGCCTCCAGCTACGATATCAAATACGACAGCAGCTTCAACCTGCAGGCTTCTGGCGGTAAAATTCATAAAAACTACAACCGTTGGGTCCGTAACCTGGATAAAGATATTCAGTTGAACCTGTCTGCGGGTGCGGGTCTGTAATATCTCCTAAAGTCGGGTCGTTTGCGGCCCGATAACCTCTTTTTGTCTTTTAACAGGTTGTACTCGCTATGTACGAACAGGACTCCCTCAGCGCACTGGATGCGATCACGGAAGCGCAGCGTATCGCCTTCGCCCCCATGCTGTTTCAAACCGCACTTTGCCTGCGAAATGCTGATGTGCTGGCGTATCTTGACCGCCAGGGAAAACAGGGTGCAACACTGGAAGAGATCACCGAAAACAGTCACGTTAACGAATATGCAGTCGGTGTCTTGCTGGATATGGGATTAAGCGGACGCATCATCACCCATAAAGCGGGACGCTATTATCTGGCGAAAATCGGACATTTCCTTTTGCATGACACGATGACTCGCGTGAATATGGATTTCACCCACGACGTCTGTTATCAGGGATTGTTCTTTTTAGAGAATGCTCTGAAAGAAGGAAAACCGTCCGGGTTAAAAGTGTTTGGCGACTGGCCAACTATTTATCCGGCATTGTCGCAATTACCGCCGTCCGCGCGTGAAAGTTGGTTCGCCTTCGATCATTACTATTCTGACGGGGCGTTTGACGCCGCATTACCGCATGTATTCGCCAGTTGTCCTGCAACCCTGTACGATGTAGGCGGAAATACGGGAAAATGGGCAATACGCTGTAGTCAATTCGACGAAAATATCGCGATAACGTTATTAGATTTGCCACAACAAATTGCACTTGCCCGCGAAAATATCGAAAATGCAGGATTATCCGATCGCATCGGTTTTCATGCGGTGGATATGCTTGGCGATGCGCCTTTACCCACTGAGGCCGATATCTGGTGGATGAGTCAATTTCTTGACTGTTTTTCACCGGAGCAAATTGTCGCCATGCTCAGCAAGGTTGCCCGTGTGATGAAACCCGGCGCAAGACTGTGCATTATGGAGCTGTTCTGGGATGCGCAGCGTTTTGAAGCCGCCTCATTCAGTTTGAATGCGTCTTCGCTTTATTTTACCTGCATGGCGAACGGCAACAGCCGTTTCTACAGCGCAGAGAAATTTTATGGCTATCTGGACAAGGCAGGGTTCCAGGTGGACGAACGCCACGACAACTTAGGCGTTGGACATACCTTATTGATATGTCAAAAGAAAAAATAACAAAGTAGCATCTGAACGCTACTGGAATCACCGGTTTACCGCGAACGCGCGTTGATGAAATTCTCACTAAACATTACCGACTGGCGGGCGATGGCGCCAGGTCTGAGCGAATTGATACAGTGGCTGCAATGGTCACGGCATCCGCACGCCATCGATCCGTCGGCGGCACAAGGCAAACTGCGTGAACTGCCGATGATGACCTCCCGTCGTCTAAGCTCCGGCAGTAAACTGGCCGTCGAGTGCGGACTGGCGATGTTGCGTCGCCACGATATTGATGCGGTGCTATACACCAGTCGCCACGGAGAGCTCGAACGTAACTACCGGATTCTGCACGCGCTGGCGACAGAACAGGCGCTCTCGCCGACCGATTTTGCCCTGTCGGTACACAATTCAGCGGTGGGCAACCTGACTATCGCGGCTAAACACCCTATCGTCTCGTCATCACTTTCCGCCGGGCGCGATACCTTCCAGCAGGGGCTATGTGAAGTCATCTGCCTGCTACAGGCGGGTTATCAGCGCGTGCTGATGGTCGATTTCGACGGTTTTCTTCCCGAGTTTTACCACCCGCGCCTTCCGGAAAATATGCCAACCTGGCCGTACGCCACCGCGCTGGTCTGCGAAGCAGGTAACGACTGGGTGTGTCAGAGCGAACCGGCTCAGGCTGGCGCTGAAACGCCACTCCCGCAAAGCCTGTTGTTTTTACAGCACTATTTGCAGAATGCCCGCTCGTTTAGCCTTCCGGGTGAGCGAGTGAACTGGCACTGGAGTCGGTCATGAAAGGGGTTATCTCCACGCTGAACCGACTCTGGCGAATCGCCATGACCGGCTTCTGCTTCGCCCTCTTCGGACTCGGCGGGCTGCTGCTTTCGGTCGTCTGGTTTAACGTTTTATTAGTGTTCGTATGGGACAATGCCCGGCGTCGCCGCATTGCCCGACGCAGCATTGCCGCCAGCTTCCGTCTCTTTTTAACGGTAACCCGAGTGCTGGGCGTGCTGGATTATCAGATGAACGGGGTGGATATTTTGCGTCAGGAACGCGGATGTCTGGTGGTCGCCAATCACCCCACCCTGATCGATTATGTCCTGCTGGCGTCGGTGATGCCCGAAACAGACTGTCTGGTGAAGAGCGCGCTGCTGAAGAACCCGTTCCTCAGCGGCGTAGTGCGTGCTGCGGATTATCTGGTGAACAGCCAAGCCGACGCCCTGTTACCGGCCAGTCAGCAACGCCTGGCGCAGGGCGATACGATTTTAATTTTCCCCGAAGGCACCCGCACTCGCCCCGGCGAGACCATGACGCTGCAACGCGGCGCGGCGAATATCGCCGTGCGCTGCGGCAGCGATATTCGCGTGGTGACCATCCATTGCAGCCAGCGCATGCTGGATAAAGAAAGCAAATGGTATCAGGTGCCGCCCGTAAAACCGCTGTTTACCGTCGAGGTACGCGAGCGGGTAAAGATCGACCACTTTTACGACGCAAATTTACAAGAACCGGCGCTGGCGGCAAGACAGCTAAACCGGCATCTTTTGCTTCAATTACAACCAGGTACGTTACCTCTCTCAGGAATTAATGATGCAAGCGCTTTATCTTGAAATTAAAAATCTCATCATAACAACATTGAATCTGGACGAACTGTCAACAGACGACATTGACACCGAGGCGGCGCTGTTTGGCGACGGCCTGGGGCTGGACTCGATTGATGCCCTGGAACTGGGACTGGCGGTAAAAAATCAGTACGGCGTGGTGCTGTCTGCGGAAAGTGAAGAGATGCGCCAGCACTTCTTCTCCGTCGCCACGCTGGCATCGTTCATTAATGCGCAACGTGCCTGAGGAGAGTCCGTTATGACCGATCAACACGCCATTTATAACGAAGTCTCTGCGCTGCTGGTTAAGCTGTTTGAGATAGACCCGCAGGAAATCAAACCTGAAGCGCGTCTGTACGACGATCTTGAGCTGGACAGCATCGACGCCGTCGACATGATCGTCCATCTGCAAAAGAAAACCGGTAAGAAGATCAAACCGGAAGAGTTCAAAGCCGTACGCACCGTGCAGGATGTCGTTGACGCGGTAGAACGCCTGCTTAAAGAAGCCTGATTCGCCGTGTCGGGCGTTCGCGCGTTGCCTGTGCTGACAGGCGTGCTGCTGCTTGCCTGGCCTTTCCTGATTTGGTTTGGCCTGGCGCACCACAGCCTGCAGTGGTTACTGCCGCTGATGGCACTATTGCTGTTCTTACGCTTTCGCCAGACCCGGCGACAGGCGGGTCCGCTGCGCGTCGTCACCCAGGTGGTGGCCGCAGTGGGTATCACCCTGTGCGTCGCCAGCTACCTGCTTAAAACCCATCAGCTTCTGCTGTTTTATCCGATTGTGGTGAATGCCGTCATGCTTGCCGTTTTTGGCGGTTCGCTCTGGTCATCGATGCCCATCGTTGAACGACTGGCGCGACTGCGCGATCCCCAACTCCCGGCTGTGGCGGTGCGTTACACCCGCCGGGTGACGCAGATCTGGTGCGCCTTTTTTATCTTCAACGGCGGCGTGGCGTTGTTTACCGCCCTCCACGGCGATATGGCAATGTGGACCGCATGGAATGGCATGATTGCCTACCTGCTGATGGGGTTACTGATGGGCAGCGAATGGCTGGTACGCCATTGGATGATGAATCGAGACTTGCAATGAAACAGACCCTGACGCTGGCCGAATGGCTCACCTCCCCCCGTCCAGCGAACACGCCTGTCGCCTGGCAGGATGAACGCCACTGGACGCTCGGTCACTTGCGCCACGATGTCGCGGAGTTGATGACACGCCTGCAACAGCAAAAAGGCGATCGCTGGGCGCTCTGTTTTGAAAACAGCTATCTGTTTATTGTCGCGCTGCTGGCGACCCTGCATGCGGGGAAAACACCCGTGATCCCGGGGCATAACCGCGTCTCTTTGCTCGACGAACAGCGGGCGTTGTTTGACGGCGTACTGAGCGATAAAACGCTCGGCTGGCAGGGGCCGCTGTGGGTGGTTAGCTCAGCAATGACGCTCAGCGATGAAGCGTGCCTCTTCCCGCCCCTGCGCCACGATGCATATGTCGAGCTGTTTACCTCCGGCTCGACGGGGCAACCGAAGCGCATCGTCAAACCCATTGCCCGTCTGGACCATGAAGCCGAACTGCTGGCGGCGCGCTTTGCCGACCGCCTGGCGGGGTGCAGAGTGGTAGCCTCCGTCGTGCCGCAGCATCTGTACGGTCTGACGTTTCGTATTTTCCTGCCAATGGCGCTCGGTCTGCCGCTGCATGCGGCCATGCTCTACTACGCGGAGCAACTGGCTGCGTTGGGTCACGAACATCGCTATGTGTTTATCAGCAGCCCGGCGTTTTTAAAACGTCTCGACCACCAGCTTCCCGCACCGCCGGTGGCAATGATTTTGTCGGCTGGCGGCATGCTACCGTGGCAGGACGTCACGCAAACCGCCGCCTGGCTGAACGTCTGGCCGGATGAAATCTACGGCAGCACCGAAACCGGTATTCTGGCCTGGCGCTATCGCCAGCAGGAGAATGTCACCTGGCTGCCCTTCCCCGGCGTGTCATTTACCGCAGAAGATGCCGCATTTCGCGTCTTTTCTCCGCTGATTGCCGACGCTAACGGTCTGCTGCTTGACGATATCCTGCAGTTTGAGCCAAACGGTCAGTTCCGCCTGATGGGACGCCGTGGACGGGTCGTCAAAATTGAAGAGAAGCGTATTTCGCTCAGCGAAGTCGAACAACGCCTGCTGGAGCTAAAGGGCATCCGCGAGGTCGCCGCCCTGCCGATCACCCGTGGCGGTCGCCAGGGCGTGGGCGTACTGCTGGTACTGGATGACGAGGCGCGCCAGCGCTGGCAGAACAGCGGTGGAAAAACCCAGGAGCTGACGTGGCGGCGAGCACTGCTACCGTGGCTCGAGCCGGTCGCCGTACCGCGTTACTGGCGGGTTATCGACGAAATCCCGGTCAACAGTATGAATAAGCGTGTCTATGCGCAATTACAGGAGTTGTTTCATGATACCCCATGAAATTGAGCGCCATCAGGCACAGCCCCAACAGGTCGAGATCGTCTTGCATCTCGATCCTTCTCTTTTTTGGTTTAGCGGCCATTTTGCCGTGCAGCCGCTGCTGCCGGGCGTCGCACAGATTGACTGGGTGATGCACTATGCCACCACTCTGCTCGCTCCCGGCTGGCGTTTTCACAGCATTCAGAACGTGAAGTTCCAGGCACCGCTGCTGCCGGAAAACACCGTCACGCTAACGCTGAGCTGGCAGGAAGCGCGTCAGATCCTGACGTTCAGCTATCAACGCCACGATGGCGACGCGCGCCATACCGCCAGCAGCGGGAAGATCCGGCTATGTCGTTAACCTTTTCCCCCTGCGTGCTGATCCCCTGCTATAACCACGGCGCCATGATGCCGCGTGTCCTGACACGCCTGCAGCCGTTTAATCTGCCGTGTATTGTGGTGGACGACGGCAGCGATGCCGCCACGCAGCAGGAACTGGACAGACTCGCCGAGGACACCTCCGGTCTGACCTTAATCCGTCTGGCGGAAAATGCCGGAAAAGGCGCGGCGGTGATCCGCGGATTAGAGGCGGCGGCAGAGGCCGGATTTACCCATGCCGTCCAGGTCGATGCCGACGGTCAACATGCCATTGAAGACATTCCAAAACTGCTGGAACTGGCGCAGGCCCATCCCGCCGCGCTGATCTCCGGACAGCCGATTTATGATGATTCCATTCCCCGTTCGCGTCTGTACGGGCGCTGGATAACCCATGTCTGGGTATGGATTGAAACCCTTTCCCTGCAACTGAAAGACAGTATGTGCGGCTTTCGTGTATACCCTGTCGCCCCCACTCGCCAGCTGGCGCAGCGGGTAACGCTCGGTAAGCGAATGGATTTTGACACCGAAGTGATGGTGCGTCTCTGGTGGCAGGGCACCCCCAGCTATTTTGTCCCGACTCGCGTGACCTATCCGCCGGACGGGCTGTCGCACTTCGATGCTTTCAAAGATAACTGTCGCATTTCGCTGATGCATACGCGCCTGTTCTTCGGCATGTTGCCGCGCATCCCGTCACTGCTGCTGCGTCGAACGTCGCCGCACTGGGCGCGCCAGCAGGAGGTGAAAGGGCTGTGGGGAATGCGCCTGATGTTGCTGGTCTGGCGGCTGCTGGGACGCAAAGCGTTCACCTTGCTGCTGTATCCGGTGGTCGGTGTTTACTGGCTGACGGCGTCCACCGCTCGCCGGGCCTCACAGAACTGGATCGCCCGCGTGCGTGAGCAATTGGCCGCGCGGCAGAGACCGGTGCCGGCTAACCTCACCAGCTACCAACACTTCCTGCGTTTTGGTAACGCGATGCTCGATAAAATCGCCAGTTGGCGCGGTGAACTGCATTTTGGTCGCGACGTGGTGTTTGCGCCAGGGGCTGAAGCAGCGCTGAATGTGAGCGATCCTCGCGGCAAGCTGCTGCTGGCCTCGCACCTGGGCGATGTTGAAGCCTGTCGCGCGCTGGCGCAGTTGCAGGGCAGCAAAACCATCAACGCGCTGGTGTTCAGCGATAATGCCCGGCGTTTTAAGCAGATTATGGAAGAGATGGCCCCGCAGGCCGGACTCAACCTGATGCCAGTGACCGACATCGGCCCGGACACCGCCATTGCGCTCAAAGAGAAGCTGGAGCGCGGGGAATGGATTGCTATTGTCGGCGATCGCATTGCGGTCAATCCCCAGCGTGGCGGCGATTGGCGCGTCTGCTGGAGTCGTTTCATGGGGCAAGCCGCCCCGTTCCCGCAGGGGCCATTTATCCTCGCCTCGATTTTGCGCTGCCCGGTGGATCTCCTCTTTGCCCTGCGTCAGCAGGAGAAGCTGTGCATTCACTGCGAGCCGTTCGCCGATCCGCTGCTCTTGCCGCGCGCCGAACGCCAGCAGGCGCTACAGCAGGCCATCGACCGCTATGCCGAACGTCTTGAACATTACGCGTTACAGTCGCCGCTCGACTGGTTTAACTTTTTCGATTTCTGGCAATTGCCGGAACCCAAAAACAAGGAGTAAAGGGTGCTGAACGATCCCCGCTTTACGGCTGAAGTCGAGCTGACCATTCCGTTTCATGACGTCGACATGATGGGCGTGGCGTGGCACGGCAACTACTTCCGCTACTTCGAAATTGCCCGCGAAGCGCTGCTTAACCAGTTCGACTATGGCTATCGCCAGATGAAAGCCTCCGGCTACCTGTGGCCCGTGGTGGATACCCGCGTGAAATACCGCCATCCGCTGACCTTTGAGCAGCGCATTCGCGTGCGGGCGCGTCTGGAAGAGTTCGAAAACCGCCTGCGCATTGGCTATGAAATCTTCGATGCTGAAAGCGGGAAACGCGCGACGACGGGCTACACCATTCAGGTCGCGGTGGAAGAGAAAAGCCGCGAAATGTGCTTCGTCTGCCCGGACATTCTGTTTGAACGAATGGGGGTGACGCCATGAGGTTTCTGCCGCTGCTGGCACTGCTCGTCAGCCCGTTCGTCAGCGCCCTGACACTGGATGAACTGCAACAGCGCTTTACCGAACAGCCGGTGATCCGCGCGCATTTCGATCAAACCCGGACGATAAAAGATCTGCCGCAGCCGCTGCGATCCGCAGGAACGATGTTGATCGCCCGCGACCAGGGGCTTTTGTGGGATCAAACCCGTCCGTTCCCGATGCAATTGCTGCTGGACGATACGCGAATGGTGCAGGCCATCAACGGTCAGCCGCCGCAGACTATCACCGCCGATAACAACCCGCAGATGTTCCAGTTTAACCACCTGCTGCGCGGGCTGTTTCAGGCCGACCGCAAAGTGCTGGAGCAAAACTTCCGCGTGGAGTTTGCAGATCGCGGAGAGGGCCGCTGGACGCTACGCCTGACGCCTGTCACCACGCCACTGGATAAGATCTTTGCCACCATCGACCTGGCCGGAAAAACCTATCTGGAACGTATTGAGCTAAACGACAAACAGGGCGACCGCACGGATATCGTGCTTTCCCAACACCAACTGACGCCTGCGCAACTGACTGATGACGAACGCCAACGCTTTGCCGCCCAGTAAACGCCCCGCGCTGTTATGGGGAATCGCCTGCATCATGATGCTGGGCGTGTTGCTGATGTTGCTGCCTCAGGCGCGGCTCAACAGCAGCGTGCTGGCGATGCTGCCAAAACAGGCGCTGGGAGCGATTCCGCCAGCCCTGAATGACGGCTTTATGCAGCGTCTTGACCGCCAGCTGGTCTGGTTGGTCAGTCCCGGTAAAAAGGCGGACCCGACAATCGCCCGTAACTGGCTGGCGATGCTGCAACAATCACAGGCGCTGGCTGAGGTAAAAGGCCCAATGGATGCCAACAGCCAACAGGCGTGGGGCGCGTTCTTTTGGCAGCACCGCAACGGTTTGATCGACCCGCAAACTCGCACCCGCCTACAAAACGGCGGCGACGCGCAGGCGCAATGGATCCTGTCTCAGCTCTATTCCGCGTTTTCCGGCGTCAGCGGTAAAGAGCTGCAAAACGACCCGCTAATGCTGATGCGCGGCTCACAACTGGCGATGGCCGAAAATGGTCAGCGTCTGCGGCTGATGGACGGCTGGCTGGTGGCGCAGGATCGCGAGGGAAATTACTGGTATCTGCTGCATGGCGAACTGGCCGGTTCGTCGTTCGATATGCAACAGACGCATCATCTGGTGACCACGCTCAGCGCGCTTGCGGAGGCGCTGAAAGCGCGCTATCCCCAGGCGCAGCTACTGTCGCGTGGCACGGTATTCTACAGCGATTACGCCAGCCAACAGGCAAAACAGGATGTCTCCACGCTTGGCGTGGCGACAGTGCTGGGCGTGCTGCTGCTGATTGTCGCGGTGTTCCGCTCGCTGCGCCCGCTGCTGCTGTGTCTGCTGTCGATTGGCATTGGCGCGCTGGCGGGAACCGTCGTCACGCTGCTGTTCTTCGGTGAACTGCATCTGATGACGCTGGTGATGAGCATGAGCATCATCGGCATCTCCGCCGACTACACGTTGTATTACCTGACCGAACGGATGGTGCATGGCGCGGAAACCTCGCCCTGGCAAAGTCTGGCAAAAGTGCGAAATGCCCTGCTGCTGGCGCTGCTGACCACCGTCGCGGCCTACCTGATTATGATGCTCGCCCCCTTCCCCGGCATTCGCCAGATGGCGGTATTTGCGGCGGCAGGACTGAGCGCCTCGTGCCTGACGGTGATTTTCTGGCATCCGTGGCTGTGTCGCGGGCTACCGGTGCGTCCGGTTACGGCGATGGTACTGATGCTGCGCTGGCTTGCCGCCTGGCGACGCAATAAAACGCTCTCCGTCGGTTTGCCGGTGGCACTCGCGCTTTTCTCACTGGCTGGCATGGCAACGCTGCGCGTGGACGACGATATCTCGCAGTTGCAGGCGCTGCCGAAGCACATTCTGGCGCAGGAAAAAACCATTACCGCGCTGACCGGACAGAGTGTCGATCAGAAGTGGTTTGTGGTGTACGGCGACTCCGCACAGCAGACGCTGGAACGGCTGGAAGCCTTTGTCCCCGCGCTGGCGCAGGCGAAAAAAGAGAGACTGCTCAACGGCTATCGCACGATCCCATTGAATTCACTGGCCCGTCAGCAGCAGGATCTCGCCTTGCTGAAAAACGCTGCGCCCACGGTCATTCAGGCCCTGAACAACGCCGGGCTGACGACGGTCAATCCCGATCTAACCCCTATGCCGGTAACCGTTGACGCCTGGCTTGCCAGCCCGGCCAGCGAAGGTTGGCGACTGTTGTGGTTGAGCCTGCCTCACGGCGAAAGCGGTGTACTGGTGCCCGTGGAAGGCGTGACCCAGAGCGCGGCGCTCAACGCGCTTAGCGAGAAATATCCCGGTGTCGCGTGGGTCGATCGCAAAAGCACCTTTGACAACCTGTTTGCACTGTATCGCAACGTACTGACCGGTTTATTGTTTATCGCGCTGGCGGTGATTGCCTGCGGCGCGATCGCGCGGTTGGGCTGGCGCAGAGGATTGGTCAGCCTCGTGCCGTCGGTGCTCTCTTTGGGCTGCGGTCTGGCGGTGCTGGCATTGAGCGGGCATGCGGTCAATCTGTTCTCGCTGTTGGCGCTGGTGCTGGTTCTGGGGATCGGCATTAACTACACGCTGTTTTTCAGTAATCCGCGTGGGACGCCGCTGACCTCCCTGTTAGCCATCACGCTGGCCATGATGACCACCCTATTGACGCTCGGTATGTTGGTCTTTAGCGCCACCCAGGCGATCAGCAGTTTTGGCATTGTGCTGGTCAGCGGCATTTTCACCGCGTTCCTGCTTTCCCCTCTGGCGATGCCGACGAAAAGAGAGAAAAAACGAAAATGATTAAACACCTTTTTGCCGGATGGCGGCTACGCCTTATCCGGCCTGACAGGTCAACAGGTTGGCGTAGGCCCGATAAGCGTAGCGCCATCGCGCAGTTAGCGCTGGGCCTCTTTGCGCTGTTACTCACCGGCTGCAGCCACTCGCCAAAAGATCAGCAAGGCCGCCCGCAGGCGTGGCTGGAGCCAGGTACGCGGGTGACGCTGCCTGCGCCGGGCATCTCTCCGGCAGTGAACGCTCAGCAGTTGCTCACCGGCCGCTTTAACGGCAAAACCCAGTCGCTGCTGGTGATGCTGAATGCCGATGATAAAAAAATCACGCTGGCGGGGCTGTCGTCGGTGGGTATTCGTCTGTTCCTCGTCACTTACGATGACAAAGGGTTGCACACCGAGCAGTCCATCGTGGTTCCACAATTGCCGCCCGCCAGTCAGGTGCTGGCTGACGTCATGCTCAGCCACTGGCCGATTAGCACCTGGCAGCCGCAGTTGCCGAAAGGCTGGACGTTGACGGACAGCGGCGACAGGCGTGAACTGCGTAATGCTCGCGGCACGCTGGTGACCGAAATCACCTACCTGAACCGCAAAGGCAAGCGCGAGCCGATCAGCATCGAACAGCATGTCTTTAAATACCACATCACCATTCAATATCTGGGTGACTGATATGATTTACATTTCTGCGGTGGGCATGATTAACGCGTTGGGCAACGATACCGATGAAATCGCCGCCAACCTGACGCATGGCGTTGCACCCGGCATGCGCCCGCGCACCGGCTGGTTACAGGGGCATCCGCACGCGGTACTTGCTGGCGTGGACGGCGAACTGCCCGCCATCCCGGATGACTTTAGCGCCCACCGTTCGCGCAACAATCAGCTGCTGCTGGCGGCGCTCAGGCAGATCCAGCCGCAGGTGGATGAGGCCATTGCGCGCTACGGTCGCGATCGGGTTGCGGTGGTGCTCGGCACCAGCACGTCCGGTCTGGATGAAGGCGACACACACGTTAACCTGACGCTGAACGGCGAAGAGAGCCATCACTGGCAGTACGCGCAACAAGAACTGGGCGACCCGTCGCGCTTTCTCAGCCACTGGCTGAAGCTGGACGGCCCGGCATTCACCCTCTCCACCGCCTGCTCCTCCAGCGCTCGCGCTATCATCAGCGGACGCCGCTTAATTGAATCCGATCTCGTGGACGTCGCCATCGTCGGCGGCGCAGATACCCTGAGCCGGATGCCGATCAACGGCTTCCACAGTCTCGAATCGCTCTCGCCGACGCGCTGTCTGCCGTTTGCCCGCGACCGAAGCGGTATTACTATTGGCGAAGGCGCGGCGCTGATGCTGTTGACCCGCGAGCCACAGCCCATCGCGCTGCTTGGCGTAGGGGAATCCAGCGACGCGCACCATATTTCGGCACCGCACCCGGAGGGCGTTGGGGCCATTCGCGCCATCCAGCAGGCGCTGGACAATGCCGGTCTCACCCCCGAACAGGTGGGTTACATCAATCTGCATGGCACCGCCACGCCGCTGAACGACCAGATCGAATCCAGGGTGGTCAACGCGCTGTTTGGCGAGCGCGTCCCGTGCAGCTCGACCAAACACCTGACTGGCCACACGCTGGGCGCGGCAGGGATTACCGAAGCGGCGCTCAGCATGCTGATGTTGCAGCATGACCTGCCCCTGCCAGTACAGGACTTTAGCCTGTCGCCGCGCGATCCGGCGCTGCCGCCCTGCGGCATCATCGAGCAACCTCAGCCGCTTGAACGCCCGTTTATCTTGTCGAATTCGTTCGCCTTTGGCGGCAATAACACCAGTATTCTGCTCGGGAGAATGTCATGAGCCACTATTTATCACCCGGCGAATACCTGCCGCACGACGCGCCCATGCTGCTACTCGAAGAGGTGGTTCGCGTGGGCGAAGACACCGCTATTTGTTGCGTCACGGTGGCGAGCGGCGGCGTTCTCGCACCGTTCCTTGATCCGCAAGGCAATTTACCCGGCTGGTTCGCACTGGAACTGATGGCGCAGACCGTCGGCGTCTGGTCCGGCTGGCACCGCCATCAGCAGGGTCAGGGAGCGATCTCACTCGGGATGGTGCTCGGCGCGCGCGAACTGATTTGCGCAGCCGGCGTTCTGCCCGCAGGCAAAACCGTATCCATTACCGTTAAGTTGCTGATGCAGGACGACCGTTTCGGCAGCTTCGAATGCGCGATTACCGCCGACGAAGAGACACTGGCGACAGGCCGCGTTAATACCTTCCAGCCATCGGCAGAAGAACTTCATTCTCTATTTCAACAAGGAGCGTCCGCATGAGTCGTTCAGTTTTAGTTACCGGCGCCAGCAAAGGCATCGGTCGCGCAATCGCCCGCCAGTTGGCAGCGGACGGCTTTGTGGTCGGCGTCCACTACCATCGTGATGCACAGGGCGCGCAGGAGACGCTGGATGCCATTCTCGCCGTCGGTGGCGCAGGGCGTCTGCTCAGTTTCGACGTGGCGAACCGCGAGCAGTGCCGCGAAGTACTGGAACAGGATATCGAGGCGCATGGCGCATGGTACGGCGTAGTCAGCAATGCAGGCATTGCCCGCGATGCCGCCTTCCCGGCACTCAGCGACAGTGACTGGGACACGGTGATCCACACTAACCTCGACAGTTTTTATAACGTCATTCAGCCGTGCATCATGCCAATGATCGGCGCGCGCCAGGGCGGTCGGATTATCACCCTGTCGTCGGTGTCCGGCGTAATGGGCAATCGTGGGCAGGTAAACTACAGCGCCGCCAAAGCCGGGATTATCGGCGCCACCAAAGCGCTGGCGATTGAACTTGCGAAACGCAAAATAACCGTCAACTGCATCGCGCCGGGGCTGATCGACACCGGAATGATCGAAATGGAAGAGGCCGCGCTGAAGGAAGCGATGGCGATGATACCAATGAAACGCATGGGTCAGGCGGACGAAGTCGCCGGGCTTGCCAGCTATTTGATGTCGGATGTGGCGAGCTACGTCACCCGTCAGGTGATTTCCATCAATGGAGGGATGTTATGACACGTCGCGTGGTGATAACGGGCATGGGCGGCGTCACCGCCTTTGGGGAAAACTGGCAGGATGTTTCCGCCCGACTGCGGGCCTATGAAAACGCCGTGCGCAAAATGCCGGAGTGGCAGGTTTATGACGGGCTACATACCCTGCTGGGCGCGCCGATCGATGATTTCACGCTGCCGGAGCATTACACCCGTAAGCGCATCCGTGCGATGGGTCGCGTGTCGTTGATGTCTACCCGCGCCACCGAACTGGCGCTCGAACAGGCTGGACTGATTGGCGACGACGTGCTCACCAACGGGGAAACGGGTATTGCGTATGGCTCATCCACCGGCAGTACTGGCCCGGTGAGCGAATTTGCCACCATGCTGACCGAAAAGCACACCAATAACATTACCGGCACCACCTATGTGCAGATGATGCCGCACACCACCGCCGTCAATACCGGGCTGTTTTTCGGCCTGCGCGGACGCGTGATCCCCACCTCCAGCGCCTGCACGTCCGGCAGCCAGGCGATTGGCTATGCATGGGAAGCGATTCGCCACGGTTATCAAACCGTGATGGTAGCAGGCGGCGCGGAAGAGTTGTGCCCGTCGGAAGCGGCGGTGTTTGATACGCTGTTCGCCACCAGTCAGCGCAACGATCAACCGAAAACCACGCCGTCGCCGTTCGATGAACAGCGCGATGGGCTGGTGATTGGCGAAGGCGCCGGGACGTTGATCCTTGAAGAACTGGAACACGCCAAAGCACGCGGCGCGACGATTTACGGTGAAATCATCGGGTTTGCCACCAACTGCGACGCCGCGCATATCACCCAGCCGCAACGGGAAACCATGCAAATTTGCATGGAACAGTCGCTGAAAATGGCAGGATTAAACGCGCTGGATATCGGCTATATTTCCGCACACGGCACGGCGACGGATCGTGGCGATATTGCGGAAAGTCAGGCGACTGCCGCAATTTATGGCGATAATGTGCCAATCTCCTCGCTGAAAAGTTATTTTGGGCATACCCTTGGTGCCTGTGGCGCGCTGGAAGCCTGGATGAGTCTGCAAATGATGCGTGAAGGCTGGTTTGCGCCTACGCTAAACTTAAAACAGCCCGACGCCAACTGCGGCGCGCTGGATTACATCATGGGTGAAGCCCGCAAGATTGATTGTGAATTCTTACAGAGCAACAACTTTGCGTTTGGCGGCATCAATACGTCCATCATCATTAAACGTTGGTCCTGACATGTATCGGATCGTACTGGGAAAAGTTTCGACACTCAGCGCAGGCGCCTTGCCGTCTGCGTTAACCGATCTGGCGCCGCAGGGTCCGCGACGCGCACGCTGGCTGGCCGGTCGCGTTCTGCTTTCCCACACCCTCTCGCCGCTGCCGGAGATTGTTTACGGCGAACAGGGGAAACCCGCGTTTTCACCCGAGACGTCGCTGTGGTTCAACCTGAGCCATAGCGGTGACGATATCGCCCTGCTGCTGAGCGACGAAGGCGAAGTGGGTTGCGATCTCGAAATCATCCGCCCACGCGCCAACTGGCGCTCGCTGGCAAATGCGGTCTTCAGCCTCGGCGAACATGCCGAAATGGAAGCGGAACATCCGGATCGGCAGCTCGCCGCATTCTGGCGCATCTGGACGCAAAAAGAGGCAATCGTGAAACAACGCGGCGGCAGCGCGTGGCAGATCGTCAGCGTCGACAGCACCTTTGACTCCGGGCTTTCGCTGAGCCATTGCCAGCTCGATAACCTGAGCCTGGCCGTCTGCACTCCCACGCCCTTTACCCTGAACGCAGACGCGGTGCAGTGGCTGGAAACGGTCTGACATCGCAAACATACGATTTTCGTATAATTCGCGTGTTTGACCGCTCTTCTCTTGATCCAGAACACGTCAAAAGTATGATGATTCTTTAGAATCGTCATACTCATAAAGTCGTACCTCTACATCATTCGGGATCACCATTTTGTCCAGACTACGCCGCACACTTTTTGCGCTGCTGGCCTGTGCGTCATTCCTTACGCACGCCGCTGCCACTGATGAAATTACGACCGCCTGGCCGGTCAACGTTGGGCCGCTTAACCCTCATTTGTATACCCCTAACCAAATGTTCGCCCAGAGCATGGTCTATGAGCCGCTGGTAAAGTATCAGACCGATGGTTCGGTCATTCCGTGGCTGGCAAAAAGCTGGACCCACTCAGCGGATGGCAAAACCTGGACGTTTACCCTGCGTGATGATGTGACCTTCTCAAATGGTGAAGCGTTCGACGCCCATGCGGCGGCGGAAAACTTCCGCGTGGTGCTCGATAACCGCCAGCGTCACGCCTGGCTGGAACTGGTCAATCAGATCGTCGACGTGAAAGCGCTCGACAAAAACCAGCTCCAAATCACCCTGAAAAGTGCCTATTACCCGTTCCTGCAAGAGCTGGCGCTGCCGCGCCCGTTCCGGTTTATCGCGCCGTCGCAATTTAAAGACAACGAAACGATGCGCGGTATTAAAGCGCCGATTGGCACGGGGCCGTGGGTACTGAAAGCGTCGAAGCTCAATCAGTACGATGTGCTGGTACGCAACGATCGCTACTGGGGTGAAAAACCACAGATTCAAAAAATTACCGTCAAAGTGATCCCGGATCCGACGACCCGCGCTGTCGCGTTTGAAACGGGCGACATCGACCTGTTATACGGTAACGAAGGGTTGTTGCCGCTCGATACCTTCGCCCGTTTCAGTCAGAACCCGAACTACCGTACCCAGCTTTCTCAGCCGATTGAAACGGTAATGCTGGCACTCAACTCAGCAAAAGCACCGACCAATGAGCTGGCGGTACGTGAAGCGCTGAACTATGCGGTGAACAAGAAATCATTGATCGACAATGCGCTGTACGGCACGCAGCAGGTCGCCGACACGCTGTTTGCACCTACCGTTCCTTATGCCAACGTTGGCCTGAAGCCACGTCAGTACGACCCGCAGCAGGCGAAAGATCTGCTTGAAAAAGCCGGCTGGACGCTACCCGCCGGCAAAGACATTCGTGAGAAGAACGGCCAACCGCTGCGCATTGAGCTGTCATTCATTGGCACCGACGCGCTGAGCAAATCGATGGCGGAAATTATTCAGGCCGATATGCGCCAGATTGGCGTTGATGTTGCACTTATTGGCGAAGAAGAGAGCAGTATTTATGCCCGCCAGCGCGACGGACGCTTCGGAATGATCTTCAACCGCACCTGGGGCGCGCCGTACGATCCGCACGCCTTTATGAGTTCGATGCGCGTGCCGTCACATGCGGATTACCAGGCTCAGCAGGGGTTAGCTGACAAAGCGTTAATTGATAAAGAGATTGGTGAAGTACTGGAAACCACCGACGACACCCAGCGTCAGGCGCTGTACAAAGACATCCTGACCCGTCTGCACAACGACGCGGTCTATCTGCCCATCAGCTATGTCTCGATGATGGTGGTCGCCAGACCTGAACTGGGCACAATTCCGTATGCGCCTATCGCCTCTGAAATCCCGTTTGAACAGATTAAGCCGGTGAAACCCTGATGTTGCGTTATGTACTGCGGCGCATTCTGCTGCTGATTCCGATGATTTTCGCCGCCTCGGTGATTATCTTTCTGATGCTGCGCCTGGGCACCGGCGACCCGGCGCTCGACTATCTGCGCTTATCGAACCTGCCGCCGACGCCGGAAATGGTGGCCTCAACCCGCGTGATGCTGGGCCTTGATCAGCCGCTTGTCGTGCAGTACGGCACCTGGCTGTGGAAGGCGCTGCATCTGGATTTTGGCATCTCGTTCGCCACCCAGCGCCCGGTGTTGGATGACATGCTGAATTTCCTGCCCGCGACGCTGGAGCTGGCGGGCGCGGCGCTGGTGCTGATCCTGCTGACTTCCGTGCCGCTCGGTATCTGGGCGGCGCGTCACCGCGACCGTCTGCCGGATTTCGTCGTGCGACTGATTGCCTTCCTCGGCGTGTCGATGCCGAACTTCTGGCTCGCCTTCCTGTTGGTGATGTTCTTTTCGGTCTGGCTGCAATGGCTGCCCGCAATGGGCTACGGCGGCTGGCAGCATCTTATTTTACCCGCGGTATCGATCGCCTTTATGTCCCTGGCGATCAACGCCCGACTCCTGCGCGCCAGCATGTTAGAAGTCGCAGGGCAGCGTCACGTCACCTGGGCGCGCCTGCGCGGGCTGAACGACAAACAAACCGAGCGCCGCCATATTTTGCGTAATGCGTCGTTGCCGGTCGTCACCGCGGTCGGGATGCACATCGGCGAACTGATTGGCGGGACGATGATTATCGAGAACATCTTTGCCTGGCCGGGCGTCGGCCGCTATGCCGTGTCGGCGATATTTAACCGCGACTACCCGGTGATTCAGTGCTTTACGCTGATGATGGTGGTGGTCTTCGTGGTCTGTAACCTGATTGTTGATCTGCTGAACGCCGCGCTGGACCCACGCATTCGTCGTCATGAAGGAGCGCACTCGTGAACTTTTTCCTCTCTTCACGCTGGTCGGTTCGTCTGGCCATGATTGTCATCGCCCTGCTGGCGGTGATTGCGCTGACCAGCCAGTGGTGGCTGCCGTATGATCCGCAAGCGATCGATTTACCCTCGCGCCTGTTGGCCCCCGACAGCCAGCACTGGCTGGGTACGGACCATCTGGGACGCGACATTTTCTCTCGCCTGCTGGCGGCGACCCGCGTGTCGCTGGGTTCGGTGATGGCCTGTCTGCTGCTGGTGCTGGCGCTGGGACTGATTGTTGGCGGCAGCGCCGGACTGCTGGGTGGTCGTGTCGATCAAGCCACCATGCGCGTCGCCGATATGTTTATGACCTTCCCGACCTCCATTCTGTCATTCTTCATGGTCGGCGTGTTGGGCACGGGACTCACCAACGTGATTATCGCCATCGCCCTGTCACACTGGGCATGGTATGCGCGCATGGTGCGCAGCCTGGTCATCTCTCTGCGTCAGCGCGAGTTTGTTCTCGCATCACGGCTTTCCGGCGCAGGTCATGTCCGGGTATTCATCGACCATCTGGCCGGGGCGGTGATCCCGTCTTTGCTGGTGCTGGCCACGCTGGATATTGGACATATGATGCTGCACGTTGCTGGGATGTCTTTCCTCGGCCTTGGCGTGACAGCACCGACGGCGGAATGGGGGGTGATGATTAACGACGCCCGCCAGTATATCTGGACTCAGCCGCTGCAAATGTTCTGGCCGGGGCTGGCGCTGTTTATCACCGTGATGGCCTTCAACATGGTGGGTGACGCCCTGCGCGATCACCTGGATCCTCATCTGATCACGGAGCATGCCCACTGATGCCACAGCACATTGAACTGCAAAACATCGCTTTAGTGGCCGATCGCCCGCTGGTGCACGGTGTGTCGTTAACGCTCAAACGCGGACGTGTGCTGGCGCTGGTGGGTGGCAGCGGTAGCGGTAAATCATTGACCTGCGCGGCGGCGCTTGGGATTTTGCCCGCTGGTGTGCGCCAGACAAACGGAACGCTGCTCGCTGACGGCAAACCGGTGTCGCCTCGATCCCTGCGTGGGTTCAAAATTGCCACCATTATGCAAAATCCGCGCAGCGCGTTTAATCCCCTGCATACGATGGCGACCCACGCACGGGAAACCTGTCAGGCGTTGGGTAAACCGGCAGATGACGCCACGCTCGTCAACGCCCTGCAAGCCGTGGGCCTGGAGCAGGCCGATCGCGTGCTGAAGCTCTACCCGTTCGAGATGAGCGGCGGCATGCTACAACGCATGATGATCGCGATGGCGGTACTGTCCGATGCGCCGTTTATCGTCGCCGATGAGCCGACCACCGATCTGGATGTGGTGGCACAGGCGCGCATCCTCGATCTGCTGGAGAGCATTATGCAGAGCCGGGCACCGGGCATGCTGTTGGTGACTCACGATATGGGTGTGGTCGCGCGACTGGCCGACGATGTGGCAGTGATGGATGACGGAAACATCGTCGAACAGGGTGACGTGGAAACCCTGTTCAGGACACCCCAACACGCCATCACCCGCGGTCTGGTGTCGGCACATCTCGCTCTGTACGGTATGGAGTTAGCCTCATGACTTTACTCAGCGTCACAGACCTTTCTCATCAGTACGCCCACGCCAGCCTGGGCGGAAAACATCAGCATCAGCAGGTGCTGAAAGCGGTCTCTTTGCATCTGAAAAGCGGCGAAACCGTTGCCCTGTTAGGGCGCAGCGGCTGCGGAAAAAGCACGTTAGCGCGTCTGCTGGTCGGTCTGGAATCGCCCAGTCAGGGAAGCGTAAGCTGGCGCGGTGAACCGCTGGCAAAACTGAACCGGGTTAAACAAAAGGCGTTTCGCCGCGATATCCAGATGGTCTTTCAGGATTCCATTAGCGCAGTGAATCCGCGTAAAACCGTCTGTGAGATCCTGCGTGAGCCGATGCGTCATTTACTCTCGTTGTCCAAAGCCGAACAGCTGGCGCGGGTACGCGAGATGCTTCACGCCGTCGATCTGGATGAAAACCTGCTGGATAAACGTCCGCCACAGCTCAGCGGCGGTCAGCTCCAGCGCGTCTGTCTGGCCCGCGCACTGGTGGTAGAGCCGAAACTGTTGATTCTCGATGAAGCGGTGTCGAATCTCGATCTGGTGTTGCAGGCAGGCGTCATTCGTCTGCTCAAAAAAATACAGCAGCAGTTTGGTACCGCCTGCCTGTTTATCACCCACGATCTGCGGCTGGTGGAACGATTTTGCCATCGTGTGATGGTGATGGAGGACGGGCAGATCGTTGAGACACAGACTGTGGGTGAGGCATTAACCTTTTCCTCCGAGGCCGGTCGTGTGCTACAAAAGGCGGTACTCCCCGCATATCCCGTGCGCCGTCGCGCCATTTCGTAAGGTTGATATCTGATGCAACGAGTCACCATCACGCTTGATGACGATTTACTGGAAACGCTGGATAGCCTGAGCCAGCGCCGTGGTTACAACAACCGCTCCGAAGCCATTCGTGACATTCTGCGCGGCGCGCTGGCGCAGGAAACCACGCAAGAGCACGGCACCCAGGGCTTTGCGGTGCTCTCCTACGTGTATGAACATGAGAAGCGTGATTTAGCCAGTCGCATTGTCTCAACGCAGCACCATCACCATGATTTGTCCGTCGCCACACTGCATGTGCATATCAATCATGACGACTGTCTGGAGATTGCCGTCCTGAAAGGCGACATGGGCGATGTTCAACATTTTGCCGATGATGTTATCGCCCAGCGCGGTGTGCGCCACGGCCATTTGCAGTGTTTGCCGAAGGAAGAGTAAGACTCAACGATGCCGCCGGGGGCGCTACGCTTGCCCGGCCTGCCTTTGCACTCCCGTAGGCCGGATAAGACATCGTCGCCATCCGGCATCTGATTACGCCATCGTGCCAATCGTCTTTCTGAACCGCAGCAATGCGATCAGGAAGAACGCCGCGCCAATGGCGAGAAGCGTCAGAAACTGCGGCCAGACAATGCTGAACCCGGCGCCGCGATAGAGTATGGCTTGCGCAAGGCTGACGAAGTGGGTAGTCGGCATCGTCAGCATGATGTCCTGCACCACCTGCGGCATGCTTTCGCGCGGCGTGGAGCCGCCGGAAAGCATTTGCAGAGGCAAAAGCACCAGAATCATCAACAGCCCCAGTTGCGGCATGGAGCGCGCCAGCGTACCCATAAAAATGCCGATCGACGTGGTGGCGAACAGACTCAGCGCCACACCCAACATGAACAGCGGAATGGACCCTTCAATTGGCACGCCGAGCGCCCCTTTCACCATCAACATCAGCGACAGCCCCGAGACTACCAGCACCACCAGTCCCATTGACCAGACTTTCGCCATCATGATCTCAAACGGGGTGATCGGCATCACCAGCAGGTGTTCCACCGTACCGTGTTCACGTTCGCGTATCAGCGCCGAACCGGTCAGCACAATCGCCAGCATGGTGATGTTATTGATGATCGCCATCACCCCGCCAAACCACGCCGGATCGAGGTTCGGGTTGAAGCGCATTCGGGTCTCCAGCGAAACCAGCGGTTCACTGTTATCGCGATAACGCGCGACAAAACTGTTCACTTCACCGCTGATGATATTCTGGATGTAGCTGTTGCCAGTGAACGCCTGGCTCATGCGCGTGGCGTCAACATTCACCTGAATATCGGGTTGCCTTCCGGCCAGCACGTCCCGTTGAAAGTTTGGCGGAATATTGACCGCAAAGGTATAGCGACCCGCATCCAGCCCGGCATCCATCTCATCGGCGGTGATCATCTCCGGCGGTAAAAACCACGGACGGTAGAAGCTGTTGACGATACGGTTCGAGAGTTGAGACTGGTCCATATCGGCAATGGCAATCGGCGCGAGATGCAGCGACCCCGGCAGCACGGTCGCGGAGGAGTACACCGAGACGGTAAAGGCAAACACGATCAGCGTCAGCATCGCCTTATCGCCCAACAGACTGCGCAACTCCTTGATGCCTAAATTATAAATATTGCGTAGTCGGCGCATCACCCCTCCTGTTTTTTCAGCAACAGCACGCTCAGCCCCATCACCACCGGAATGGCGATCAGCAGCGGTACAAACAGCGGCCAGAGATCGGTAAGATCCAATGCTTTCGAGAATGTGCCCCGGGCGATCGTCAGGAAATGGCTGGTTGGATAGATCTCGCCGATCCACCGTCCCGGTCCTTCCAGCGACGCCACCGGATCGATCATCCCGGAGAACTGCGTCGCCGGGATCAGGGTAATGATGGACGTGCCAAAAATCGCCGCAATCTGACTCTTCATGAACGTGGAGATCAGCAGCCCCATTCCCGTGGCGATGGTGACATACAATAGCGCGGCCAGGCTGAGCGTGAGGAAACTGCCCTTGTGCGGTACGCCAAACACAAACACCGACAGGGCGCACAGCAGCAGGAAGTTCAGCATCCCCAGCGCGATATACGGCAACTGTTTACCGAGCAAAAATTCACTGCGGGTGGTGGGCGTGACATACAGATTGATGATCGACCCCAGTTCTTTTTCCCGCACCACGCTCAGTGCGCTCAGCATCGACGGGATCATCATCAGCAACAGCGGAATGACCGCCGGAACAATCGCTGGCAGACTTTTCACATCCGGGTTGTAGCGATAGCGTGTTTCAATGGTCATGAGTCCACTCTGCCCTACTGGCGTCGGCTGGCGGCTCGCCACGTCCTGTAGCCAGCTCTGGTGCATCGCCTGCACGTAGCCTTTTACCGTCTCGGCACGGCTGGGCATGGCACCATCCACCCAGACGCCAATCTCCACCGGCGTCCCGCGCGCAATGTCACGACCAAAGTTAGGTGGGATTTCGATGGCTACTGCCACCTCGCCGGAACGCATCCGCCGGTCGAGATTGTCATAGCTGGTCAACGGCGGTTGTTCAATGAAGTAGCGTGAGCCTGCCAGATTCAATGACCAGGCCTGGCTGCTGACGGTTTGATCGCGATCGAGCACGGCAAAACGCAGGTTTTCGACGTCCATGCTGATGCCGTAACCCATGATCAGCATCAGGATCACCGTGCCCAGCAGCGCCAGCGTCGAACGCACCGGATCGCGCCTCAGTTCCAGCGCTTCGCGACGACTGTAGCTGAACAATCGCCGCAGGCTGAATCCCTGACGCGGTGGCTTCGCCTCTTCATGCTTTGTGTCCACCGGCACAGAGGTTTCAGGCGCCGGGCCCGCAGCCTCCTGGAGCCAGGAGATAAACGCCTCTTCCAGGTTTGCAGCCCCGCGCCGCTCAACCAGCTCCTGCGGCGTACCGCTGGCGAGCACTTTTCCGGCATGCATTAACGACATACGGTCACAGCGCTCGGCTTCGTTCATAAAGTGAGTGGAGATAAAAATGGTCACTTTGTCCTGACGCGACAAATCGACCATCAATTGCCAGAACATGTCCCTCGCCACCGGGTCAACGCCGGAGGTCGGTTCGTCGAGGATCAACATTTCCGGGCGATGGATCACCGCCACTGCCAGCGACAGCCGCTGGCGAATGCCAAGCGGGAGCGACTCGGGCAACGAATCCTCAACCTCCGCCAGCATAAAACGTTCGCTCATCTCCTGAACGCGCCGGGGGATTTCCGCTTCGGGGATGTGAAACAACCGGGCGTGGAGTTCCAGGTTTTGTCGAACGGTCAGCTCGCTGTACAGCGAAAACGCCTGCGACATGTAGCCCACCCGGCGGCGGGTGTCGATATCCTTCGGGTCGACTGGTTGACCGAACAGCCAGGCCTCACCTTCACTGGCAGGCAGCAGCCCGGTCAGCATCTTCATGGTGGTCGATTTACCGCAGCCGTTGGAACCGAGGAAGCCAAAAATCTCCCCACGCGGGATGCGGAAGTTGACGTGATCGACGGCGACAAAATTGCCAAAGCGCATGGTCAGGTCTTTTGCCTCAATGGCAATCTCTTCCTGCTCTGCGTGATACGGCGGAATCACCACCGGCTGATACGCCTGCCGCTGCGCCTGTGGTAACAGGGCGATAAACGCCTGCTCCAGCGTCGCGCTGGCGGTTTTATCGCGGAGTTCCTGCGCGCTGCCGGTCGCCAGCACCTCGCCTGCGTTCATCGCCACCAGCCAGTCGAAACGCTCGGCCTCTTCCATATATGCCGTCGCCACCAGCACACTCATGTTGGTCTGCCGCTGACGAATATTCTCTATCAGATCCCAGAACTGGGCGCGAGACAGGGGATCAACACCGGTGGTCGGTTCATCCAGTATCAATAATTCCGGGTCATGGATCAGCGCACAGCACAGACCCAACTTCTGTTTCATCCCGCCCGAGAGTTTCCCCGCCGGACGATCGCGAAACGGCGCCAGACCGGTGCTGTTCAGTAACTCCGTAATCCGCGCTTCGCGCTCGGCTTTGTCATGACCGAACAAACGGGCGAAGAAGTCGACGTTCTCATACACCGACAACGTGTGATACAGGTTTTTTCCCAGGCCCTGCGGCATCCACGCAATACGCGGGCAGACGTCACGACGGTGTTTCGGATCGCGCATATCGCCGCCCAACACCATGACGTTGCCTTGCTCAATCACCCGGGCACCGGAAATGAGCGACAGCAGGCTTGATTTCCCCACGCCGTCGGGGCCGATCAACCCCACCATGCAGCGCGCGGGGATATCCAGCGTGATGTTATTCAGCGCCACCGTGGTCCCGTAATGCTGACTCACGCCGTCAAGGTGCGCCACGGGAGGAACGGGAACCAGCGCCAGAGCGGTCATTGCGGCAACCTCACCGCCAGCGAGTCAGGCCAGGGAAGCTGTTCGTTCAGTCTCACCCACGCCATGCCTGGCAAGCCGGTTTTGACATATTCCAGATGCTGCTGGAGTAATTCAGGGGGGATCCGCGCCTTGACGCGAAACATCAGCTTCAGGCGCTCATCGCTGGTTTCAACGGTTTTCGGCGTGAACTGCGCGACGCTGGCGACAAAACTGATCGTGGCGGGAATACGCAGGTCCGGCGCGGCATCAAGCACCAGACGGGCTTCACCGCCAATTTTCAGCAGACCTGCTTGTTCGGTGGGCAGAAAGAATGTCATGTAAACATCGCTGAGATCGACCATATTCAGCACCCGACCGCCCGCCGCCAGTACTTCTCCCGGCTCCGCCACGCGGTACTGAACCCGGCCATCACGCGGGGCTTTAAGCTCGCTGTCTTCGATATCCGCGACAATCCGCCGTTCGGTCGCCTGCGCGGCGTCGACGCGGGTTTGCGCCTGGATAATGCTGGTGCGCGCGGCTTCAATCGCTGCTTTCGTCGCAGAGACCTGCGCCTTTGCCGACTCCAGCGCCGCGCGTGCGCTTTCCGCGGCGGCACGATCGTCATCCAGTTGTTGCGCCGAGACCGCGCCACGCTGGGAGAGCGAGCGGGAACGGACGTGACGTTTGGAGACGGAATCCAGCTCGGCTTCACGCTGTTTCACTACCGACTGGGCAGCGCGGGTTTCGCTTTGCCGCTGTTCGAGCAGCGCCCGTGCAGCCGCCACGGCGCTTTCGGCCTCTTTGATTTGTGCGATGGCTTCCAGCCG
Source organism: Citrobacter sp. Ca225 (assembly GCF_030337175.1). Taxonomy (NCBI): domain Bacteria; kingdom Pseudomonadati; phylum Pseudomonadota; class Gammaproteobacteria; order Enterobacterales; family Enterobacteriaceae; genus Citrobacter; species Citrobacter sp. Ca225. The sequence goes on along the minus strand of NZ_JAOWCD010000049.1, from coordinate 162,520 downwards.
TTGCTCCTGCAACACGCGGGTATCCATCTTCGCCAGCACTTCGCCCTGGCGAACGAACTGCCCCTCAGTCACGAGGATGGTATCAATACGTCCGGCGATTTTGGTGGCAATGTCCACTTCCGTCGCCTCGATTCTGCCGTTGCTGGCAGCAAAACCGTCCGGTACGCCTGCGGGCCGTAGATCCCACCACACGCCAGCAGCGATCACCACCAGTGCGCCCACAACCCACCACGTCAGATGACGTTTAATGTTGTCCATAATCGACCCGCCATAATCCCTGTTAGAAAACAATGCGTGTCACAAAACCCCACTGAACGGGCGTTCAGCGGTATCTTCCCTCCGGGATGAGAAGGAAAAAGTGAGAGTAGCCGGGCGGCGTACAGACGTCATGACTGCGCTCGCCGTGAAGGAAAGTGAATGACAGAGAAGTGCGAAAAACGGGTAGTAATGTTGTCATCATCAGCGTTCCTGGCCGTAAATGAAACACGCATACTCATAGCTAGTATCAATGGAATACTAGCATCATTATGGGTGATGTCTATTCGCTTATGGTTGGTAATGATATACAGGGTGAATGACTTACTCCCCGGCAAGATCCTGTGCACATGCCCAGGCGCTGGACCACGCCCACTGGAAGTTATAACCGCCCAGCCAGCCGGTGACGTCCATCACTTCGCCGATAAAGTAAAGACCCGGCACCTTGCGCGCTTCCATGGTACGTGACGACAGTTCGTGGGTGTCTACCCCGCCAAGCGTCACTTCTGCCGTGCGATAGCCTTCAGTGCCGTTCGGCTGTACGCGCCAGTCGGTCAACGTGTCCGTCAACGCCTGCTGGTCGCGCACGTTGAGCTGTTTGAGCGAGACGTCAGGGATCTGCCCGAGCTGTTGCAGGCACTCGACCAGACGCTTCGGCAGCAGCATCGCCAGCGTATTCTTCAGGCTTTGATTCGGATGGGCGCTGCGCTGTTCGTTCAGGACGTCATTCAGACTGACATCTGGCAGTAAATTAATGCTGACAAATTCGCCTGGCTGCCAGAAGCTGGAAATTTGTAAAACCGCAGGACCAGAAAGGCCGCGATGGGTAAAGAGCAGATTTTCACGAAAGACGGTACCGTCCTGCGCGGTGATGACCGACGGAACGGAAACGCCAGACAGCACCTGAAGCTGCTCCAGCAGCGGTTTGTGCAGGGTAAACGGTACCAGCCCGGCGCGGGTTGGCAGAACGTTCAGACCAAACTGTTCGGCAATTTTATAGCCAAACGGTGACGCGCCCAGACCGGGCATCGACAGTCCGCCGGAGGCAATCACCAGCTTTTTCGCACCGACAGTCGCCCCGTTCAGCGCCAGCGTAAAACCGTCGTCATCCTGCGCAACGCTCAGCACTTCACTGCGTAAGCGCAGGGTTACATTGCCTTTTTCACATTCCGCCACCAGCATATCGACGATTTGCTGCGCGGAGTCATCGCAAAAAAGTTGCCCGAGCGTTTTTTCATGCCAGGCGATGCCGTGCTTACTGACGAGATCGATAAAATCCCACTGGGTATAGCGCGCCAGCGCAGATTTGCAAAAATGCGGGTTTTGGCTTAAATAAGCCGCTGGCTCAACATAAAGGTTGGTAAAGTTGCAGCGACCCCCACCGGACATGAGGATCTTGCGGCCAGGCTTCTTTCCATTATCAATAAGCAGCACCCGACTGCCGGCCTGTCCTGCCTGTGCTGCACAGAACATACCTGCCGCGCCAGCGCCTATAATAATGGCATCAAACCTTTCCACTTTACGTTCCTCTCTGAATTCAGGGCGTGAATTGTAAAGTTATCTCAGTGGTCGCACCAGCGACAAAATCCTTAGGAAGAAGTATTTATATGAAATATATAAGATAATTCTTTATGGGCACTATTGTATTCAGACGTTAAATCAAAAAAAGTCTATATTTCACTTTGCCCGCGCCGCTAAAGTCACTGATAATGCGCCGCGTTCATGTCCTCAAGATGGCGTAACGTCCTATGCTACATTTGTTTGCTGGCCTGGATTTACATACCGGGCTTTTATTATTGCTTGCTCTGGCTTTTGTGCTGTTCTACGAAGCAATCAACGGCTTCCATGATACAGCCAACGCAGTCGCAACCGTGATCTACACCCGTGCGATGCGTTCGCAACTTGCGGTGGTCATGGCTGCGGTGTTCAACTTCTTTGGTGTGCTGCTGGGCGGTCTCAGCGTAGCCTATGCCATCGTGCATATGTTACCGACCGATCTCCTGCTCAACATGGGATCTTCGCATGGACTTGCGATGGTGTTTTCCATGCTGCTCGCCGCGATCATCTGGAACCTGGGTACCTGGTACTTTGGGTTACCCGCCTCCAGTTCCCACACGCTGATCGGCGCGATTATCGGCATCGGTTTAACCAATGCCCTGATGACCGGCACGTCAGTGGTGGACGCACTCAACATCCCGAAAGTCATCGGTATTTTTGCCTCGCTGATCGTCTCGCCCATCGTTGGCCTGGTGGTTGCAGGCGGCCTGATTTTCCTTCTGCGTCGCTACTGGAGCGGGACTAAAAAACGCGCCCGTATTCACCTCACACCAGCGGAACGTGAAAAGAAAGACGGCAAGAAAAAGCCGCCGTTCTGGACCCGTATCGCCCTGATTCTTTCTGCTATCGGCGTGGCCTTCTCGCATGGCGCGAACGACGGTCAGAAAGGCATTGGTCTGGTCATGCTGGTTCTGATTGGTGTGGCGCCAGCGGGCTTCGTGGTAAATATGAATGCTTCGGGTTATGAAATCACCCGTACTCGTGATGCCATCAACAACGTCGAAATCTACTTCCAGCAGCATCCTGATCTGCTGAAACAGGTGACGGGCGTCGATCAGTTGATTCCGTCTCCGGAACCGGCCGCAACGCAGCCGGCAGAATTCCACTGCCATCCGGCAAACACCCTTAACGCGCTGGATCGCGCGAAGGCGATGTTGTCGAACAATGTGGAAAGCTATGACAAGCTGAGCGTTGAGCAGCGCGGCCAACTGCGTCGCATCATGCTGTGCATTTCCGACACGACCGATAAAGTGACGAAACTGCCGGGCGTGAGCGCTGACGACCAGCGTCTGCTGAAGAAACTGAAAACCGATATGCTGAGCACCATTGAGTATGCGCCAATCTGGATCATCATGGCGGTCGCGCTGGCGCTGGGTATTGGTACCATGATCGGCTGGCGCCGCGTGGCGACCACCATCGGTGAGAAGATTGGTAAGAAAGGCATGACCTATGCTCAGGGGATGTCTGCGCAGATGACGGCGGCGGTCTCTATCGGTCTGGCCAGCTACACCGGGATGCCGGTGTCCACCACCCACGTACTCTCTTCCTCCGTCGCGGGGACGATGGTTGTCGACGGTGGCGGTCTGCAACGTAAAACGGTGACCAGCATTCTGATGGCATGGGTGTTCACATTACCCGCAGCGATTCTGCTGTCCGGTACCCTGTACTGGATCTCGCTGAAGCTGATTTAAGCGCAAAGAGAAAAGAAATTACCGTAGCAAGCGGGTCAGGAAACTGGCCCGCTTTTTTTTGCTCAGTGCCAAATCAACAGGGCAATAAGACTGACCACCACGAGCCCACATAGCGCGCTGGTCAGAATGAACTGACGACGTACCCGCTCACAGCGGCGGATAAACTCATTATCATGATGATCGCGGTAGCGCTGGGCGTAGATATACCACACCAGGCGTACCTGCTTATTGGGTTGGCCGTGCGAGGTGAAAAAGCCGCCCCCATCAACATACTGATAGAGCAAAGGATCGCAACCACGAAGTACCACGAGCAGCGCGCGTAGCGACGAGAAATAGCGCGCCATATTCACAATGCAAACAACACATAATGCCCAGAATAATGCAACGGTGCTTATCATACGACCTCCCCGGCGACCCGCCCACGGAGCTCCGCTCCGGGACTACCGCTCCCCGAAACTTGCCAGACAGTCAATGAAAAAGTACGACTAAAAACCGCTCATTTTGAGCTTATCATCAGAGCGGCTCTCTAAATAGTGTAGGAGATCAGTTAATTTTTTTGCCAGAAGGTTAATCACTATCAATGCAATTATCTAAATATTTTGTTTAACTATTTGGTAAGCAAGGCGGATTGACGGATTATCCAGGTCGCTATACTGTAAGGATAGTCTCTACAATTCACTTCATCGCGGCTGAGCTAGCCCCGCGTAGACATATCGCACAGTTCGCAGGACGCGAGTGACGCAAGGTAGAAAAATCGCTAGCTGGCTGGTCATCGACAACTTTATGGAAGGAGTAATACTATGGCTTACAAACATATTCTCATCGCGGTTGATCTTTCTCCGGAAAGCAAAGTTCTGGTAGAAAAAGCCGTCTCTATGGCACGGCCGTACAACGCAAAAGTTTCCCTTATCCACGTTGATGTGAACTACTCTGACCTGTATACCGGCCTGATCGACGTCAATCTGGGCGACATGCAAAAACGCATTTCTGAAGAAACTCACCACGCACTGACCGAACTGTCCACCAACGCAGGCTATCCGATTACCGAAACCCTGAGCGGCAGCGGCGATCTGGGTCAGGTGCTGGTTGACGCCATCAAGAAATACGACATGGACCTGGTCGTTTGCGGTCATCACCAGGACTTCTGGAGCAAACTGATGTCCTCCGCGCGCCAGCTGATCAACACTGTTCACGTCGATATGCTGATTGTTCCGCTACGCGACGAAGAAGAATAAAACATCGCTAACCGGGTTATCCGGTCATGTCAGAGCGCCCGCCTTTGCGGGCGTTTTTGTTTCTGTCCTCTCCACAAACGATCAGTACAACCTCCCATCCCTCCAATCATAATTAGTGTGATCAACTAATTAGAACGAAATCAATCTGTATAATACTCTACGCTACCGGCTAATGGCCGCAGTCTATAACAGAGTCAGACTTTTTCGGCGCGTTTCGTATTACGCGTTCATACTTTTCGGGATGGCATTGAAAGGCGAAGCAATATGAATACATCTGCACCAACGGGTTTGCTGCAGCAACCCCGCCCGTTCTTCATGATCTTTTTTGTCGAGTTATGGGAACGATTTGGCTATTACGGCGTTCAGGGTATCCTGGCGGTTTTCTTTGTTAAGCAACTGGGATTCTCACAAGAGCAGGCGTTTATCACCTTCGGTGCCTTTGCCGCACTGGTCTACGGTCTGATCTCGATTGGGGGGTACGTTGGCGACCACCTGCTCGGCACCAAACGTACGCTGGTGCTGGGCGCGGTTGTGCTGGCGCTTGGTTACTTCATGACGGGAATGTCGCTGCTCAAACCGGACCTTATTTTTATCGCGCTTGGGACGATTGCCGTCGGCAACGGTCTGTTTAAAGCGAACCCGGCAAGCCTGCTCTCCAAATGCTATCCGCCAAAAGATCCACGTCTGGATGGCGCATTCACACTGTTCTACATGTCGATAAACATCGGTTCGCTGCTGTCGCTGTCGCTGGCGCCGGTGATCGCAGATAAGTTTGGTTATGCCGTCACCTATAACCTGTGCGGAGCGGGGCTGATTGTCGCGCTGCTGGTCTATTTCGCCTGCCGCGGTATGGTGAAAGATATCGGTTCCGAGCCAGACCATCTGCCGATGAGCTTCCACAATCTGCTGTATGTCCTGATTGGCACCGTGGCGATGGTCTTTCTCTGCGCCTGGTTGATGCACAACGTGAAAATCGCCAACCTGGTGCTGATTGTTCTGTCGATTGCGGTGACCATTATCTTCTTCCGCCAGGCTTTCAGGCTGGATAAAACCGGGCGCAACAAGATGTTTGTGGCGTTTATCCTGATGCTCGAAGCGGTACTGTTTTACATTCTGTATGCGCAGATGCCGACATCACTGAATTTCTTTGCCATCAATAACGTTCACCATGAGATCCTCGGTTTCACGATTAACCCGGTGAGCTTTCAGGCACTGAACCCGTTCTGGGTGGTGGTTGCCAGCCCGGTGCTGGCGGCGATCTACACGCGTCTGGGTAGCAAAGGCAAAGACCTGACGATGCCGATGAAGTTTACCCTCGGGATGTTCCTGTGCTCGCTGGGCTTTCTGACCGCCGCAGCGGCAGGCATGTGGTTTGCCGATGCGCAGGGACTGACGTCACCGTGGTTTATCGTACTGGTTTATCTGTTCCAGAGCCTCGGCGAGTTGCTGATTAGCGCGCTGGGGCTGGCGATGGTCGCGGCACTGGTTCCGCAGCATCTGATGGGCTTTATTCTTGGGATGTGGTTCCTGACGCAGGCTGCTGCGTTCCTGCTGGGGGGTTACGTCGCGACCTTTACTGCCGTCCCGGAAAACATCACCGATCCGCTGCAGACATTGCCGATCTATACCGGCGTGTTCAGTAAAATCGGGCTGGTGACGCTGGCTGTCACCGTCGTAATGGCGCTGATGGTGCCGTGGCTGAACCGGATGATTAATACACCGGATACCGCGCAATAATCGTGATTGCCGGATGGCGGCTCACGCCTCATCCGGTCTACCCACACCGCGTCGTAGCCCGGATACGCGAAGCGCCATCAGGCGATCTGTTCATCCGCCAGAGGCGTGCCGGGATAAATATCAAACCGGTGCCCTTTGGTCACCACTGCATTTGGCGTAGCAACATCCGCCAGCGGCGGCGCGTAGTCCGGGCGTTTCACCACCACGCGTTTGGTTGCGAGCTGACGCGCTGGTTCCAGCAAGCCGTCGGCGTCCAGATCCGGGCCCACCAGCGACTGAAAGACGCGCATCTCTTTTTTCACCAGCGCGCTTTTCTGTTTGTGGGGAAACATCGGGTCGAGATAGACCACCTGCGGACGCGGCGTGATATCCGTCAGCGCCGTCAGGCTGGAGGCATGGATCAGCTGCAGTCGTGCCTGCAACCACGGACCGATTTCCGCATCGGCATAGCCGCGCGCCAGACCATCATCAAGTAGCGCCGCCACCACCGGGTTACGCTCCAGCATCCGCACATGACAGCCGACCGAGGCCAGAACGAATGCATCACGCCCCAGACCCGCAGTCGCATCGACGACATCTGGCAAATAGTCGCCTTTAACGCCCACCGCTTTTGCCACCGCTTCACCGCGACCGCCGCCGAACTTGCGGCGATGGGCCATCGCCCCGCCGACAAAATCCACGAAAATACCGCCGAGCTTCGGTTCATCGCGCTTACGCAACTCCAGATGCTCCGGTGTCAGCACCAGCGCCATCAGGTTGTTTTCGTCGTGTTCCAGGCCCCAGCGGGAGGCCAGAACAGATAAGGCGCCGTCTCCGGCGCCTGTTTCATCCAGTAAACAAATTTTCACTGAAGAACTAGCCTTTAATTCCGTAATGCTCAAGCATCGCGTCGAGCTGCGGCTCGCGGCCACGGAAACGTTTGAACAGTTCCATTGGCTCTTCAGACCCGCCACGCGTCAGGATGTTATCCAGGAATGACTGGCCGGTATCGCGATTGAAAATGCCTTCTTCTTCGAAGCGAGAGAACGCATCCGCAGCCAGCACATCAGCCCACAGGTAGCTGTAATACCCCGCCGCATAACCACCGGCGAAAATGTGACTGAATGCATGCGGGAAACGCCCCCAAGACGGCCCCGGCACCACGGCGACCTGTTTTTTGATTTCCGCCAGCGTTTCGAGGATTTTCGCCCCTTGCTGCGGGTCAAATTCCGCATGCAGACGGAAGTCAAACAGACCGAACTCCAACTGACGCAGGATAAACAGCGCCGCCTGGTAGTTCTTCGCCGCCAGCATTTTATCCAGTAATTCCTTCGGCAGCGGTTCGCCAGTCTCGTAATGGCCGGAGATAAACGCCAGCGCGTCCGGTTCCCAGCACCAGTTTTCCATAAACTGGCTCGGCAGCTCGACCGCATCCCACGGCACGCCGTTGATCCCGGAAACGCCAGCGGTCTCGATGCGGGTCAGCATGTGATGCAGGCCGTGACCAAATTCGTGGAACAGAGTGATCACTTCATCGTGGGTGAACAGCGCCGGTTTGCCATTCACCGGGCGGTTAAAGTTACAGGTCAGGTAAGCGACCGGTTTTTGCAGTGAGCCGTCGGATTTACGCATCTGACCGACGCAGTCATCCATCCACGCCCCGCCGCGTTTGTGCTCACGGGCATAGAGATCGAGATAGAAGCTGCCGCGCAGTTCATTGTTTTCGTCATACAGCTCAAAGAAACGCACGTCCGGATGCCAGACATCCACATCCTTACGCTCTTTTGCGGTAATACCATAAATACGTTTCACCACTTCAAACAAGCCGTTAACGGCTTTGTTTTCCGGGAAGTACGGACGTAATTGCTCATCACTGATGCTGTAGAGATGCTGCTTCTGTTTTTCGCTGTAGTACGCGATACCCCACGGGTTCAGCTCATCGACGCCAAACTCCGTTTTCGCGAAGGCGCGCAGTTGCGCCAGCTCTTTCTCGCCTTGCGGACGCGCGCGTTTTGCCAGATCGGTTAAAAACTCCAGCACCTGCTGCGGGTTTTCCGCCATTTTGGTGGCGAGCGATTTAAAGGCATAGCTTTCAAAGCCCAGCAGTTGCGCCAGCTCGTGGCGCAGGGCGAGAATTTCCGCCATCACCGGGCTGTTGTCCCATTTACCGGCGTTAGGTCCTTGATCGGACGCCCGGGTCACATAGGCACGATACATCTCTTCACGAAGCTGCCCGTTGTCACAGTAAGTCATCACCGGCAGGTAGCTCGGGATATCCAGCGTCAGCAGATAGCCTTCCTGCTCTTTCGCTTCAGCCTGTGCTTTTGCTGCCGCCAGCGCGCTTTCCGGCATCCCGGCCAGCTCTGCTTCATCAGTAATCAGCTTCGTCCAGCCCATGGTGGCGTCGAGGACGTTGTTGCTGTACAGGTTGCCCAGTTCAGACAGGCGGGTGGCGATCTCACCGTAGCGCTGCTGTTTTTCTTTCGGCAGGCCAATCCCGGAGAGCTCAAAATCACGCAGCGCGTTATCCACGGCTTTTTTCTGTGCGGTGTTCAGCGTGGCGTAATGATCGCCGTCACGCAGGTCACGGTATGCCTTGTATAAACCTTCATGCTGACCGACCCAGGTGCTGTATTCCGATAGCAACGGCAGGGTTTGCTCGTAGGCTTCGCGCAGTTCCGGGCTGTTTTTTACTGAATTCAGATGGCTGACCGGAGAAAAAATACGCCCCAGGACGTCATCGACTTCCGCCAACGGTTGGCAAAGATTTTCCCAGCTGTAGGGTGCGCCCTGTGCTACGACGCGCTCCACATTCTCACGGCAGTCGTTCAGCGCTTTGGTTACCGCCGGGACCACATGTTCCGGCTGAATGTTGGAAAAAGGCGGTAGCTCGAAAGGCGTCAGTAAAGGATTGGTCATAAACGCTGTCCTGTTAGAATAAGGTGAATGTCGCGCGCGTCCGGCGCTGTGCAATATCCCTGTAGAATGGGGATAAGTGTAGAGGATTTCAATGCCAGGCGTTGCGCTTTCGCGGCAGCGGTGAGTTTTCTGTATACTGTGGCGATAGGCTTTTTATTCGCCCGAAAGCGTGACGCTAATCGGGCCTACGTTTACAACCTGGAACACGTTTACCCATGCTCAGTTATCGCCACAGCTTCCACGCTGGCAACCACGCCGACGTCCTTAAACACACGGTTCAGAGCCTGATCATCGAGTCGCTCAAAGAGAAAGAGAAGCCGTTTCTCTATCTGGACACCCATGCAGGCGCGGGCCGTTATCAGCTAAGCGGCGAGCATGCTGAACGCACTGGTGAATACCTGGAAGGTATCGCCCGCATCTGGCAGCAGGACGATCTGCCGGCCGAACTCGAGCCGTACATCGGCGTGGTCAAACACTTCAACCGTAGCGGGCAACTGCGTTACTACCCCGGCTCCCCGCTGATCGCGCGTCAACTGCTGCGCGAGCAGGACAGCCTGCATATGACGGAGCTGCATCCGAGTGATTTCCCGCTGCTGCGAGGTGAATTCCAGAAAGATGAACGTGCCCGCGTAGCCCGTGCCGACGGCTATCAGCAACTGAAGGCAAAGCTGCCGCCGGTCTCTCGTCGTGGTTTGATTCTCATCGACCCGCCTTACGAGATTAAATCGGACTACCAGGCCGTTGTCGCCGGGATTAGCGAAGGCTATAAACGTTTTGCCACTGGGACGTATGCGCTGTGGTATCCGGTCGTGTTACGCCAGCAAATCAAGCGCATGGTGCACGATCTGGAAGCGACCGGCATCCGTAAAATCCTGCAAATTGAGCTGGCGGTCCGCCCGGACAGCGACCAGCGCGGCATGACCGCCTCCGGCATGATTGTGGTCAACCCGCCGTGGAAGCTGGAAGCACAAATGAACACAGTGCTACCGTGGCTGCACAGCAAGCTGGTGCCAGCGGGTACCGGGCATACCTTAGTAAACTGGATCGTGCCTGAGTAATTGCAGCCATCGGTGGAAACTATTGATTTCAGGTATACAATCGCGGCAATCAGAATGTAAGGAAAAGACGCATGAGCAAGCATTATGACTACATCGCCATCGGCGGTGGCAGCGGCGGTATCGCCTCGATTAACCGTGCAGCCATGTACGGCCAGAAGTGTGCGCTGATTGAAGCCAAAGCGCTGGGCGGCACCTGCGTTAACGTCGGGTGCGTCCCGAAAAAAGTAATGTGGCATGCTGCGCAGATCCGTGAAGCGATCCACCTGTATGGTCCGGACTACGGGTTTGACACCACGATCAATAAATTCAACTGGGATACGCTGATTGCCAGCCGTACTGCCTATATCGACCGCATTCACACCTCGTATGACAACGTGCTGGGTAAAAATAACGTTGATGTGATCAAAGGTTTTGCCCGCTTCGTCGATGCCAAAACCATTGAAGTCAACGGTGAAACAATTACTGCCGATCACATTCTCATCGCCACGGGGGGTCGTCCGAGCCACCCGGATATTCCGGGCGTGGAATACGGTATCGACTCCGATGGTTTCTTTGAACTGCCGGCCCTGCCGGAGCGCGTCGCGGTTGTCGGTGCCGGTTATATCGCCGTTGAACTGGCGGGCGTGATTAACGGTCTGGGTGCCAAAACCCATCTGTTCGTGCGTAAGCATGCGCCACTGCGCAGTTTTGACCCGATGATTACCGAAACGCTGGTGGAAGTGATGAATGCCGAAGGCCCGACGCTTCACACCCACGCCATTCCGAAAGCGGTCGTGAAAAACGCCGACGGTAGCCTGACGCTTGAACTGGAAGACGGTCGCAGTGAAACGGTCGATTGCCTGATTTGGGCGATTGGTCGTGAACCGGCAACCGATAATTTCAACCTGGCAGCGACCGGCGTAAAAACCAACGACAAAGGGTATATCGTCGTCGATAAATACCAGAATACCAGCGTGGACGGGATTTATGCGGTCGGAGATAACACCGGCGCTGTCGAGCTGACGCCAGTTGCTGTTGCGGCAGGTCGCCGTCTTTCTGAGCGCCTGTTTAACAACAAGCCGGACGAGCATCTGGACTACAGCAATATTCCTACCGTGGTCTTCAGCCACCCGCCGATTGGCACCGTAGGTCTGACCGAACCGCAGGCGCGCGAGCAGTATGGCGATGCGCAGGTGAAAGTGTATAAATCTTCGTTTACTGCAATGTATACCGCGGTAACCTCACACCGCCAGCCGTGCCGCATGAAGTTAGTCTGCGTCGGCCCGGAAGAGAAAATCGTCGGCATCCACGGTATCGGCTTTGGCATGGATGAAATGTTGCAGGGCTTTGCAGTAGCGCTGAAAATGGGCGCCACCAAGAAAGACTTCGACAACACCGTGGCCATTCACCCGACGGCAGCGGAAGAGTTTGTGACCATGCGTTAATGTTCCTGACCCCGTGATTTCACGGGGTTTTTTCTGCAATTTAAAAATGGACAATTTAGTTCCTCCTCATAACACGACTTTCCCCCGGGTATAAATTAAAATCCGCAGCAATACTTGCCGCGCTAATAGTATCTAATGCTATTTATTTTAAGAGGTTTTACCCGATGAGAAAGACATTACTTCCTGCTTTAATTGCCGTCGTTTTATTCCCGGTTGTGACACTCCCGGCGCATGCCACCGCGCGGGCTGAAAAACGTCAGGACGCCCGTGAGATCCGCCAGGATGCCCGTCAGGACGGTCGTGAAACAAAACGGGAATGTGTCCGGAATAACGATGAAAGTAATTCCCAGTGCCGCCAGGATAAACGTGAAAACCGCCGCGAAGGGCGTCGTGACGCGCGTGATGAGAAATGGTAATCCCCGTATTCAGCGGGGTAGGAAACCTTATCCAGGCGACGTCCCGACAATATTCACAATTCGTTTCATTCGAATGTTCCGAAAATAGGGATTCGCCAGTCGACACGTAATAAAAATTATCACCGATTATCAATGTATTGTGCTTTTTTCCCGGTTTGCGGCGATTGTGTAAACGTGATCTGCCGCACACTTTGCACCGCACACACCGAAGCGAATGTCTACGCTTAAAAGACAGCCGGGCAACACCCGTATCCTTTACGACGCCATCCGGAGGTCTTTCTCATTATGATCAACCAGAAACTGCAACACGCCCCGTCAGAGGAAATCACGATCGACGTCGATCTTTTCTACGAAACGGATCCGTGCGAGTTAAAACTGGATGAGATGATTGAAGCAGAACCGGAACCTGAGATGATTGAGGGGCTCCCCGCCTCTGACGCCCTGACACCAGCCGATCGCTATCTTGAACTGTTCGAGCATGTACAATCCTCGAAAATTTTTGCCGACAGCAAAACGTTTCCTGACTGTGCGCCGAAAATGGATCCGCTCGATATTCTGATTCGCTACCGCAAAGTCCGTCGTCATCGGGATTTCGATTTACGCCGCTTTGTCGAAAATCACTTCTGGCTGCCTGAAGTCTTCGACAGCGCGTATGTTTCCAACCCGGAAAATTCGCTGAAAGAGCATATTGACCAGTTGTGGCCGGTACTCACCCGCGAGCCGCAGGATCATATTCCGTGGTCATCGCTGCTGGCGCTACCGCAATCCTATATCGTGCCAGGTGGTCGATTCAGCGAAACCTACTACTGGGATTCCTATTTCACCATGCTGGGTCTGGCGGAAAGCGGTCGCGAAGACCTGCTGAAATGTATGGCAGATAACTTTGCGTGGATGATTGAAAACTACGGCCATATTCCGAACGGCAACCGTACTTATTACCTCAGCCGCTCGCAGCCGCCGGTGTTTGCGCTGATGGTCGAACTGTTCGAAGAGGACGGCGTTCGCGGCGCACGGCGCTACCTCGACCATCTGAAGATGGAGTATGCCTTCTGGATGGACGGCGCAGAGTCGCTGGTGCTCAACCAGGCATATCGCCATGCCGTCAGGATGCCGGACGGTTCACTGCTCAACCGCTACTGGGATGACCGCGACACGCCGCGCGATGAATCATGGCTGGAAGATGTGGAAACTGCCAAACATTCTGGTCGTCCGCCGAACGAGGTGTACCGCGATCTGCGCGCCGGTGCGGCATCGGGCTGGGACTATTCTTCCCGCTGGCTACGTGACCCCACACGACTGGCGAGCATTCGCACCACGCAGTTTATCCCTATCGATCTCAACGCCTTTCTGTTCAAACTGGAGAGCACCATCGCCAATATTTCAGCGCTAAAAGGCGAACGTGACGTTGAGGCACTGTTCCGCCAGAAGGCGAGCAATCGACGGGCTGCCGTCAACCGCTATCTGTGGGATGAGGAAAATGGCTGCTTTCGCGACTATGACTGGCGGCGGGAGCAAATGGCGCTGTTCTCTGCCGCCAGCATTGTCCCGCTTTACGTCGGGATGGCGACCCATGAACAGGCCGATCGGCTGGGGGATACCGTGCGTGCTCGCCTGTTGACGCCCGGCGGCATTATGGCCTCCGAGTACGAAACCGGCGAGCAGTGGGATAAACCCAACGGTTGGGCGCCGCTACAATGGATGGCAATTCAGGGTTTTAAGATGTACGGCGATGATGCGCTGGGAGACGAAATCGCCCATAGCTGGCTGCAGACGGTGAATCAGTTTTATCAGCAACATCATAAGCTTATTGAGAAATACCATATCGCCAGCGGCACCCCGCGCGAAGGGGGCGGCGGCGAATATCCGTTGCAGGATGGCTTTGGCTGGACCAACGGCGTCGCACGGCGCCTGATTGGGCTGTATGGAGAACCATAACGGTTACTCTATCACGTCAAAATGGCGCGCTGAATCTTCAGCCATTTCTCGTTATCCGCGCTGGGATCGGCGCGGAAACGCCGCTCTGCCTGCCCGGTATCATGCTGCTGTCGCGCTATCACCGCAGGCACTGTGCAGAAACGCTTCAGATAAGCTTTGTGTTCGCCCGTCAGCGGCGCACCACCGGACATGGCGTGACCCAACGTATTGATAAAGCGTCGACACGGTTTGCTTTCATCCATCTGCGAAGGGTAGCGCAACAGTAACTCGAGGACATCGGTATTGTTGCGGGCAAACGCCGTTTCGGTCCACGAGACCTGCCAGTTCATACCGCCCTGCAAAAAAAGCGCGGTGATCCGGGTGTCATTGCGATCGATCGCCGCACGCATGTTAAACACATCCCAGGTGATCCCCATCTGCGTCACCATTTCGCGTGCGGAAGGCAATTCGCGCTTGGGCTCTGCCTGGGTGATCTTGATGTTCGGCGCGGGCGCGGGCGGTTGCGAACTCACTAACCACGCTCCACCGCCCAGGATGGCGATCACCATGAGCCCCACCGCGCCCCAGAGCACGCCAGTGATCAGTTGTTCACGTTCTTCCGCCGTGCGCAGCGAACGCTTGCGCAGGGGTTCAATGGATTCGCCAATTTCCTCGGTATCGCCTCCCGCCTGACGGTCCTTTTTCCGCGCCTCCTCCCAAAACTGCGCCAGTTGCCCCTCTTCCACAATCATTAACGCCGCCGGATTAATGCGGGCGCGCCCTTGCTCATAGGCCCGCTGGACAGGACGGACAATATGCTGAAACTGGCAGGAGAGTAACGTCAACTGTGCCGAAGACAGCGGCTCCCCGGCCAGCACCGTGTTACGCGCCTGGCGACAGTCATCGAGAAACACCCGCAGCGTCAGGCGCGGTTCAACAAACAGGTTCAGCACTGACGCATCGTTAAAGATGCCGGAATAGTGGCGGGTGAAGGTCTTTTTATCGACAATCATCAGCGCCAGCTCGCTAAAACGCATCCCATTCAGCGGATCCTGGCGTTCACCCAGCTTAATCCAGCGTCTGAGCTTATCCGCGCCAAAGTTGTCTTTGAGGTAATTATTGAGCTGCGTTTTATCCGGCCACATCTGCGAGATAAGCGCAGTCAGGGTTAACTCAATCGTGCGTAACTGCCGTTCTGCGCGTACTTGCTGACTGTGGTCGGCCTCTTCAATGTCCGTTTTAAAATTGAGTAACGATTGATGATGGCGCAGCAATTCCAGCGACCTGACCACGCGCAGGGCGGCAATCAGTTGGTTCTCACTGACCTCCTGCCCGCTGTCATATTGCGGTACGCACTGCTGGAGATGGCGCAGTTGCAGCGTGAACTGGCTCAGTTGCGCGTCGTTGAGATGCAAACGCCGGGCGACCTGGCTCCAGCCGCCCAGGTTCAGCCGGGCTTGATCCAGGTGTTCCAGAAACCATCGCGGATCTTTGCCGTCAGAGGCATGCACCCCCAGCATCAGCAGGATCTCCACCGAAGCCTGGCGGATAATCCCCAGACAGTGTTCAAAGGTGGTGCGTGTCGTCAAAACGCTAATCGTCATTCTCTTCCTTCGCTAAAAGCGCCCCCATACGGAGACCATTAATTTTGCTTTAGTTCTTTGTTTTAATTATTAGTTTTTATAGATATAACAAGTTCAATAATTAATACAGTGACCGCTACGTGAACATTGAGAAATATCCCAGGAGATAGCCCTGTGCCCATACTGAAAACAGCCCGCCTGACCTGTCGCCCGATAACCTCTGCCGACTGGCCCTTTTTTCTCGCGCTGCAGCAGGATCCGGACGTGATGCGTCATGTGGCCGACGCGCGAAGTGAGCGCGACATTCGGGAAGCGTTCGATTCTCGCTTACCGACATGGTGTCCAGGAGACTCTCACTGGCTGTGTTTGCTCCTGTGCGATAACGAAAGCCACAAGCCGCTCGGGGTGACGGGCTATATTCATCGAGGGGAAGTCTGTGCTGAGGTCGGGTTCTTGTTGACGCCCGGCGCGCAGGGAAAGGGATACGGGACAGAATCACTACGCGCCGTCTGCGATTACGCATTTACCACCGGCGGTCTGCGCCGTCTGACCGCTTGTGTCACTGAAGGTAATCAGGCTTCCCGGCATGTGCTGGAGAAAGTGGGATTTATACTGGAAGGGACGCTCAGGGAGAGTTACTGGCTACAACAGCGCTGGCAGAATGACTGGCTGCTGGGGTTATTAAAACAGGAATATATTACGACCGCAGGAGCCCGGCCGTAATATCACTGCAGGGTATTAAGGCTGAACCAGCAGCATCGCCGCCTGGGTGCGATTTTTAACATCCAGTCGGCGGTAGAGTGATTCAAGATGCGCTTTCACCGTTCCGGTACTGATATTTAACGCCCGGCCAATTTCCTTATTTGACTCGCCTGATGCCAGCATCGTCAAAATTTCCCTCTGCCGGGCGCTTAATGCATGAATATCACGATATTCCGCAGCCGGAGTCGTTAGCCATTCGCCAGGTAAAAACATCATCCCCATCGCAACGCTATTGATCGCCAGTACAAATTTTTCCGGTTCAGAATCGCGGGAAATAATCGCGAGTACATTATATTGCGTCAGTTCCTGTAAACCTTTTTTCGCGCAGTCCGTCGCGATAATTAAGGTTTTGACGAGGGGGAACTGTTGCACCGTTTTTTGCAGGATCCAACGGCAAAACTCACCGTCAAGATCGCCATCCAGCATGAGCAGGGCTTCCGGGTTTTCTTCCAGTTTATACCAGAGTTCATCGGCCTGACTGACACCCTGAATACTCACTCCTGGAATTCGTTGCTGTAAACTGATTTTCATTCCATGAATAAATATTGACTGCCTGTCAAACATGATGATTTGCATTACTCTCTCCACCGTTTCCGATAATAACATTAAGGAGGGGAAGGGTATTACCCGATGGGTAAAATAAACATTCGCCATTTGGCGGGGGGCCATTTTACAGATATCACGTCGGGAGAGAAGTAAAAAAACATTTTTTTACAGCTGAAACACGAGAATTACATCCGGGGATAAAAAACGGGCAATGACTTAAGGAATTCCTTATATTTCACTACCCACTATCTTAATTGAAAATTAAATCTCAGTGAGAATAACGAACGCGCAGGAGAAAAGAAATTATCGCCTGCGCGAAATTATGTTACAGAATTAAAATTCGCATTTCATGATCATTCATCGCACGTAAAGGCTCGCTGAATTCAGCTTACAGGAACATCCCGCCCGAGACTTCAATACGCTGCGCCGTCATCCATGCCAGTTCGTCGCTGAGTAACGCCGCAATCGCATCGCCAATATCATCGGGCAAACCAGCGCGGCCCAGCGCCGTCTGCGAAGCCACATACGCATTCAGTTCTTTATTATCCCGCAGATGACCACCGCCAAAATCGGTCTCAATGGCGCCGGGCGCAATGGCATTCACCGAGATCCCACGCGCGCCCAGTTCTTTCGCCTGGTAGCGCGTCAGCACTTCCATCGCCCCTTTCATTGACGCGTAGGCGGCATACCCCGGCAGGGCAAAACGCGCCAGCCCGGTTGAAACATTAAGAATACGTCCGCCCTCGTTAATCAACGGCAACAGGTGCTGCGTCAGGAAAAACGGGCCTTTAAAATGGATGCGCATCAGTTCGTCAAACATCTCTTCTGAGGTGTCAGCATACGGCGCGTATAGCCCGATCCCGGCATTGTTCACTAAATAATCAAACGTCTCTCTGTTCCAGTGCGTTTGCAACTGCGTTTTCACCTCAGAGGCAAAAGCTGCAAAACTGGCACTATCACCGACATTCAATTGAATTGCTGCCGCTTTCCTGCCTTTTTGCTCAATTTCAGCGACGACATCCCGCGCCGCCTGCTGTTGACTGTGGTAAGTAAAGAGAATATCCGTTCCTTTGTCCGCCAGCTTAAGCGCGGCATTTTTACCCAGCCCGCGGCTCCCGCCGGTCACCAATGCGATACGTTGCGTCATAAGAAACCTCATTTCAGCTGTTGTGTGGATTGAGGTAAAGCTTATTAGGTGATAGAAAAACAATAAATGTCGCTAATTGCGCATGACTGTTTCATCTGGAACAACAATAGGGCTACAGGATGGATAAAATTCATGCAATGCAGTTATTCATTCGTGTCGCAGAGCTGGAGAGTTTTTCTCGCGCAGCCGACACGCTCGGACTCCCGAAAGGTAGCGTATCGCGCCAGATTCAGGCGCTGGAAAACCATCTTGGCACCCAGCTTTTACACCGCACCACGCGGCGGGTACAACTGACGCAGGACGGCATGGTCTATTACGAACGGGCGAAAGATCTGTTGAGCAATCTGGATGAACTGGACGGTCTGTTTCAGCACGATCCCACCAGCATCAGCGGTAAGCTACGAGTCGATATGCCGGTTGGCGTCGCGCGAAATCTGGTGATCCCCCGCCTGCCCGCCTTTTTGCAGCAGTACCCTGGGATTGAACTGGAGCTCAGCAGCAGTGACCGACTGGTGGATTTGATCCGCGAAGGTTTTGACTGCGTGGTGCGCGTCGGCACGCTGAAAGACTCGGGACTGATCGCGCGTCCGCTGGGCAAGCTTACCGTGATCAACTGCGCCAGCCAACAGTACCTGACGCGTTTTGGCTATCCGGAAAGCCTTGAAGACCTCGCCTCCCATGCGGTAGTACATTACTCGCAAAATCTGGGAACACGACCGCCAGGCTTTGAAATCGCCACCAGCAGCGGGACACAGTGGATAAAAACCGGCGGTACGCTAACGGTTAACAGCACCGAAACCTATCACGCCGCCTGTCTGGCTGGGCTGGGAATTATTCAGGTTCCGCGCGTCGGGGTTCGTGAGGCGTTACGCAATGGCACGCTCGTTGAGGTGCTGCCGCAATACCGCGCCTTGCCGATGCCGGTATCGCTGCTTTACCCACACCGGCGTAATCTTTCACGCCGTGTGCACCTGTTTATGGAGTGGCTGACCGGGGTAATGAAGGACTACGTGGACTGAGACGCTATACTGTCCAGAGAATTAACAAAAAAAGGACGCCTGACCTGATGATGCAGGATAACGACGTAAAACGCCCCACTCAGGAACTTGAACACGACCCGGTACGCAAAATCGACACGACCGGGGACGCCGAGCACGAGAAGAAAAGCACCGCCAGCGAGACGCTGAAAACGGTGACCACCACCGTCGAAAAAATCCAGCGCATTCCGGTGATTGCGCATCTGCTCCGCGCGGCTGAACGCTTTAACGATCGGTTAGGGAACCAGTTCGGCGCGGCCATTACCTACTTCTCGTTTTTGTCGATGATCCCCATCCTGATGGTGTCGTTTGCCGCCGCAGGCTTTATTCTTGCCTCGCATCCCACGCTGTTGCAGGACATCTTCACTAAAATCCTGATGAACGTCAGCGACCCGACGCTTGCCGCTACGCTGAAAAGCACCATCAATACGGCGGTACAGCAGCGTACCACCGTTGGTCTGGTCGGGTTAGGGATCGCCCTCTACTCCGGGATTAACTGGATGGGCAACCTGCGCGAGGCGATCCGCGCCCAGTCGCGGGACGTCTGGGAGCGCACGCCGCAGGATCAGGAAAAAATCTGGATCAAATACCTGCGCGATTTCATCTCACTGATTGGCCTGTTGATTGCACTGATTGTGACGCTGTCGATCACCTCGGTCGCCGGTTCGGCGCAACAGATGATTATCTCCGCCCTCTATCTCGACAGCATTGAGTGGCTAAAGCCCACCTGGCGGTTGATTGGCCTGGCGATCTCCATTTTTGCCAACTACCTGTTGTTCTTCTGGATTTTCTGGCGTCTGCCGCGTCATCGTCCACGTAAAAAGGCATTGATTCGCGGCACGCTGATTGCGGCGATTGGCTTTGAAGTCATTAAAATCATCATGACCTGGACGCTGCCGGCGCTGGTGAAATCCCCTTCCGGCGCGGCGTTTGGTTCCGTACTGGGACTGATGGCGTTCTTCTACTTTTTCGCACGTCTGACGCTGTTCTGCGCGGCGTGGATTGCAACCGCCGAATACAAAGACGATCCCCGGATGCCGGGCAAAACGCACCGTTGATGCGCGGTATTATGCCGGATGGCGCTGTGCTTATCCGGCCTAACTTTCACCCGCTACCCAGGCCAGATAAGTGTCTTACGTCGCCATCCGGCAATATGTTCAGGCACTTACTTCCGCCTCGCTCCGTTCATTTAGCACATAAATCCAGTCCTTAACTTTTATTTAACCAAAAACCAGTTTTATCCACTCATTTTTAAATTATGTGAAGCATTTCATGGACGAGAAATCGCAGGCGCAAACATTATCCGCTTTTTGCCTGATTTTTAACCATATCGAGCGATTGTTACAGATTGAAATGTCGCTTTTGCTGTGCGTAATATGGCCGTTCGTTCGCCAAAAAATAAGAAAATACTATGCAAGCAACCGCCACCACACTCGATAACGAACAGGAACATACTCCGGTCAATTCGCGCAATAAGGTCGTCGTCGCCTCGCTCATTGGCACCGCCATTGAGTTCTTCGACTTCTATATTTATGCGACCGCCGCCGTGATTGTCTTCCCGCACATCTTCTTCCCGCAGGGCGACCCGACAGCGGCAACGCTACAGTCGCTCGCCACGTTTGCCATCGC
Source organism: Citrobacter sp. Ca225 (assembly GCF_030337175.1). Classification (NCBI taxonomy): domain Bacteria; kingdom Pseudomonadati; phylum Pseudomonadota; class Gammaproteobacteria; order Enterobacterales; family Enterobacteriaceae; genus Citrobacter; species Citrobacter sp. Ca225. The sequence continues at coordinate 141,631 of NZ_JAOWCD010000049.1, read as the reverse complement.
CTTTGTCGCGCGTCCAATTGGTTCCGCGCTCTTCGGCCACTTTGGCGATCGGGTAGGACGTAAAGTGACGCTGGTGGCGTCTTTGCTGACAATGGGGATCTCAACGGTGATCATCGGCCTGCTGCCAGGCTATGCCACCATTGGCATTTTCGCCCCACTTCTGCTGGCGCTGGCTCGTTTTGGGCAGGGGCTGGGACTGGGTGGTGAATGGGGCGGCGCGGCGCTGCTGGCGACAGAGAACGCCCCGCCGCGTAAGCGCGCACTGTATGGCTCGTTCCCGCAACTGGGCGCACCGATTGGCTTTTTCTTTGCTAACGGCACCTTCCTGCTGCTCTCCTGGCTGCTGACGGATGAGCAGTTCATGAGCTGGGGCTGGCGCGTTCCGTTTATCTTCTCAGCGGTGCTGGTGATTATCGGCCTGTACGTCCGCGTTTCCCTGCATGAGACGCCGGTTTTCGCTAAAGTGGCCGCCGCGAAAAAACAGGTGAAAATCCCGCTGGGTACGTTGCTGACTAAACACGTTCGCGTGACCATCCTCGGCACGTTCATCATGCTGGCGACCTATACGCTGTTCTATATCATGACCGTGTATTCGATGACGTTCAGTACCGCCGCTGCGCCGGTCGGTCTGGGCCTGCCGCGTAACGACGTGTTGTGGATGCTGATGATGGCGGTGATTGGCTTTGGCGTGATGGTGCCGGTCGCCGGTCTGCTCGCAGACGCGTTTGGTCGCCGCAAGAGCATGGTCATCATCACCACAATGATTATCCTGTTCGCGCTGTTCGCCTTTAAACCGCTGCTGGGGTCCGGCAATCCGGTGCTGGTCTTCGCCTTCCTGCTGCTTGGACTGAGCCTGATGGGGCTGACGTTCGGGCCGATGGGCGCACTGTTGCCTGAGCTGTTCCCGACTGAAGTGCGTTACACCGGCGCATCGTTCTCCTATAACGTCTCTTCGATTCTCGGGGCATCCGTCGCACCGTATATCGCCGCGTGGTTGCAGTCCAATTATGGTCTTGCCGCCGTAGGAACCTACCTGGCATCGATGGCGGCATTAACCCTGATCGCGCTGCTGTTAACTCACGAAACACGTCATCAGTCGCTGTAATCTTTACATGCCGGGTAGTGGCAACGCCTTACCCGGCACTGCGCATCACTTCTTCAACTGCGACAATATCGTCCGGCACTGGTTGGCGTCACCTTCTGACGGTGAAATCAGCGCCAGCAGCGCGGCGGCAGGCGTCACTAACGTCGCCAGCGCCGCGGCTACCGCGCCACGCGCAATCAACGGCCCGGCCTTTACCCCCGCCTGAGGGTTCTTAAACGTTCCGCGCACATACAACGGCGAACGCAAGGTAATAATGCGGATGCCTTTGCTCTCCGGGTCGATGGTCAAATCCAGCTGTTCGGAGGCAAAGCTCGCCGTCCCGGTGACGTTGATCAGCGCGTTTTCAGTGTCGAACGCGAAAATTTGTGGGCGCGCCACGCCGTTTACGATATCCAGATTCGCCGCCGCGCAGTTAACCCGCACTTCGTCATCGCCAAAGATCTGCCCGACGATGAAGTTCCCGACGTTCAGACCGACAATCTCCATCAGGTTGCGGCTAATCAGTCCGTCGTTCATCAGCAGTTTCAGGTTGCCGTTGCTGTTACCCAGCAGCGCCGCCACGGAATTCCCGGTCCCGCGAAATTCGGCGTCACCGCTCATCTCCCCCAGCGTTTTCTGCATCAGTTCAACGTCCGGCATCAGTTCTTTCAGTTTTAAACGCCGCGCCTGAATATCCGCACGCCCCTGCATTGGCTTTTTATCCCCTTCCAGATGGATATTCGCATTGATGCTGCCGCCCGCCAGACCAAACTTCAACGGTTGCAGACGCAGATCGGCATTCTGCAGAAGAATGTGGGTCGAGAGATCGCTGACAGGCAGGCTGCTGCCATGTTCAATACGCCGTCCTTTAAAGCGCACATCGGCATCCATCACGTTCCATTTGTCCGTTTCGAAGCGGTCATAAGGCAGTACTTTGTCCGCGGGTTGTACGCTCTTCTCGCCCTTTTTCTGTTCCGAACGCTGCGCTTTTTCTGTGCCTTTACCGGAATCGACGCCGATTAGCGGTCCTAAATCCGCCAGCCTGAGCTGGCGCGATTCCACCTCTCCTTCCAGCTTCGGACGCGGTTTCCCTGTCGTATAGGTCAGCGAGCCGTGAATATCGCTGTCGCCGATCCGCCCATTGAACCCCCGGTAGTCAAACACCGATGATGCGTTGGTATCGATTTTCGCCACCAGCCGACCGTCCGTTTCGAACGGCGGCGTATCCGGCAGCAGCACTCCCGTCAGATCGTACAGCTCACCCAGGGAATCCCCGGAGAATTTCAGTTGCAGATCGACGCCGCCCATCTTCATTGGGTCCTTAACCACGCCCACCAGCGCCACCCGGGTATTGCCGGAACGGAAATCGGCCTGTACCGGAAACGCTGCCCCTTCGCTACGCAGCGCCAGCATGCCGCCCATTTTTCCCGTTCCGGTGAGCGGTTCGCCGTTGTATCGCCCCTGCGCCTTCAGACCAAATACGTAGTCTTCAACCTTCGCGTTATCGCCTTTCGCTTTATTTCCCGTGACTTCACTGAACGGCAACGGTTTACCCAGCGGATCGACCAGGATCTCAATATCAGCTTTACTGACCTTATCGTCGATAGCGATCCGCCCCTGATCGAAGAGAATAGTGTCCAGCCGGAAGGACCAGTCAGACGGCTGCGCATTCGGGTCTTTGTTTTCGCTATTCGCGAGGTCGAAGGTCCAGTTATTGTTTTTCTCGGACAGGCGAATCAGCCGCGCATCGGGTTTCACCAGCTTGATCCACGGCAGCCAGACGGTTTTGCTTAACAGCGCCAGCGGGGCGAGCGTCGCGTCGACGCGGGGAAGGTGCACCATCGTCACTTCAGGAATGTCGGGGGGATTGCCGAGGATAATATCTTCAGCATGTACGTGCGGCCACGGCACCCAACTGCGCCAGCCGGTCTCCTGCTTCTGGCGTTCCCAGACAACGCCTAAATCACCGCGAATAGCGAACGGTCGGTTAAGTTCGGTAGAGACTTTCTGGTTGATGGTCGGTTTGAGGCGGTTCCAGTCAAATGTCGCTATCAACACGATAACGACCACGATCAACAACAAGAAAGTCCCTGTTATCACTGCAGTTATTTTTCCGGCTTTGGTCATAGTTAGCATCCTCACGTCTTTCCTTGCCTGTCCTAAAGATAGTCCAGCCAGACGGAGTTAGCGGAAACTGCCGGTTTTTACAGTGACAGAATGACCTCATCGAGGCAGGCGAACGGGACCGGGCGCGACAGAAAATAGCCCTGTGCGGCAAAGGCAGGAGAACGTTGTACGTCGCGCCACTCTTCCAGCGTTTCCACCCCTTCAACGATCACGCCGCGGCAATAGCGGTTCATCAGTTGCAGCAGCATGGTGAAGAGATTGCGCCCCTCTGGCGTCTGGCGAAGCATCACGAACAGTTCGCGCGCGACTTTGATGTAGTCATAACGGACTTCATTCAGCGCAGAGAAATTCGCCATCCCGGTGCCGAAATCATCCAGCCACAGCGGGCCAAATTCGCACATGCTGGCAAACGAGGATTCTTTTGGTAGATGGATATGTTCGACCAGCTCAAAACGCAGCCACGGCATCCGCTCAATCATCTGCACCATGTTGGGTTGCTGGCGCATGGCGAGGAGCGTCGGGCCATCGACATTCACAGAGGCCAGCAATTCATGACGCTGGAAAAAGTCGGTCTTCTGCTCCAGTAGCTGAAGTTGTTCTTTGACGATATCAATGCGATGGCGCACCGCCACCCCGGAAAAATAACGGTCAGGTGCGATACGTTGGGTTGGGTTGTCCGGATGTGTCACCACCGTCAACAGCTCAACGGCTAACAGGCGTCCGTCGGTCCGGTAAATCGGCTGATAAGTGTAAGCACGCTCGCACTGCAGCCAAAAGCGCCGATCCTGCAAGCTTTCAACGCTCGCCTCGGAATTGCTTCGCTGCTGGATAACCTGGTTTATCATCTCAGATGTCCCGTGATTAAGTGTGTTACTGCCCCGACTCGTCAAAGGTTATCGGCCTTCGGACGGAGAACTTTATGTTCAGCCTCGCGCAAAATCGAAAACGGTTTTGTAAAAATCAATGCAGAATACGGACTGGCTCAAAAAAAATTTTGGAACGTTGTTTTAATATGATTGACCACCTAACACCCACAGCGCACACTAACGCTAACTTTTTTTAAGCAGGTTCACGACTATGTCCAAAAAGATTGCCGTGATTGGCGAATGCATGATTGAGCTGTCACAGAAAGGCGCAGATGTTCAGCGCGGATTCGGTGGCGACACATTGAATACCTCCGTTTACATTGCCCGTCAGGTTGATGCTGCGGCGCTCTCCGTGCACTACGTCACGGCGCTGGGCACGGACAGTTTCAGCCAGCAGATGCTCGAGTCATGGCAAGGCGAAAACGTGGATACCTCGCTGACGCAGCGCATGGAAAACCGTCTGCCTGGCCTCTACTACATCGAGACGGACAGCACCGGTGAGCGGACGTTCTATTACTGGCGCAACGAAGCAGCAGCGAAATTCTGGCTGGAGAGCGAACAGTCAGCGGCTATCTGCGAAGAGCTGGCGACCTTTGATTATCTCTACCTGAGCGGTATCAGCCTCGCGATCCTGAGCCCATCCAGCCGCGACAAACTGCTGTCGCTGCTGCGAGAATGCCGCGCCAACGGCGGGAAAGTGATTTTCGACAACAACTATCGTCCGCGCCTGTGGGCCAGCAAAGAAGAGACCCGGCAGGTGTATCAGAAGATGCTGGAATGCACTGATATTGCCTTCCTGACGCTGGACGACGAAGATTTGCTCTGGGGCGTGAAGCCGGTTGAAGAGGTGATCGCCCGGACGCATGCCGCGGGTGTGCAGGAAGTGGTGGTGAAACGCGGTGCGGATTCGTGCCTGGTGTCTGTCGACGGTAACGCACCGATCGACGTTCCTGCGGTGAAACTGCCGAAAGAAAAAGTGATCGATACCACCGCCGCTGGCGACTCGTTCAGCGCCGGGTATCTGGCCGTTCGCCTGACCGGCGGCGATGCAGTTAACGCTGCCAAACGAGGCCACCTGACCGCCAGCACCGTTATTCAGCATCGCGGGGCGATTATCCCACGCGACGCCATGCCGCAGTAAGACCAACGCCGCAGGCGCGGCGTAAACGCCTTATCCGGCCCGGGAAACGCGTTCTTCCAGGCCGGATAAGCGCAGCACCATCAGGCAATCCACCCCTACCGTGCAGCCGGAATATCTGTCACTTCCGGATGCGCATCGTCCGTTTCTGCCGGTGTCGCCGCGGCAGTCACCGGCGCCATGATTTGATCCCACATCGCCTGCAACTCTTTCATGTTGAATTCCGGTTCGCCTTTCGGCTGTAGCAAAATCAGCGCCATATCCTGCGACAACTGCTGACGCAGATCCTGATTCAACATCTCAACGGTCAGGCTGTTCAGGAAGTCCTGACGCAAACGCTGGTACTGTTCAGGCGCGATATCCACGACCTGATTTTGCAGCGAGCGCAGACGCTGACTGATGAGAATATCGGTATCGGTACGAGCGTAGGTCGCAAACAGTTTCTGCAGTTCCAGATTCTTTTGCGCCACCAGGGCGTTGAACTCTTCTTCCGGCAGGCCGTTATCACGTACCTTCGCCAGTTCACGCGCCACGGTGCTCAGATTGGCGGAAATCTTGTCGTTTGGCGATTCGATGTTGATTGCACACTGGGCGCGCAGGAACAGCACGCGGCAGTCAAAGCCGAGGCCGATATCTTTCGCGTTGTTCTTACTCAGCGCCTGCTGGACGTGCCAGAACAGCGCCTCACGCGCTAAATCCGCGCGCCAGTAGCGCAACAGCGCGGCAGACTCGCGAATCGGCTGCCACGGCGTATCCCACATGACAGAGAGACGATCCTGGCGCACCGCGTCGGTCATAATGCTCACCGCCTCCGCACGCAACGGCGAGAGCGTCGGCACCGGCGCAGGGGTTTCACGTTTCCCTTTCAGTTCACCAAAGGTTTTGTTGATTTGCTCGGCCACCGACCGCGCATCAACGTTGCCGACAACAATCAGCGTCATCGCGTCTGGGGTGTACCACTTCTGGTAGAACTCATGCACTTTCTCCGCGTCCACCGGCATTTTTACCGGCTCGGCAGGATCGTGACCCAACAGCGCCGACCCTTTCAGACGATAGCGCCACCATCCGTCTTTCGTATCGACGGGCAGCGTGGTGACCATGTCCTCTGTGTTTAGCGCATGATTGACGACGTCGGGGGTGATCGTCAGTTTGCCCATCGTGTTCGCCAGATAGTTCAGCGACTCTTTCAGCAGGTCGTTGCGGTTATTGGGCAGGCTAAGATTGTACTGTGTGGAGTCGTAAGAGACGGTGACGGGCGGCATCGGACGTTTAGGGTCAAAACCCTGCTGCCACAGTGAACGTGCCTGCGCGGCATCAAGGCCGCCACTTTGGGTTAACGCAATACGGGGAATAAGATGACTGAAACCGCTCTGTTGAGTACTTTCGGCGAGCGAACCGGTATTTACCTGCAGGCGGACCTCGATACGGTCGCTGGGGCGCTGCGGGGTGGCTAACACTTGCCACTGTAAACCATTCGCCAGCGTCCCCTGTTGCCATGCTGGGTCAGGCTGGAGCGCATCTGCCTGCACATAGCCAGCAGTGGCCATCATCAGCAAACCGCCCGCTAAAAGTCGAATTTTTGTGCCCTGCATGTGAACCCCTGATCAACAATCCTGGTAATAAAAAGACAACCCCAGTTGGGCTTATCTGAATATGACGTTAAAAACACTTCGTGTTAGACCGCAAGAACATGAAAATGTCACGGACGAAGTGAAATAAACCCGATACCTCCATGTTGAAGGATTCGGGCCCAGGGGTCAATTATGCGCAGGAGCCCGCAGCCCCACAAGGGACTGCGGTCATAAGTATCGAAATTAAGAGGATATTTCGTGCGTTTTGCCTTCAGGTGCACGATTATTCAGCACATCATCAAGCTTCTTGTGGTCCAGTTCCTTCACCCACTTCGCGACCACGACCGTTGCCACGCCGTTACCGACCAGGTTGGTCAGCGCACGGGCTTCAGACATGAAACGGTCGATACCGAGGATAAGCGCCAGACCGGCAACCGGCAGATGGCCAACCGCAGAGATAGTGGCCGCCAGCACGATAAAGCCACTTCCGGTCACGCCCGCCGCCCCTTTCGAGGAGAGCAGCAGTACCACCAGCAGCGTAATCTGATGGAAGATATCCATATGACTGTTGGTGGCCTGGGCGATAAACACCGCCGCCATCGTCAGGTATATCGAGGTTCCATCAAGGTTAAACGAATAGCCGGTGGGAATCACCAGCCCCACAACCGACTTGCGACAGCCAAGCTTTTCCATCTTGTCGAGCATACGCGGTAACGCAGACTCGGAAGAGGACGTTCCCAACACGATCAGCAGTTCTTCACGAATATAGCGGATAAACTTAAAGATGCTGAAGCCTGTTGCACGGGCGATCGAACCCAGCACAACAACCACAAACAGGATACAGGTGATGTAGAAGCAAACAATCAGTTGCCCCAACTGCACCAGCGTACCCACGCCATATTTACCGATGGTAAACGCCATCGCCCCGAACGCCCCGATTGGCGCCAGACGCATGATCATGTTGATGATGCCGAAAATGACCTGCGAGAAGCTTTCAATGACGTTGAAAATCAGTTGGCCTTTGCTGCCCAGACGATGCAGGGCAAACCCAAACATCACCGCAAACAGCAGAACCTGCAAGATGTTACCGCTGGCAAAGGCGCCAATGACGCTGCCCGGGATAATATCCATCAGGAAGCCTACGATTCCCTGGTCTTTTGCCTGTTCGGCGTAAATCGCTACCGCTTTCGCATCCAGCGTTGCCGGATCGACGTTCATCCCGGCACCGGGCTGCACCACGTTAACGATGATGAGACCAATGATCAGCGCAATCGTACTGACAATCTCAAAGTAAAGCAGCGCAACTGCACCTGTACGGCCCACCGCTTTCATACTTTCCATGCCTGCAATGCCAGTCACGACAGTACAGAAGATAACCGGTGCGATGACCATCTTGATCAGCTTAACGAACGCGTCGCCAAGCGGTTTCATTTGTGCGCCTAATTCAGGGTAGTAATGGCCAAGGAGAATACCAATGGCAATTGCTGTCAGGACCTGAAAGTAGAGGCTTTTAAACAGAGAGATTTTCATAGGGTGTCCTTGAAGTAAAAACCACAGGTCTTATAAGGTTTTGGTTAACCTGCGGCCTTAAAATAACACCCAGACAACATCACAGAAATGCACCAGGATCATAATTGAAACAAAAATGTTAAAAACCTTGAGCTGGCTCGCACAAGCCGGACCTTTTTAAAGTATTGTAATCACATCAATTGTGCTTCAGATAACGTTCTTCGAAGGTTTCAGCGGGTACCGCACGGGCATAAAGGAAGCCCTGAGCGATTTCAACCCCCGCCTGCGCCAGCCATTCACGCTGCGCTTCGGTCTCGACGCCTTCCGCCACCATCTGCAAATTCAGACTGCGCGCCAGCAGGATAATCGCCGAGACCATGCTGTTATCTTCCGGCAGGCCATCGACAAACATTTTGTCGATTTTCAGCACGTCGATGGGCAGGGATTTCATGTGCTGGAGCTGGCGCAGCCCCGCGTAGCCCATGCCAAAATCGTCCAGCGCGATACGCACGCCGGCGTTACGCAACGGACGCAGTATCGCCACGGCGGCATGCGGGTCGTCGATCCGCCGACTCTCCGTCACTTCCAGAATGAGCGTACCCGGCTGGATACGATAACGATTTAACAGTTCCAGCATGTCTGACACCATATTCGGGTGCATCAACTGGAGCGCCGACAAATTGACCGACAGCGGCAGCGTGATCCCCCGTTCCTGCCAGGCAGCGAGCTGACGACAAGACTCTTCCAACACCCAGTGGCCCACGGTGACCATCAGGCCGCAGGACTCAATCCGCTCAATCAACCCTTCCGGCAATTCCCAGCTCCCGTCGGGCTGCTGCATACGCAGCAACGCTTCGGCGCTGACCACGTTGCCGCTGCTCATCTCCACCTGAGGCTGCAACCAGAGGGCAAAGCGGTGATTGTCCAGCGCGGTGAGAATATCGCTCTCCTCGGTCAGCCGTTTCTGGGCGATTGCCATCTGCTCAGGATCGAAGAACTGAATCTGATTTTTGCCCTTGCGCCGGGCGGTAAACGCTGCGGATACCGCGCGCCCATAGAGCTGTTCGGCGCTGAGATCGCCGTAATACATCGCCACGCCAATGCAGCAGCTTGGGCGAAGTTGGATCCCCTGCACCGGCAATCGCTCATTGATGATAGTGAGTACTTGCTGACCTAATGTGATCGCGTGCCACGGCTCTTTGACGCCGTGGGCGATAATGGCAAAATCGTAACCGCTGATCTGCGCGAGCACCATTCTCGGTGACAGCACCGATTTCAGTTTCTCCACCAGCGTCAGCAGCAGAATTTCCCGCTGCGCCTCTTTCAGCACGCCCGCCGTATCGCGCAGCGTTTCGCAGGTGACAATCATCAGCGCCGTGGTGTGCTGACGCGACACGACCTGCTCGAGCAGCCCCATCAGGAACGCTTTGTTCGGCAGGTCAGAGACCGGAAAACGCATCGCGTTATCCGTCTGCTCTTCGCTGTGGCGCTGGACCAGTTGTTGATTGAGGTTGTAGCTGCGCACCAGCAGACCAATCTCATCGTCATGATGCAGACGCGGCAACGCCAGCTGATGTCCAATCAAATCCTGTTGCGGAATGTTATTCAGCTCGCGGGCAATTTTGCGCAGCGGGTGCAAAATCAGGCGATTCACGCACCAGCTAATGGCGACTGTTAGCATCAGGGATAAAAGTAAGTAAATGGTCACTAACGTAGACAGCGTGCTCATCACAAACTTATACATGCGGAATGAGTCGGCCTGGAGCACCAGATATGCCAGCGGTTGCGGATTTGCAGGACGTTCAAGTGAATAGACAGGCAGCGAGATCTGCACCGGCAGTTCGAAGAGTCGGGTTATCATGACCGGAACGGGCCGTTCAGGGATAAAGCTCATGCGCAGCGCCTGAAACTGATTCGGTAGCACCACATCGGCCCGTTGCACCACCCCCGCTGGTTTGATACTGGCAAGAATTGCTTCAGCTCCGGGAATATCGGCTTTTAAAATTGAGGCAGACAGCGGTTCACGTACCGAACGGGCAATACTTTCCAGTTGCGTCGCCGTGTTGTAGCGGTTCTGCTGCACCAGATGAAACAGCAAAACGGTACAAAACAGAAACACAAACACCATGACAACGGCAGCCACCATTGCCATCTGCTTAATTGTTAACGAGCGACTGACGCGCAATATTGTCTCCCCCGGATATCCCAGATTGCCGCCCGAGTATACCCGATCGCGGCGGCATTGAGAGAGGCTGTGTCTGAAAAGGATTTTTCTGATTACCAGTCCGCGTAAGGCACCAGCGGCTGCGGCGGTAAATCCATATCGCCCTGCCAGCCTGCGGCGGAATAACGAACATACAGCAGTAAATGGCTAGGCGCGTAGTCTTTTGCCTGTTGAATATCCACCGCGGTCCCGACAAACCAGTTCGAGGTCACCCGACGCTCAATCAGCGCCCGCGCGGTATAACCAAAGCCCTGGCTGCTTCCACCACCGTTAGTTTGGTCGATGGCTTCCTGGTGGTAATCCGACGGAATCAGATTCAACAACGGATAACGCGGCATGGTTTTGGTGCGCGAATGCGACCAGGAAACCGAACCGCCCAGTTCCCAGGACCAGTTTTCCGTCCGCTGACGCCACATTACCGGCACCGCGAAGGACAGGTATTCCTGCGGACTGTAGTAGCCACCGTGGCCCAGCGAATAACCGCTCAGGTCTTTGTCGTAGTGCCAGATCATATTGTTCAGACCTACGGTGACACGGCGATTATTCTCGTTGATGATTTTGTAGTAGTAACCCGTCATCCACCGGACGCGCCAGTTATCCTCGACATTTTTCCCGGTTAACCGATCGGCGCCGAGTGAAGCCCAGACGCCGTTGGCTTCACCTTTGTCGTAGCTGAGGCTAATCCCGCCGCCATCGGCACGAACGCCACCCCATTTTTTACCGGTGTTGACGTCGTTGCTGTCACCGTTGTGGCTCTGCGCATCTTTCTGTCCGCCAAAGGCCAGCAGCGAACTGGAAATCGGACGGCGGTGCGCGTTCAGGGTATAACCCAACGGCCCAATGTCATTGCTGTAACTGACGCCGCCGACCACATCGACAACGTTGAAGCCTATCGGCGTGGTGCCGATATCCCAACTCCAGGTGTCATTCTTCCAGCCAACGGCGACGCTCGCCCCCGTGTCCGACTGACTGCGACTGCCGCTACAGTCTTCCAGCGTACAGGTGCCCCAGTTATTCTTGTAGCGACCATTGTCATCAGTCGAGAAGCTACCTGCATTCATGTTGACCAGATCGGTACGGAAGAACATACGACCGTCCGAATACGGCGCATCCACATGCAACATAGTGGTATGCGCTTTTAGATCAGAATAGCCGCCGGTACCGCTCGATCCCCAGTAGTCATGCTCCAGCGTGACGTTCAGATCCTGTTGACGATACAAATCCGCCGCATCGCTGCGCACGCCACGCTTCAGCCAGTCATCTTTTTCATCGTTACGGGTCAGACGGGTAAAGGTGTCATTATCCTGCGGACGCGTTGGCGTAATACCGGACGCCACCATCGCATCTTTGTACGTATCCAGCGCCTGTTGCGGCTCGCCGCTCTGCGCCTGGAAATGCGCGGCGTCACGCAGCACCATTGCGCTTTCCATTGATGGCGGCTGCGCTTTGGCCTGCGGAATCAACGTATTGAAGGTCTGTTGTGCCGCAGCGGTATCGCCAAGCTGCATTTGTGCCAGCGCGATTCGCCGCTGCATGTTGATTGACGGCGTCTGCGTTGCGGGCAGTTTTGCCAGTTGCGCTCGCGCGGCAGGCTTGTCGCCCTGGGCGATGTACACTTCCGTCAGCCCCAGCATCGCATCGACATTATCCGGTTCGCGCGCCAGCACGGCGTCGTATGAACCTCGCGCCGCATTGTATTCCCTGCGCTGCTGCGCCCAGTCGGCCAGCGTTAAATCGAGACGGGTGGAGGCAGGCTGTTGACGTAACAGCGCTTCAGCCTCGGCTTCCCGGCCGCTGTCGCGCAGACGATTCGCCGTTTCCAGCACCTGGTTGCTTTGCAGGCGATCGGCCAGTTCCTGAATGTTACTGTTCCACTGACTGCGCGGCAGGCTGTTGATATGCGCCAACGCCGCCCGATCCTGATCATTGCCGGACAGGTACAGCCCATACGCATACACCTGTTCCGGATCGTTGGGTTTCTGACGCGCCAGCGCGCTCATCTGCGCATCAGCCTGACTACGCTGCCCGGCCTGCCATAGATCGCGTGACAGACGATAGGTTATCCAGACGCTCCCCGGATCCAGCGCCAGTCGGCGGCGTTGCAGTTCCGCGGCCTGTGCCCAGTTGCCCTGGTTCTCCAGCGTTTCGGCCTGCTGCGCCAGACGATCGTTTTCCAGTCCGCGTTCAATATCATCAATGCTGCGACGCTGGCTGGCAGAGAGCGTGGCAATAAACGCGGAGGCTTTCTCCGGCGACTGCGCGCGATAGAGGTTTGCCAGACCGCGTACGGCATTGGTATTGCCGCTGTCCATGCGCAGCGTCTGCTGGTAATAGCGCTCGGCAGCCGGATAATCTTTCCGCGCCATTGCTGCATCGCCCAGCCCCAGTACCGCATAGCTGTCGGTATTGTCGATGTTTCTGGCCTGTTGATAGAGACGTTCAGCCTGGTCAATATTGTTGGCTTTGAGCGCGGCATCGCCCTGCTGAATCGCCAGCCAGTAACTGTTCACTTTCAGCAGGCTTTCCCACTTGCTGCGACTCCCGCTCTGCGGATCCATCGCCAGCGCTTTCTTAAACTGCGCAACGGCGCTGGCGCGATCGCCTCGCTGAGAGTAGGCCTGCCCCAGTGCACCCACGGCTTCGCTGTCGTTTTGGTTGGCTCTCACCGCCTGCTGTAATTCTGAAACCGCCCGTCCGCCCTGGCCTGCGTCGACTGCCGCCAGCCCCTGCGCACGCGCGCGGAATGTCGGATCGGAAAGCTGTTTTTGCTGTTCGCTAAGCTTACTGCGTGCCGCAGCCACGCTGTCCCCCTCACTGAATACCGTGAGGTATTTTTGCAACGCCTTCACGCTGGCATCGCTGACCGGCAGATCTTTGATCTGGGTGTACCAGATCGTGGACGCGGCATTCCGCCCGGTGTTGGATTTGGCCATCTGCTCCAGAACCACAAAGCCTTCGGCCGGGCGATCGTTATCAAACAACAGCTGTGCCAGCGTATTTTGCAATGTGTTATTGCCCGGACTGCGGGCGTTAATCGCCTTGAGCTGATTAATCGCCTGATTGCGGCGGGCCGGAATTTTTGCCACCGCGCTCCAGTACTCCACTTCCAGGTCGCCTTCCGGCGGGTTGCCCTTGAATAACTTATCATAGGCGGCAACCGCCTCTGCGGCATGCCCGGTTGTCGCCTGTAGACGCGCCTGCTGTAACGACTGACGCCCATCCGGCGTCGCTAACAGCATGGTGGTTTGCGACGATTTATAGGCATTAGAACCCGGCGCTAATTGAGAAAGTCGATCAAGCTGTTTCTGCGCGCCGTCGTTATCGCCCTGACGCAGCAGGTAACGAAAGCGAGCGGCAATGACGTCAGGATTATTCGGGTCCATCAGTTCGAGGCGATAGAGCGACTGGCGCACCAGATCTTCGCGGTGCGTTGCTTCTCCCAGCCGCACCTGCTCCAGCAACTGCTGTTGCGCCGACGGCGCGGCGTCGGCAAAGGGCATCAGGGCAATGCCGAGTGAAACCCCGAGTAAACTTAATTTGAACTTGCGCATTCCTGGCCCCAGTCAGGTAGTAACTCACCTTTGGCGGTGAAGCGATAACGATGCTGATCCCACCCTTGTCCGAAGAGGGTTAGCACGTAGCTGTAATAGGCATCGCTGCCGGGGAAATGGTCTGTTACGCGCTGTCGCTGCACCGCTTGTGCGTCGCGGTTTTGCAGGAAAGGCAGTAAGGCCGCAGAAAAGCCTACCGGGCCATTGCCCTGCGCTTTGCCGCTGGCGACGTCCACTTTCTCCGGCGGGAGACCGTTTTTAGTTGTCAGGGTTGCCATCGGTTTGAATTTTGCCAGCAGCCGTGCTTTCTGCGGGTCGCCGTCATGCATCATGCCCACCCACAGATAGACGCGAATCGCGTCGTAACTGCTGACCAGCGTTTTCTCTGCCTTCAGTTGCCAGCCTTTGTTTTTCTCGTAACGAACCCAGTCCGGTGAGAAACCTTTCGGCGCCGTTTCTAACAGCAGTCGCTGGTTGGTTTCACGCAGAGTGGACCATGGCGCGCCGAAACGGGTGAAATACTGCGCCAGCTGCGGTGGCAGATAGCTCGGATTAAAGCGCCAGGTGTTGGCGTCGGCAAAACCAATCTTGCCGGGTAACAGCATGGAGCCCAGCCCCGGCACCGTCACCACTTCTTCGCTGGCAATGCGTTTCAACAAGGCTTTGCCGATCTCGGTATAGCGCGGTTCTTTCCACAAGCGTCCCGCCTCCAGCAGCGACCACGCGATCCAGATATCACCGTCAGAAGCAGAGTTGCTATCCAGCACCGCCCAGGTGGAGGGATCTTTCTGCCCCCACAGCCAGGCGGGCAGATGATCTTTTAGTGAACCTTGTGCCAGATTATTCTCTGTCCATGCCAGCAGCGTATCAAAAGCCTGGCGATCGTTAGCGGCGAGGGCAAAGAACATCGCATAGCTTTGCCCTTCCGAGGTGGTGATTTTGCGTGCGTCGCTGGGATCAATCACCCGCCCTTCCTGACTGATGTAATCCTTTTTAAAGTGATCCCACTCAGGCCAGGTACAGGCCGCCTGTACACTCAGCGCGGCCAGCATTAACACCATGACTATCCCACTTCGCAACGCGTTCATTATTTATCACTCATGATCCGGATCGAGACGGCGGCGACTGATGATGCGCAGCAGACGCCACAGCACCCAGGCCAGTAATACCACACTGATCGCCGCCAGCACCGCTAACAGCACCGGATGGTTAGCCAGCGCGTACCACAGACGTTCAAACCACGGCAGGTGACCCACATAGTAGATCTCGCCGACGCGTAAACTGCTCACGCCAGATTCACGGATCACCGAGACGGAACCAAACATCGCCGCCCGTTTGCCGCTGTCATTGATGGCCTGGTTCAGCAACTCATAGCCGCGCGGACTATCCGCCAGCAGCGCCACCACGCTACGCTGATCGTGAAACGGCGACTGGAAGCCGACGACCGCTGCCATCGGTCCACTCGACGTTACCGTCGCCTGCGCATCCGCTTTGCGATCGGCTTCATCCGGCATGATGCTCGGGAACGTCGTCTGGCGCATTGGGGTTTTCACCCAGCTTTCTGCCGCCTGAACCAGCAGGTCGATACGCTTGTCGTCTTTCAGTTTGTCCGGGATCGAGCCGATAATCAGGATGTCCGCATCTTTGCCCTGAATCTGGCTGCTGTCATCGGTGATAGTCAGGTTAATCGCCGGGAAGCCGGTTTGCGCGCCAATAGTGCCTGTCGCGTCGAGCAGTGTTTCCATCTGCGCTTCGTTCGGCGTTTTCGGCATCACGGTGAGGGTTTCCGACAGATCCGCCATGCGGCTGAACGGGAAGCCCGCGTTCGCAAACGCGCGCAGATCCGGCATCGCTATGAAGTGGTAGTACTTCGAGAAGTCGATGGTGGAGTCGTCGCCAATCACCACATGGTTCGGCACCGGCTGGAAGGTAATACAGTTTTCAACCGAGCCGCCCGGCATCGGGTTCATGTACTCGAAGTTAAACCGCAACTGGTTCATCGCGCCCAGCTTCAGCGCCGGAATGGCGACATCCGTTTTCCCGTCCAGCAGTCCTTGCAACACCGGCAGACGCAGCAACAGACGATTGCTCTTCTCATTGCTGGTCAGACTAAAGGCTTGCAGGAACTGGTTATTCAGACTGATATCCATGCGCGAACTGTCTTTGGTCGGCGGCGTGGTGTAACGGTAATTGAGATTCATATCAATACCGGTACTGCGCAGCAGATAGAGATCCGGCGGCAGGTTCAGCGAGACGTTGATCGCGGCAGGTTCCATCCCGGTGGACTGCAACTGCTCTTCATAGGTTTTCAGTTCACCGAAGGTGACCGGGCGATCGGTGCGCACCCAGTTTGGCGCATCGTACGGTTTACGCGGCAGCAGCGGTTTCACCTCGTTGACTTCCACACGGCTCCCGCGGAAGAGAATATTGCCCTGGGCGATCCCTTTCGCGGCCTGCAGCAGATCGTTGTCGTCACGACCGAACACCACCAGCAGTTTCACGTAAGGGTTATCCGGATGGCTGATCATTTCGATCACCGGCGCTTTCACCGGCGGATGTTCACGCAGGAAATCAGGTCGCTTGTCGTTAGTGGCAAAGACGATCGCATTACGATCTGGCAGCGTGTTGTACAGCACCGGGAAGTGCTGGCCTCGCCAGCCCGCCCGGGAACCAAACCAGGATGATACGATCGACGCCGCCTGTTGCAGGGTACGATCCGGCGAGCCGGCAAAGACCATGGGCAGCGTCACCGCGCGGTTGTCGCGTGGATCGAAGAACGGTACCGGGAAGTGCGAGAGATCGTTTTGCACTTCCAGCGTCTGGTAGGTGAGGTCCAGCATGCTGCTGCGACCGACGTCCAGCCACAGCGTACTGCTGGCCGGGTTTTCACAAACTTGCTGATAGTGGCCGACAAACTCCAGCCGCACACGGTTAAAGTCGGTGATAAACAATGGGTTGATCGGCATTTGCGCCAGCGTCTTTTTGCCCAACTGTTCCTGGGTGACCGGCAGCACGCCCATCAGCTCATCGTTCAGATAGACCTTGAGCTGCGACTGTATCGGCAGCAGGGATGGCGACGGGGTGTACTCCAGATTCAGCACGGCTCTGGAGACCACTTCATCGCTACGCATGCCAAATTCAATACTGCCATTAGGGTTCACGCCACGCAGCACCATGCTGCCCGGCGGCGGCGCGATCTGCGCAAACGTCAGTTTCACGTCACGGGATGGGCCATTTTGCGCCACAATCGGCGCATCAGCTCCCTGAACGCCCGGCATCACCTGACCCACCGGCTGATTTTCATCTGCCTGTGCAGGGGCGGCCGCCGCCGGGGCCACGGTTGGCTCAGTGTTTATCAATGGTTGCGTTGCCGGCGTCGCATTCGTCATGAATGAAGGGATTGCGCTCATCCCCATTGCCACTGCACAAATCCAGGAAAGTTTTCTTTTCATCGCGTTATCATCATTGTTGAGCCATAACCTGATCCGGCTGTTGCACCGCCACCTCGTCCTGCTCCGGACGGCGTGGAATGAACGACACAACCCAGGAAACCAGAGAAGTCAGAGACCGGAAAACTATTTTCACGGAAGATGGGGAGAATTCCGCAAGATGGCGATAGCCACGGAAACCCAGCTTCAGAATATCCAACAGGCTTTCCAGCGGCTTATCTTCCGGATAGCTGTCCTGCCAGAGCGCCCATGTATCAGCACGGGCAAACGTACACTGCACAAAATCGATATGCTGTTTGGTGGTCAGCGGCATCAGTTGCAGCCCCACCTGTTCACCCCAAACGCGCGCTACCTGTGTCGGGAAGACATATTCCTGCTGGCCGCGTTTGAGCAGTAAATTCACCTTCTGCCCTTCCAGCACCTGGGCCTGACCGTTGATCTTGATCCCCAGACCGCCGTCGGAGAAATCATGGACGGTGCACGAGAACAGATGTCCGTCCTCACGGGCAATCGCCGCTGGCATAGAAATTTCAACACGGTGTGAGCGGCGAACCTGTTTACTTTCAACCGATACCGCCACCGCGCCGCCGAGGATAATCAGGTTGTAGAACACCCACACCAGGCTGACGATAACAGTCAGCATTTCGTTTTCCGGCCCGTAGAAGTAACGCCAGACGCCGACCGCCACACCGAACAGGTTAAGCAGTACCAGGTAGATGTACGGACGGGAAATCACCCAGTCGACATACTCTTCTTCTACCAGTCCGCCCTTTGCAGTGACGTTAAACTTCCCTTTGTGCGGGTTAATCAGCGCCACCAGCGTCGGCGGCGCAATGTATCAGGCCAGCACCGTTTCGTAGATCTCACTCCAGAAGGAGTGGCGGTACTTGCCCTGAATCTTCGAGTTGGTCAGGCTGGCATGAACCATGTGCGGCAGGACGAACAGCGCAATCATCAGCGCGGGCGCATAGATGATGTAAGCATGCAGTAGCAGGAACGCCAGCGGGGCGGTCAGGAAGATCAGCCGTGGAACACCTGACAGGAAGTGGAACATGGCATTGACGTAACATAATCGCTGAGCGAACTTCAGCCCCTTGCCGGTCAAGGGGTTATCGAGTCGGAAAATCTGTACCATTCCGCGCGCCCAGCGAATGCGCTGACCGATGTGAGCAGATAAGCTTTCGGTCGCCAGCCCTGCCGCCTGCGGAATGCGCATGTACGCGGAGGTATAACCGCGACGGTGCAGACGCAGCGACGTATGCGCATCCTCAGTCACCGTCTCAACGGCAATACCACCAATTTCATCGAGCGGTTTACGGCGAATCACCGCACAAGAACCGCAGAAGAAGGTGGCATCCCACATGTCATTACCGTCCTGTACCAGACCGTAAAACAGCGTGCCTTCGTTTGGCGTCTTGCGAAAACGCCCGAGGTTACGTTCAAACGGGTCCGGGGAGAAGAAGTGGTGCGGCGTCTGCATCATCGCCAGCTTCTTGTCTTTCAGGAACCATCCCATCGTCATTTGCAGGAACGAACGCGTCGGCACGTGGTCGCAGTCAAAGATCGAAACGAACTCGCCTTTGGCGTATTTCAGTGCATTGTTAATGTTCCCGGCTTTGGCGTGCTCATGGGTGGTGCGGGCGATATATTTCACCCCCACGGTCTGGGCGAACTGGCGGAACTCTTCACGTCCGCCATCGTCGAGGATCCAGATATTGAGCTTATCTTTCGGCCAGTCGATACCCAGCGACGCGTAAATGGTGTTCTTCACTACGTGCAGATCTTCGTTGTAAGTCGGCACAAAGATATCGACCGACGGCCACTGCGACATATCTTTTGGCAGCGGCACCGGCTGGCGGTTCAGCGGCCAGACGACCTGGAAGTAACCCAGCACCAGCACAATCCACGCATAGGTTTCGGCAAACAGCAGGATCAGCCCGCAGACCAGACTCACCGGATCGTCCCAGTTCAGCGTGGAGGTATAGCGCCACCAGATATAGCGGCACGATACCGTCAGCGACAGCACAATCAGCATCAGCGCGGAGAAGCGCCCCGGCATGCGGCGCACGATCAGCGCAACGCCCCACAGCAGTATCAGGAAGATGAATTGCGCCAGCGGGTTAAACGGCTGGGTCACGCATATCAGCGCCAGAATCAACGAAAAAGTGACAATAATCCCGATGATAAAGCGACGCGCGCCAGAGCTCAGGTGACCAAGCTCTTTTTGTTTATCCAGGTGCGTGGTGTTTTGCGTCACGCGTCCCGGTAGCGCATCCATCCACTGGTGATAACGCCCTCTGACGCCTTGCAGACGGGAGAAGGTTTGCCAGCGAGGCTGCGTCGTCTCCTGACGCGGCGAGGTCGCCATCAGCCAGAGGGTCTGAATGGCATAACGGGCAGGATCTAACGGGCGCGGGCGCGCGGCGTTGATATGAGGATAGAGCACTTTACGCTCGGCACGGATACGCTGCCAGCGCGGGTGCTCCAGCGGGATGAAGACCCATGCGAGAATCACCCACAGGCAACCCAGCGCCGCGCTGAAAGGCGACGCGCCATGACGACGATAACCCTGATAGCGCTCGCTTAAGCGGGCGCTCACCGGCGGAATAAGCAACCACCGGGACAGGACACTCATGATGCGCTCCCGACAGGAGTTTTTTGACCTGCGTAATGTAATAAACACCAGTTTGCCAGCGTCAGCACTTCTTCTGCGGCCAGTGAGTCACTGCGGTATTCCCCCAACGGCTGTTTGGCCGCCATGCACTCAGCCATCGCTTCATCGCGGTGAATCACCATCGGCAGCAGACGACGCTGACTCTGTAGCCAGACCTGGTAGAGATCGTCCTGCAACTGGCTGCCAACACGTAAGTCGTTAATTAAAATATGCGCGCCCGCCGGCAGCGATTGCTGATGCAAACGGACATGGCAGTTGGTGTCGGCTTTGACAATCGCCAGCGTGTGGTCGCACTCATTGACCAGTTGTCGGGTTAACGGCGCGGAACCCGGCGGCAGATCCAGTAAAATCCATGAGTAACGCCCACTCTCTTTCAGCGCACGGATGCCCGCCGCGATGCCGCCCAGTCGTTCCAGCCAGCGGTCAGGATATTCCCGCTCCTGCGCCGTCAGTTGACCAAACGGCAGCAAATCAAGCTGCGAGGTATAACGCATCCCGCCTTCCTGCCAGTCACGACCATCAAGTATCGCTCTGGCCCAGCCGTCGCGATGAGAAAAATCGACGTTGAATGACAGGCGCAACAAATTATCGGGGCTGGTATCCACAACCAGGACGTTTTCCCCTAATAATTGCAATGACCAGGCCAGTGCAGCCGCGATCGACGTCGTGCCCACTCCGCCTCGTATGCCCTGAAGTCCCAGAATGGCCATCCACGGCTTCCTTATTGTTGTTGCGCAAATTCAGCCAACAGCGGCCAGCGTTTAATCGCGGCGGCGAGCTGTTCACGCTGGGAAATATCAGTGTAATCAAATTCTGGCAATGAAAAAGCCTGGCTTAATGCCAGGAAGTCGTTTTGAAAGGTATAGCCCAATGTTGAATCAGTTTGCGTGCCGGGTTCGTTGTCAGACATTTTGTTTTATCCCTTTGAATAGACTCGCCATGCTTCAAACATTTTTTCTTTTCGCATTCCGCTTCGTTCTCACCGAAATTCGGCAAGGCCAGATGTTGCTCATTTTCTGTCTTGTTGTTTCGTGAAAATACGCGTCATGGAATCGGAAAGGCCGATGTTACAAGGCTTCTTGCTCGCCAAATCGATTCACATGCTAAATCTGATACGTTTTAATTTCAATGTTAGGTTTATTTCTGAGCTTTCGCTAGTAAACTGATAAACAGATAAAATAGCGACCCGAGGAACGCTGTGGACCCTGTATTTTCAATTGGCATCTCATCATTATGGGATGAACTACGCCATATGCCAGCCGGCGGAGTCTGGTGGGTTAACACCGATCGCGTTGAAGACGCTATCAGCCTGGCGAATCAAACGATTGCCTTTCAGACCGGGACGGCAAAAGTCGCGGGCATTTCCATGGGCAGCGATCCCGGTAAGATATTCAAATTAGATGAATCTCACGGTCCGGAAAAAATTCAGTTATTTTCCATGCCAAATTCGGAAAAGGGTCTACAATTTATGACCCGCGATTTGCTGTGTTCCGTGGACCCGACGCATTACTTATTCATTCTTATTTGCGCAAATAACGGCTGGCAAAATATACCAGCTGAACGTTTGCGTCTGTGGCTGGATAAAATGAATAAATGGACGCGTCTCCATCACTGTTCTGTAGTGGTGCTTAACCCCGGCAATAATAACGATAAACAATTCTCTCTTTTAATGGGGGAATATCGCTCGCTTTATGGCCTCGCCAGTATGCGCTATCAGGGCGATCAGCATTTGTTTGATATTGCCTTCTGGTGTAATGAAAAAGGGGTTAGCGCTCGTCAGCAACTCACCGTCCGCCATCATGAAGGGCAGTGGGAACTGGTGCAAAAAGAAGAGGCTGAAATCCAGCCCCGTAGCGATGAAAAGCAGATCCTGAGTAATGTCGCCGTGCTGGAAGGGGCGCCGCCACTCTCCGAGCACTGGAAATTATTCGATAATAATGAAGCTTTATTCAATGAGGCGCGTAGCGCACAGGCGGCAACGTTGATCTTTTCGCTTCAGCAAAACAGCCAGATTGAGCCCCTGGCACGGAGCATCCATACTCTGCGTCGCCAACGCGGAAGCGCGCTGAAAATCCTTGTGCGGGAAAACATCGCCAGCCTGCGCGCCACCGACGAACGACTGCTCTTAGGCTGCGGTGCCAATATGGTGATTCCGTGGAACGCGCCACTCTCGCGTTGTCTGACGCTGATTGAAAGCGTTCAGGGTCAGCAATTTAGTCGCTACGTGCCGGAAGATATCACGACGCTGCTGTCGATGACCCAGCCGATGAAACTGCGCGGTTTCCAGAAATGGGACGTGTTCTGTGAAGCGGTAAATAACATGATGAGCAACACCCTGCTGCCTGCCGACGGGAAAGGGGTGATGGTGGCGCTGCGGCCCGTTCCGGGTATCCGCGTTGAACAAGCCTTAACGATGTGTCGCCCGCACCGTACCGGCGATATCGTCACTATTGGCGGCAACCGCCTGGTGCTGTTCTTGTCGTTTTGCCGCGTGAACGATCTCGATACCGCGCTCAATCATATCTTCCCACTCCCGACCGGCGATCTCTTCTCTAACCGCATGGTCTGGTTTGAAGATAATCTCATCAGCGCTGAGCTGGTGCAGATGCGCTTACTGGCGCCAGAACAGTGGGGACAACCGTTGCCGCTGACCCAAAACGTGAAACCCGTCATCAATGCCGAGCATGACGGCAAGACGTGGCGGCGTATTCCACAACCGCTACGCTTACTGGACGATGAAACGGAGCACTCATCATGATGACTATCAGCGATATCCTGCAAATCATCGTTGTTTGTGCACTGATTTTCTTCCCGCTGGGGTATCTGGCGCGCCATTCACTGCGCCGGATCAGCAATACGACCCGGCTGTTATTTGCAAAACCTCGTTATGTTAAACCGGCCGGAACATTGCGCCGCACGGTGATTTCCAGGGCAACGAAAAAATGACTCAACAAACACAAAACGCATCACTGCCTTCACCTCTCTGGCAATACTGGCGCGGTCTTTCTGGCTGGAACTTCTATTTTCTGGTCAAGTTCGGCCTGCTCTGGGCGGGCTATCTGAATTTTCACCCGCTGCTGAATCTGGTCTTTATGGCCTTCCTGCTGATGCCGATTCCGCGTTACAGCCTGCATCGCATGCGTCACTGGGTCGCCATTCCGATCGGTTTTGCTCTGTTCTGGCACGACACCTGGCTGCCAGGCCCGGAAAGTATTATGAGCCAGGGCTCGCAGGTGGCAGGCTTTAGCACGGACTATTTACTCGATCTTGCCACGCGCTTTATCAACTGGCAGATGATTGGCGCCATGTTTGTCCTGCTGGTCGCGTGGCTGTTTTTGTCACAATGGATTCGGGTTACCGCCTTCGTGGTGGCGATTCTGGTCTGGCTTAACGTCCTGACGCTGGCGGGTCCGAGTTTCTCTTTGTGGCCGGCGGGTCAACCGACGACCACGGTGACCACCACGGGCGGTACGGCAGCAGAAACGGTCGCGACCGCTGGAGGAGCACCGGTCGTTGGTGATATCCCGGCACAAACCGCACCGCCGACCTCGGCGAATCTCAACGCATGGTTGAATACGTTCTACAATGCGGAAGCGAAGCGCAAAACGCCTTTCCCATCAGCGCTCCCTGCCGATGCGCAGCCGTTTGAACTGTTAGTCATCAATATCTGCTCACTCTCCTGGTCCGATATTGAAGCCGCAGGGCTGATGTCGCACCCGCTGTGGTCGCACTTTGATATCCAGTTTAAACACTTCAATTCCGCCACGTCGTACAGCGGCCCGGCGGCGATTCGCCTGCTACGCGCCAGCTGCGGACAGCCCTCGCACACGAACCTGTATCAACCCGCAGGCAATGAATGCTATCTGTTTGATAACCTGTCAAAACTGGGCTTCACGCAGCACCTGATGATGGGCCATAACGGCGAATTCGGCGGCTTCCTGAAAGAGGTTCGTGAAAATGGCGGCATGCAGGCTGAACTGATGGATCAGAAAGGCTTACCTGCGCCGCTGCTGGGCTTTGATGGTTCCCCGGTGTATGACGACACCGCCGTGCTACAGCGCTGGATGGAAACCACGGAAAAAGATAAGGACTCCCGTAGCGCCACTTTCTACAACACCCTGCCGCTCCACGACGGTAACCACTATCCCGGCGTCAGTAAAACGGCGGATTACAAAGCGCGCGCACAGAAATTCTTTGATGAACTGGATGCGTTCTTCACCGAGCTGGAGAAATCGGGTCGTAAGGTCATGGTGGTTGTCGTACCGGAACACGGCGGCGCGCTGAAAGGCGACAGAATGCAGGTCTCTGGCCTGCGTGATATTCCGAGCCCCTCGATCACCAACGTCCCGGCTGGCGTGAAATTCTTCGGCATGAAAGCGCCGCATCAGGGTGCGCCGATCGTCATTAATCAGCCAAGTAGCTATCTGGCCATTTCTGATCTGGTGGTACGCGTGCTTGACGGTAAGATCTTCTCCGAAGACAGCGTGGACTGGGCAAAACTCACCAGCAACCTGCCACAAACGGCTGTGGTCTCGGAAAACGCCAACGCGGTGGTTATCCAGTATCAGGACAAACCGTACGTCCGTCTGAATGGCGGCGACTGGGTGCCATATCCGCAATAACGAAAAAGGCCGCAAGGATCGCCCTTGCGGCCTGGTTCGGGCGCATGTTGCCACTGCGGCAGGCAGACGCCCATCAGCGCATTACTTCCTGCTACGTAGCCAGTTCACAACCATACCCGCAATGATACCGGCAATGGCTGGAGCCGCTATACCCTAAATAATTCGAGTTGCAGGAAGGCGGCAAGGGAGTGAATCCCCAGGAGCTTTCTCTAGTAAGTGACTGGGGTGAGCGAGCGCAGCTAACGCACCTGCAACTTGAAGTATGACGGGTATAAATCATGCCAGAAAGCCATGCCTGGCTGAGTCAACGCCATATCGCCGCCTGTGTTGCAATGGCAACCGTTCGCGGCTATCGTTGAGGTGCAAGGTAAGCCCCCGTTTAGTTGCCAGGTTTATACCAGACAACGTGCGGGGGTTTTCTCTTTCCAGCAACTCACGCCGCCAGGGATCAAGCCCCCGCAACGCTGCGCCTCACCGGGAAGCACCGGCTTACCGCCGATTCTACGATAACCCGCCAGGCCCGACATCCAACATGCTTTCGCTTTGCGCGACGCCTCGCAATCAGCCAACTGGCAGAGACCTACACTCTTCTGTAGAATTGCGTCCCCTCGCGGTCATCAAGCCGTGACGGCTCTTTTTGGCAGGGGACTCCATGCAGCACGACACATCACCACTTTCCGATCACCGCGTATCCGGCAAACCGGCGTCGCAGAGTTTACCGTTTACCCGCTACGATTTTGGCTGGGTGTTGCTGTGCATCGGCATGGCGATTGGCGCAGGAACGGTATTAATGCCGGTGCAGATTGGGTTAAAAGGCATTTGGGTCTTTATTACTGCCTCTTTGATTGCCTATCCGGCCACCTGGATCGTGCAGGATATCTACCTGAAAACGCTCTCCGAGAGCGAAACCTGTAACGACTATACCGATGTCATCAGCCATTACCTGGGGAAAAACTGGGGCGTCTTCCTTGGCGTGATCTACTTCCTGATGATTATCCACGGCATATTTATTTACTCGCTTTCCGTGGTGTTCGACAGCGCGTCGTACATTCGCACCTTCGGTCTGACTGACGCCGACCTTTCGCAGTCATTGCTCTACAAGGTGGCAATTTTTGCGGTGCTGGTGGCGATCGCCTCCGGCGGCGAGAAGTTGCTTTTTAAAATCTCCGGCCCAATGGTGGTAGTGAAAGTCGGTATCATCGTGGTGTTTGGACTGGCGATGATACCACACTGGAACCTGAGCAATATCACCGCTTTCCCGCAAGCTTCGGTGTTCTTTCGCGACGTGTTGCTCACCATTCCGTTCTGCTTCTTTTCGGCAGTCTTCATTCAGGTTCTTAATCCGATGAATATTGCCTATCGCAAACGTGAAGCGGACAGACTCCTGGCAACCCGTATGGCGATTCGTACGCACCGTATCAGCTATATCACGCTCATTGCGGTGATCCTGTTTTTCTCCTTCTCGTTTACCTTCTCCATCACCCACGAGGAGGCGGTCTCCGCCTTTGAGCAAAACATTTCGGCGCTGGCGTTAGCCGCACAGGTTATTCCAGGCCCGATTATCCACATCACCTCGACGGTGCTGAATATCTTTGCGGTGCTGACGGCGTTCTTTGGGATCTATCTGGGGTTCCACGAGGCGATGAAGGGCATCATTTTGAATGTGCTGGGGCGCATCGTTAACGTCGGAAATATTCCTCCGCGCATCATTACGCTGGGTATTTGCGCGTTTATCGTCACCACGCTGGTGATTTGGGTTTCGTTCCGTGTCTCCGTGCTGGTGTTCTTCCAGCTCGGCAGCCCGCTGTACGGGATCGTCTCCTGCCTGATTCCGTTCTTCCTGATTTATAAAGTCAGCCAGTTGGAAAAACTGCGCGGCCTGAAAAGCTGGCTGATTTTGCTGTACGGCGTTTTGCTCTGTTTGTCGCCGCTACTGAAGCTGATCGAGTAAATGCCTTACCTGGCCTACAAATCACCGTAGGTCAGGTAAGGCGAAGCCGCCATCAGGCACTTTTGTCAGATCGCTGTCTTCTGCGGGTTCTCATCCTGGTCAACCGCAAAACAGGCGACCAGTTGACCGTCGTAGTCTTTCAACTGCGGCTGCAACTGGGTGCAGGGGCCGAAGCGACGACGGCAGCGGGCGTTGAAGGCGCAACCCGGCGGCGGATTCAGCGGGCTGGGCAGCTCGCCGGTCAGTTTGATGCGCTCACGGCGCTCGTCCGGATTCAGACGCGGCGTGGCGGAGAGCAGTGCCTGGGTATACGGGTGACGCGGGTTATTGAAGATCTGATCCTTCGTCCCCTTCTCCACACAACGGCCTAAGTACATTACCATCACTTCATCCGCAATGTGTTCGACGACCGACAGGTCGTGGGAGATAAAGACGTAGGACAGCCCCAGTTCCTGCTGCAAATCCATCATCAGGTTCAGCACCTGCGCACGGACAGAAACATCGAGCGCAGAGACCGGTTCATCGGCAATCACCACATCCGGATCGAGCATCAGCCCACGGGCAATGGCGATACGCTGGCGCTGACCGCCGGAGAACATGTGCGGATAGCGATCGTAATGCTCGGTTTTCAGCCCCACTTTCGCCATCATCGCCAGCGCTTTTTCACGGCGCTGCTCTTTGCTCAGCGAAGTGTTGATCAGCAGCGGCTCTTCCAGAATCTGACCCACTTTCTTACGCGGATTCAGTGAACCATACGGGTTCTGGAACACAATCTGGATTTTCTGCCGACGCAGTTTCTGCGCATGCGGATCGTGCTTAAGCAGATCCTGTCCCTGGTAATACAGTTCACCGCCGGTCGGCGTTTCAATCATCGTCAGCAGACGGCCAAGCGTGGATTTCCCGCAGCCGGATTCGCCCACTACCGCCAGCGTTTTGCCGCGTTCAAGGGTAAAAGAGACCCCATCGAGCGCTTTCACCAGACGTTCAGGGGAGAAAATTCCCTTCTTCACCGGGTAGTGTTTTTTCAGGTCGATCGCCTGCAACAGCGGTTGTTGCGAGGTGGCCTCATGCGTACTCATAGTGTGGGCCTCCCGGCATCATCGAGTGGGTAATGACATTTCGACTGACGACCGCCATCCAGCAGGGCCAGTTCAGGTTCTTCACTGCGGCATTTGTCCGTTGCATAGGGGCAACGCGGGTTCAGCAGACAGCCCAACGGGCGGTCATATTTCCCCGGCACCACGCCAGACAGTGAGGCCAGTCGCGCTTTATCCTGAGCAAACTCCGGCAACGCGCGCAGCAACGCCTGGGTGTAAGGATGACGCGGCGCGCGGAAAATATCGTGCGCCGCCCCCGTTTCCACCACCTGGCCGGCGTACATGACAATGATTTTGTGCGCGGCTTCCGCCACCAGCGCCAGGTCATGAGTGATGAGCACCAACGCCATGTTCTCTTTCTGCTGCAGTTCCAGCAGCAGCTCGATGATTTGCGCCTGGATGGTCACGTCCAGCGCCGTCGTCGGTTCATCGGCAATCAACAGCTTCGGTCGACAGGCAATTGCCATCGCGATCATCACGCGCTGGCTCATCCCACCGGAAAGCTGATGCGGATACACGTCCAGACGCGAGGCCGGATCGGGGATCCCCACCTGGTTCAGTAGGTCAATCGCCCGCTGACGACGGGTTTGCTTGTTACCACCCTGATGCACCTTGATCGCTTCCATAATCTGGAAACCGACGGTGTAGCACGGATTCAGGCTGGTCATCGGGTCCTGGAAAATCATCGCCACTTCGGCGCCAACCAGATTACGGCGCTCTTTCTCAGAAATACGCTTCAGATCCTGACCATTGAAGATCAGATTTTCCGCCATCACGCGGCCTGGATAATCAATCAGCCCCATAATCGCCAGCGAACTGACCGATTTTCCTGAGCCTGACTCACCGACAATACCAACCACTTCGCCCTGATTCACACTGTAGCTGATGCGGTCTACGGCGCGAAATTCGGAACCAACATCGCCGAAATGCACCGATAATTTATCTACATTTAATAACGCCATCTCGAACCTCTTACTGCTTCAGTTTGGGATCAAGCGCGTCACGCAGACCGTCACCCATCAGGTTAAATGCCAGCACCGTCAGCAGGATCGCCAGACCCGGGAAGGTCACGACCCACCAGGCGCTTTGTGCAAACTGCAACACATCAGCGAGCATGGTGCCCCACTCCGGTGTTGGCGGTTGCGCACCCATGCCCAGGAAGCCAAGCGCGGCCATATCGAGAATGGCGTTAGAGAAACCGAGCGACGCCTGAACGATCAGCGGCGCAAGGCAGTTCGGGAAGATGTTGATGAACATCTGGCGCATCGCGCCGGCCCCCGCCACGCGGGAAGCGGTCACGTAGTCGCGGTTAACCTCCACCAGCACAGCGGCGCGCGTCAGTCGCACATAGTGAGGCAGCGCCACGAACGTCAGTGCCAGCGCGGCGTTACCAATCGAGGGACCGAAGACCGCCACCAGCACCAGCGCGAGCAGCAGGCTCGGCAGTGCCAGCATGATATCGACGATACGCATAATGATGTTATCAACGATGCCACCGAAGTATCCGGCCACAAGGCCCAGCACGACGCCCATCACCAGCGACAGTACCACCACCAGGCAGCCCACCAGCAGCGACAGACGCGCGCCATACATCAGGCGCGACAGGATATCGCGGCCCACGTCGTCAGTTCCCAGCAGATGCGCCAGCGTGCCGCCTTCCTGCCAGGCCGGCGGCGCCAGCAGGGTATCGCGGAACTGGTCAGCCGGGTTATACGGCGCCAGGAAGTTGGCGAATACCGCAATCAGGATCATGATCGCGACGTACACCAGCCCCACCACAGCGCCCTTGTTGCGTTTAAAATAGTGCCAGAACTCCTGCATCGGCGTCATCGGCACCGGCGCAGCAATAACTTTATTTTCAGTAACCTGTGACATGATGGCCCCTTACTTCTTATGACGAATACGCGGGTTCACCACGCCGTACAGCAGGTCGACCAGCAGGTTGACGAGAATAATCATCGTCGCCACCAGTAACACCCCACCCTGCACAACCGGATAATCGCGACGTTGCAGCGCATCAATCAGCCAGCGCCCAAGGCCAGGCCACGAGAAAATGGTTTCGGTCAGAATGGCGCCCGCCAGCAGCGTTCCCACCTGTAGACCAATCACGGTCACCACCGGCAGCATGGCGTTACGCAACGCGTGAATAATGATGACGCGCATACGCGTCAACCCTTTGGCACGCGCGGTACGGATGTAATCTTCGCCCAGCACTTCCAGCATTGATGAACGAGTCATTCGCACAATCACTGCCAGAGGGATGGTGCCAAGCACCATCGCGGGCAGGATCATATGCACCACAGCATCAATAAAGTTGCCCTCTTCACCCCAGATTGCGGTGTCGATCAGCATAAAACCGGTCAACGGGTTCGAGTCATCAAGGAACACCATGTCGCTCACGCGCCCGGAGACGGGGGTCAGGTTGAGCTGCACGGAGACCAGCATGATCAGCATCATGCCCCACCAGAAGATCGGCATGGAATAACCGGTCAGCGCCAGGCCAACAGCAGTATGATCGAAAATGGAACCGCGCTTAACGGCGGCCAGCACGCCCACGGGAATCCCCACGGCGGTAGCGAAAATCATGGCGCAGACACCCAGTTCCAGCGTCGCTTTAAAGCGAGGCACGAACTCGTCCCACACCGGTAAACGGCTTTTCAGCGAGATGCCTAAATCACCATGCATAACCCCCCAGATGTAATGGAGGTACTGCTGCCACATCGGCTTATCGAGACCGAGTTCAGCCAACAGTTGAGCATGACGCTCAGGGGAGATACCACGCTCACCTGCCATGATCATCACCGGATCGCCGGGGATCATATGGACAAAAGCAAAGGTGAGAAGAGTGATACCGATAAACGTGGGGATGACGAGTCCCAAACGTCGGAGAATGAACTGCAACATAACCCGGATTCTCTCTAATGACGCACGGCCTGGAACCGTGAGTCTGTATTGCTCACAAATCTTATCCCCTCCTCAATGAGAAGGGGATAAAGCATTACTGCCGGGTGGCGCTACACGTACCGACTTAACGGTGCGTAGCGCTTACCTGGCGTTGCTTTTATTATTCGATAGAGACGTTTTCGAAGTGGTGTTTACCTAACGGATCAACCACATAGCCTTTGACTTCTTTACGCACTGGCTCGTACACGGTGGAGTGAGCCACGATCAGCGCCGGAGCCTGATCGTGCATCACGACCTGAGCCTGTTTGTAGAGTTCAATACGCTTGTTGTGGTCGTCGGTCGCACGCGCCGGTTGAATCAGATCTTCAAACGGCTTGTAGCACCAGCGAGAGTAGTTGGAACCGTCTTTCGCCGCCGCGCAGCTGAACAGGGTCGCGAAGAAGTTATCCGGATCCCCATTGTCGCCGGTCCAGCCCATCATTACCGCCTGATGCTCACCCGCTTTGGCGCGCTTCAGATACTCGCCCCACTCGTAGGTCACAATCTTGGCCTGAACGCCAATCTTCGCCCAGTCGGCCTGAACCATCTCAGCCATACGGCGAGCGTTCGGGTTGTACGGACGCTGTACTGGCATTGCCCACAGTTCAACGGTAAAGCCTTTATCCTGACCGGCTTCTTTCAGCAGGGCTTTCGCTTTCTCAGGATCGTAGGTGTAGTCTTTAACGTCGTCGTTATAGCCCCACATGGTTGGCGGGATCAGGTTCTTCGCCGCAACGCCAGCACCCTGATAAACGGCTTTGATGATCGCGTCTTTGTTCACTGCGTAGGTCAGCGCCTGACGTACTTTGACGTCATCAAACGGTTTCTTCTCGGTATTGAAAGAGAGATAGCCGACGTTCAGACCCGCCTGCTCCAGCAGGTTGATGTTTTTATCCTGCTTCATGCGCGCGATGTCAGCCGGGTTCGGGTACGGCATCACCTGGCATTCGTTCTTCTGCAGTTTGGCGTAACGCACGGAAGCG
Organism: Citrobacter sp. Ca225; assembly: GCF_030337175.1. Taxonomy (NCBI): domain Bacteria; kingdom Pseudomonadati; phylum Pseudomonadota; class Gammaproteobacteria; order Enterobacterales; family Enterobacteriaceae; genus Citrobacter; species Citrobacter sp. Ca225. The sequence continues at coordinate 109,842 of NZ_JAOWCD010000049.1, read as the reverse complement.
TCAGGCGTAATAGAGAAGACCAGACGGTCGATCTGCGGCTTAGTGCCCCAGTAACCTTCAAACGCTTTGTAGAGAATACGGGAGTCTTTCTGGTACTGCTGCAGCTGGAACGGACCGGTACCGATTGGGTTCAGGTCCACTTTTTCCGGCGAGCCAGCTTTCATCATATTGTCGGCATATTCTTTAGAAAGAATAGAGGCAAAGTCCATCGCCAGGTCAGCGAGGAACGGCGCTTCAGGACGCGTCAGCACGAACTGAACGGTGTTATCGTCCACTTTCTTCACTTCACTGATCAGGTCTTGCAGGCCCATGCCTTCAAAGTATTCATAGCTGCCGCCAGAGACTTTGTGGTACGGGTTCTGTGCGTTTTTCTGACGATCGAAAGAGAACACCACGTCATCGGCGTTGAAATCACGCGTCGGTTTGAACTCTTTATTGTCCTGCCACTTCACGCCCTGACGCAGGTGGAAGGTGTATGTTTTACCGTCTTCACTGATTTCCCACTTTTCAGCGAGGCCCGGAATAACTTCCGTGGTGCCGGTTTTGAATTCAACCAGACGGTTATAGATAGGTACTGAGCTGGCGTCATAGGTTGTGCCAGAGGTAAACAGCTGCGGGTTGAACCCTTCAGGTGAACCTTCTGAACAATAAACCAGAGTTTTAGCTTGTACACTTGCTGCGACAGTCATAGCCACAAGGCTCAGACCAAGCTTCAGCATCCCTGACTTCTTCAAGGAAATACTCATTCTTCTGCTCCAAATGTGATGTTGTTGTTTTACCCTTTGCAGTGGGTTTGCACCGCCTGGCCTTTTTTGTTTTTTAACCGGCTGGGTCGGCGTTAAGAGGTGGGGATTCCGTTCACATAAACGACTGAGTAGCAGCGCGGATTCTCCATGAAATGCCCCTCATGCCCTACAATCTGTCAACAGAATGTGAAAACGTCAATACAGGTATCCATGATTTACAACAACGGTGAGAATTCGCAAACAAAGATTAAAAAAACTTCAGGCGGGTATTTTCAGCAGAGAAATTTATGCTACGCCCAGAACACCAGAATAAACACCTTAATATTTCGCAACATTTGGTGATTAACAATCGTGCAGAATATGAAAAATTTCTGACGAAATGCTGCATATCTGAGCGATAAATCCCACGAACGTTAAAACGCACAGCGGAAAATGCTAGCGCCAGCCATAAGTAACGCAAAAAAAGATTCATGCATAGATAAAAAAAGACAATGGAATATGTCACAAAACCGTTAACAAATAGTGAGAAGTGATGCGCACTTTTTTGTTGATGTTCCGCAAGAATGGATATTTACCTGATGATGCGATTTCGTAGGCGGGATAAGGCGAATGCCGCCATCAGGCAGTGTGCACCGAATGCCTGATGGCGCTTCGCTTATCAGGCCTACAAAAGCAAAAAACCCTGCTCGTTGAGCAGGGTTTTGAATTTGGTCGGTGATAGAGGATTCGAACCTCCGACCCCTTCGTCCCGAACGAAGTGCGCTACCAGGCTGCGCCAATCACCGAATGCGGGGCGCATCTTACTGCGCAGGTGCGTCCCCGTCAATCCCTTAGTATCAAAATGCCCTTTGATCGGCGAGAAAGTCGTCAGCCCGCTTACTGCGCGACGTTTTTCTGTCCGTCAGGGATATGACACCAGTTGTTGTTCTCATTAATTCCGCCATTCGGCGAGGTATAACCGAGACAACCCATGATGGTGTCGTACAGCTCCACATGACGGCGCGGCACCTTCATTTCCGCTTCCTTCTTCAGGTGCGCGAACACCTGGGCGTTGGTCGGGTTCTCCAGGTATTTATCAGACATCCAGACCATCATCGGCACGCGGAACTGCTCCGGCGGCGCCATCTTACGTGGCGTACCGTGCAGGTGCTCGCGCTCATTGATTGACTCACCGTGGTCGGCAGCGTAGAACACAATCGCTTTCTTATCGCGTACCTGATCAATCACCGTGTCGATAAAATGATCGACGTAGGTAATCGAGTTATCGTATGAATTAATCATCAGGTCTTTTGGGCACTTACGATCGATAGCGTAACATTCCGGCTTCCACTGAGCGAACTCGCGCGGATAACGCTGAGTGTAGTTGTAGTGAGAGCCCTTAGTGTGCAGCACAATCAGATGCTTACCCTGCGGGTTTTCCTGCAGCGAACGATCAACCTCATTGACCAGCAGCATGTCATCCACGGCTTTACCCCGGTTACGTGGCTCAGCAGCAATTTGTTCGCGATAGGCAATGTTGTCGGCCATCGTGTTGCTGTAAAACCACATCTCACTCTGCATCGCGTAGAGATCGGAACTAAAGCCTAACTGCTTGAGCACCGCAAAGACGTTTTGCTCTTTCAGCGTACGCTGTGGGTTATCTTCGGCCCCACCCTGACGAACGAACATACAGCGCAGCGACAGTTTCGTCGCGGTATCGCAGGAATAACCACGATACATCACGACGTTCTTCTCTTTGGCAAGCTTCGGCGTGGTGTCGCGTTCATAGCCCAACATTCCCATATGATCCCAGCGTGTAGTTTCACCAATAATGAAAATCACGTAAGTGTCATCCAGGTTCTGTGTCGGGGTATAGGTGAATTTCTTCGCCGGGTTGATGAGCGATTTGTTATCCGATGATTCATCCACCTGCGCCCAGGCATACAGGCCCAGTGCAGACAGCCAGTTTGACGGCAGATAAGAGTTCGCCAGTACGCCGCCGTAACTCGGCATATCGACACCGGCAATACGATCGGCACGCTTCTGATGCATCTCCAGAAGACGAATTGGCACCCAGACTAGCAGCCCCGCCATCAGCACAATCAGCGCGCTGCGCCAGCGCACTTTTGGCGTGCAGAGCTGACGCCAGAAGGTATCCGTCGAGCGGTTAAACCAGATGAAGATCAGCGGGAGAAAACTCACCGCCACCAGCCAGAGGACAAACGTCCAGCCGACCACCTCTTTGGAGAGATCGATATCCGTGGTCATGACCGAGGCAACGATGCCGTAACCGATCATCACGTTCATAAAGGTCATGTAATAACTTGCGCCCGCTGAAATCAGCACCAGCAACGAAGCCAGAACACGCCACACCGTCCTGCCCATCAGTGACAGGAGTCGTAAAAAGAAGAACGTTGCCAGCACAGTGCCAGCCAGTTCAACCACCGCGGAGATTCCATTCCAGAGGGTAAAGTCTTGCGCGTAACCGTCAAACCGACGGAGGTAAACCGCGCCATTCATAAACAGACCGATATAGATCGCGAGCAAAAAACTCAGCTTTTGCTGCGACATCGACGTAATGTATCTCATGCAAGCAAGCCCTGGAAATCGAGGGGTTAACACAGCCTGCGCAACGGCGACATCCGCCGGGCAGGTGAAATTGCGAAGGTAGTCAAATAGTAAAATCGACACGCGCGGCTAAGTAGACCACAAGCAGCAAAGAAAGTGGCAACAGAGAATGTGATCGAAAGAGATATTTACAAAAAATCAAGTTTGAAAGCAGACTATTCACAGCAGATATAACAAAAAAAGGCCAGCTCATCGGCTGGCCTGTAGAAAATCTTACGGGATATCAGGCGTGTGCCATTTCCAGCACCTCGCGTTTTGGCTGACGAATGGTGGTGGAGAGCGCCAGCGAGAGAATCAACAATGCAAAGATGACACAGAAAGTCACGTAGAACCCACCGAACAGCGACGCGATAATCGAACCGCAGATGCTGCCAATCCCAAAGCCGAGATAAATCACACCATAATTTTTCGCCAGATTGTTCAGACCGAAGAACTCGCTGACCAGTGACGGGAAGACGGTGATCGTCCCGCCAAAGTTAAAGGCGATGCAGGCAATGGCAGCAAAGAAAGTCAGCGCATTCAGCGGCGCAAACAGCAGAGCGGCCATCCCCACCAGCGACACCACCTGACCAATGGTGATCACACGGATACGGGCAATTTTATCGGACAGGATCCCCAGCACCAGACGGCCGGAGAGGTTAGCAATAGAAATCACCGTCACCGCATTGGCCGCCGACGCCACGTCCATATGCGCCAGCCCCTGAGCGATATCTTTCGCCACGCCAATCACATACAGTCCGCTCATGCACGCCGTCAGGAACATCACCGCCAGCATCCAGTACTGCGGTTTACGCATAGATTGTGCCAGGGTGTAGTCGTTTTCTACAACACCATTTTGCGTTTTGACCTCCTGATTCGGCGCATCTTTCATTAGCGTAGAGCCGAAGACAATCATCACCAGCACAATCGCGCCCCAAATCACAAAGGTGTTTTCCAGACCAACGGTTGCCAGAAGTTGGCTGTCGATAAATTTGAAACCCAGGCTTCCCAGACCATAAGAACCAATGGCAAAGGCAGAAATTAGCCCTTTACGCTCCGGGAACCACTTCACGCAGTTGGACAGTGTTAACAGATAGCCCGCGCCATCGGCCAGGCCTACCAGCACGCCTGCGCTCAGCCACAGCATCATCAGGTTACTGGAGTGCGCGGTCAGGAAGAAACCCAGCCCGAGCAGAATACCGGACGCCATGGTGACGCGCTTCACGCCAAAACGTTCCTGTAACTTCCCGGCGACAGAAGAGGAGATCGCCAGACCTAAGCTCAACAGGCCGAAGGAAAAAGCCACCTGGCTGACGGGTTCACCCAGTTTTTCTGAAAGCACGCCATTAAACAGGCTCCAGGTATACACAGAACCTAAGGCGAATTGCGTAATGATGGTACCGATAAGGGTCAACCAACGGGTGCGCTGATACGATGCGGTTTTCATGGCAGTCTTCCTGCATAAGCAAAAGGGATAAATTCTCTGCCAACAACCATAACGAAATGCATTTTATGCAGGGAAAAAACGGCATGAAGTGCCATCAGAACGGAATGAAATGCCTGGAATGCGGAATGAATGACGAGACAAAAATTCATTGAATGAATTTTTTCCCGGTCAGTTAGTGCATACTATCGCCACAAACACTGTTATCACTGCGTTTAAATTGTAAATTGCAGGTTAAAACCTGGCACTTACTCCCATTGTGTAGAGGTAGTTGGTACTGTTGGTGGTATTTTCCGCCTGCGAGAGCGCAGCATAAGCCGCCATGTGCTGATTGAGCAGCATATCTGCGCCTACCGTCACGTCCAGCCAGTTATTGTCCTGAGTGGTCGCCGTCATTCGACTGAGCCCCGACTGCGCCTTCCAGATATTTTCGCCAAACTGCTGGTTATAGCTGATTTGCGCCCACGGTCGCAGATCGCCAAACTGAGAATTCACCCGCCAGCCCAGCGTACTGACGCTGGCATGCCATAACGGGTCGGGCGACTGGCTGACCACGCTATCGCCAAATTCGTTATAAATAGCGGGCGTGGTGCCATCGTAATGTAATGCCGCCACCGGTCCGGTCGTGATGTCGCCAGAGACGGGAAAATTCCAGCCCATACTCATGCCGCTGGTGGCCTCCGTGGGTGAAGCTTGCTCAAGATTCACCGCCAGACCCGGCACAGTTTGTGTCGTCCGGATACGTTCCGCCAGAATGTCGTCATAGCGCGGTTGGTGATCGCTGTCCCATGTATAGCGTTCAGTCGTATATCCAGGCGTATTATCAACGATATATTCTTGCTGCCAGGCACGGGCTGTGTTGATGTAAAGCGAACAAACTACGACGCTCGCCAGGAGAATAATTTCCCGGCGACCACTGCATTTTTTTATCATCATCAATGCGACTCCAGAAGAGAGCCGAAATCGGCGATATTATTGTCATTGTAATTAAGGATGACAGGCGAAAGCCCTGTATTAAATATTGTCTTTTTCGCGGGAGCGTCAAGGCACCCGGAACGATATTTTTATGGCAAGTCAAAGAGCGAGGGAAGTATGGAACGTTGCGGTTGGGTCAGTCAGGACCCCCTTTATATTGCCTATCATGATAACGAATGGGGCGTACCCGAGCACGACGGTAAAAAACTGTTCGAAATGATCTGTCTGGAAGGCCAACAAGCTGGCCTTTCGTGGATCACCGTCCTCAAGAAACGCGAGAATTATCGCACTAACTTCCACCAGTTCGATCCCATCCGCGTGGCAGCCATGCAGGAAGACGATGTGGAAAGACTGCTGCTTGATGCCGGGATCATCCGCCATCGGGGGAAAATTCAGGCCATCATCGGCAATGCCCGGGCATACCTGGCGATGGAGCAAAACGGCGAACCGTTTGCCGACTTCGTCTGGTCATTCGTGGATAACCAGCCACAAATCACCCGCGCCGCCGCGTTGGGCGAAATCCCGACCTCCACGCCCGCCTCCGACGCCCTGTCGAAAGCGTTAAAAAAACGGGGATTCAAGTTCGTCGGCACCACTATTTGCTACTCCTTCATGCAGGCCTGCGGACTGGTCAATGACCACATCACCGGCTGTTTCTGTCATCCAGGAGATAAACATGATTCGCGAGTTTCATAGTGCTGACATGACGCCATTGCTGGCGTTGTGGTTGGAAAGCACCATCTATGCGCATCCTTTTATCGCAGAACGCTACTGGCATGAGAGCGAGGCAGTGGTGCGCGATGTTTACCTGCCCGCCGCCAGAACCTGGGTCTGGGAGGAAGACGAGGCGCTGAAAGGGTTTGTGAGCGTCATGGACGGGCGTTTTTTAGGGGCGTTGTTTGTCGCCCCGGATGCGTTACGTAGCGGGATAGGGAAAGCGCTGGTACAGCATGTTCAGCAGTGTTTTGACGTGCTGAGCCTCGAGGTATACCAAAAAAACCAGAACGCGGTGAATTTCTACCACGCGCTGGGCTTTCGTATCGAAGACAGCGCATGGCAGGAAGATACCCAGCATCCCACCTGGATTATGGGCTGGCGGGCGGAGTAAACGCCGTAAGCGTGAGTGCTGGCCCGCTGTATTTCTCCAGCCACGCCAGCGCGGTATTGCCCGCGCAGCCGTTCCCCAGACGCGAACTGGGCAGGTCTTTGGTCAGCACATTCACCGCGCCGTTTTTACAGATGCCCCCGGCAGCAAGGTCGAGATCCGGCCATGCCCCTTCATGAATGCAGATAACGCCTGGTTTGATACCGTCAGTGACCACGGCGCCTGCAAGGATCTGACCACGGTGATTCCAGATGCGTACCACATCACCCTCACGGATGCCGCGCGCCTGAGCATCTTGCGGGTGAATCGTCACCGGCTCACGATCTGCCACCGCATACCGTTCACGCAGGTGACTGTAGTTAAGCTGGCTGTGCAGACGATGCGCCGGGTGCGCCGACACAATCTGTAGTTGCTCCGGTTCGGCGTTGCCGTGCCACTCATCCGGTTCCAGCCACATCGGGTGTCCGGGGCAATCTGCATAGCCGTAACCGGCAATTCGCTGTGAGTAAATCTCGATCTTACCGCTGTCGGTTTTCAGCGGATGCGCGTCCGGGTCACGACGAAAATCCGCAAAGCGGATAAACTGCGCATTGGCCGGATTTTCCGGCATTTCAATCAATTGATTCGCTTCCCAGAATTCGGCAAACGGCGGCAGCGTCACCTGCTGGCTGGCCCCGCGCTGCCCGGCAATCGTATAAAACGTCTCCAGCCATTCCAGTTCGCTCTTCCCTTCGGTAAAGCGTTGATAACCGCCCTGCTCCCAGCGTTCGCTCAGCGCGGCAAAAACATCGAAATCATTGCGCGCTTCGTACTGCGGCGGCACGACCTGCTTCATGGGCACCAGATGCTGGTTACTGTAATCCCCGGTCATGGTGAGATCGTTACGCTCAAAGGAAGTCGTCGCAGGCAGCACAATATCGGCATGCTTCGCCGCCGCGGTCCAGAAGCATTCGGAAATTACCACCAGCTCCGGTTTTTGCCAGGCGCGAATCAGTCGGTTGGTGTCCTGGTGATGGGTAAAATTCGCCCCGCCCGCCCACCAGATAAAGCGGATATCCGGGAAATGACGGTTCATCCCGTTATGCTGATACGGCGCGCCGGGGTTTTCCAGTGCTTCCACAATGCGCGCTACCGGAATTTTCTCCACCGCGTCGGTCCCGCCTTGCAGGCTGCCCTGCATTGACGCCAGCACCGCAGAACGGCGTGTCGGGTTTCCGCCATTGGCAAAATGATACGAAAGGCCAAAACCACCGCCAGGTATACCAGGCTGCCCCAGCATGGCGGACAGGGTGACAATCATCCAGTGCTTTTGTTCGCCAAACTGCTGGCGTTGCATGCCCCAACCGGCCATCAACATCGTAGTATTTTTATGGAACAATTCTGCCAGTTCACGGATTTTGGCCGCCGGAACGCCGCAAATCGGCTCCGCCCACTCTGCCGTTTTGGCAATACCGTCGCTCACGCCCAGCAGATAGTCTGAAAAGACCTCATAGCCCGTGGTGCAACGGGCAAGAAACGCCTCGTCATGCCAGCCATGTTCTACCAGCGTATGCGCGATGCCGAGCATCAGCGCCACGTCAGTCCCCATGTGCGGCGCAATCCATTCCATTTTGTCGCCAAAGAAATCAACGGTTTCCGATCGCATGGGATCAATGCAGATCAGCCGTTTCCCGCTATTACGCAACGCGTCAAAGTAAGGGATCCCTTGTTCATCCGACGCATTCCAGGCAATTTTCAGGGTATTCAGCGGGTTGGCGCTCCATAACACCACCACCTCGCTGTGTTCCAGAATCACCGGCCAGCTGGTTTGCTGTTGATAGACTTCGCTGCCGCCCACCACGTACGGCATGATGGCCTGCGCCGCGCCGGTAGAATAGTCGCCCAGATGTCCGGTATAGCCGCCCGCCAGCGCCATATAACGTTGTAATAACGTCGCCGACTTGTGCAGAACACCGTTGGAACGCCAGCCGTAAGAACCGGCAAAAATGGAGGCGGGGCCATACGTATCGCGAATGCGTTTATGCTGCGCATGAATCAACGCCAGCGCCTCGTCCCAGCTTACGCGCACATACTCATCCTGCCCGCGCACACCCTGCGGTTGTTCCGGCGAAGCCAGAAACCCTTTACGTACCATCGGATAGCGTACCCGGCTTTGACTGTGCACTTGATCGCGAACCGCACTTTGCAGCGAATTGGGATGCGAGGTGGGCAGCGCGCCCCGGGAAGAGAGCACCTTTTCTCCGTCCGTTTCGACAAGAATGGGGCCCCAGTGGGCGGCGGTTAACACTGAATGATGCGTCGTCAAGCCAGGCGCTCCTGCAGATGAGATGATGTATTACGGCGTTCAATGTTACTTACAAATTTCAGAGAGATCCCTGGAATTTTCTTCATCTTCACACGTCATAATCAACCGCCACGGTCGCTGTGGCAAAAAATAAGAATGTCATTAAGGAATTAAGATGAAGAAACGTGTTTTAGTCATTGCCGCTATCGTGAGCGGCGCCCTGGCGGTTTCTGGCTGCACAACCAACCCTTACACCGGCGAACGCGAAGCGGGTAAATCTGGCATTGGCGCAGGCATTGGATCGCTGGTGGGCGCGGGTATCGGCGCTCTCTCCTCGTCGAAGAAGGATCGCGGTAAAGGCGCACTGATTGGTGCCGCGGCAGGGGCAGCGCTCGGCGGCGGCGTCGGTTATTACATGGACGTCCAGGAAGCAAAACTGCGCGACAAAATGCAGGGAACCGGCGTAAGCGTGACGCGAAGTGGCGATAACATCATTTTGAATATGCCGAATAACGTCACCTTTGACAGCAGCAGCGCGACCCTGAAACCGGCAGGTGCCAACACGTTGACCGGCGTGGCGATGGTACTGAAGGAATACGAAAAAACCGCCGTCAATGTGATCGGGTATACCGACAGCACCGGCGGCCAGGATCTGAACATGCGTCTGTCACAGCAGCGTGCGGACAGCGTAGCCAGCGCACTGATCACCCAGGGCGTTGCCGCCAACCGCATCCGCACCAGCGGCATGGGTCCGGCAAATCCGATCGCCAGCAACAGCACGGCGGAAGGGAAAGCCCAGAACCGTCGTGTCGAAATTACGTTAAGTCCGATTCAGTAACGGTTGTGCCGGGTGGCGGCATTGCCTTCCCCGGCTTTAAACCCACCAACAGGCCCGGTAAGCGTAGCGTCGCCGGGTCTTTTCGCGCTAAGGTATGCTCACCCAAAGCAAGGAATTCAGCGATGAGCAAATCAACACGCCCCACCATCAGCGATGTCGCGAAAGCGGCAAAAACCGGTAAAACCAGCATTTCACGTTATCTCAACGGCGAAAAACACCTGCTTTCCGATGCCCTGCTGGCGCGTATTGAAAAAGCCATTGCCGATCTCGACTATCGCCCCAGCCTGATGGCTCGTGGCCTGAAACGAGGTCGCACCCGTTTGATTGGCCTGATCATTGCCGATATCACCAACCCCTATTCCGTCCACGTGTTAAGCGGTATCGAGGCCGCCTGTCGCGAGAAAGGCTTTACGCCGCTGGTCTGTAACACCAATAACGAGGTGAACCAGGAATTGCACTATCTCGATCTGCTGCGCAGTTATCAGGTCGAAGGTATTGTGGTCAACGCCGTGGGGATGCGTGAAGAGGGGTTGAATCGCCTGCAACAGTCCGCGTTGCCGATGGTACTGATCGATCGCAAAATCCCTGACTTCGCCTGCGACGTCGTCGGGCTGGACAACACTCAGGCCGCCACCACCGCCACCGAACACCTGATTGAACAAGGCTTTGAAGCACTGCTGTTTCTCAGCGAACCGCTGGGGATGGTCAATACCCGTCGTGAACGTCTGAGCGCCTTTCGGGCAACACTGGCACGTTATCCGGGCGTTGTCGCCGAAAACGCCGAAGTTCCGCTTTCCGAGAATACGCAACTCGATAACACCTTACGCCAGTTCCACCAGCAGCATCGCGGGATGCGCAAGGCAGTGATTTCCGCTAACGGTGCGCTCACCCTTCAGGTCGCCCGTTCACTGAAGCGCATTGGCCTCAACTGGGGCAGCGATATTGGTCTGTTGGGGTTCGATGAGCTGGAATGGGCCGAACTGGCAGGGGTCGGGATCACGACTCTGAAACAACCCACGTGGCAGATTGGTTATGCCGCTGTCGAACAAGTGGTACGCAGGATTGAAGGCGGCAGCGACGCCATTCATGAACAGGTTTTCTCCGGCGAGCTGATCGTTCGCGGCTCCACTGCCCGATAATTTTCCTTCGTGATGGTGATCATAATTTCGACACATCACGCTTTTCTTTGGAACCGGTTCCATCTAGCGTAATCACATTAGCGTGAGTTCTGGAGTTCCTATGCAAAGAAAACTGATAGTGGTCACCGCTGCCTATGGCCACGACACTGTCCGCGCTGCCGGCGGACAAACCGCGATGCTGCCTATCATTGCCGGTGCAGGTGCAGACGGCGTCGAAATTCGCCGCGAACTGTTTACTGACGCTGAGCTCAGCGCCCTGTCCACACTGGCGTCAGCCATCGAATGCTTCGATCTGCTGGCCTGCTATTCCGCGCCACAACCGCTGTTCATGGACGATGGCCGCCTCAATCTACAACTGCCGTCACTGCTTCAGGAAGCGCAAACGCTGCGCGCGCTATGGCTGAAGGTTTCGCTGGGCCATTTTGTCCACGCAGAACAATTTGACACCCTGCGCGACTGGCTGGAAAGCAGCGGTATGGCGCTGGTAGTCGAGAACGACCAGACCGCCTGCGGACGACTGGCCCCCATGCAACGTTTTAACGCCGCCTGTCAGCAACATGCGCTGCCTGTACACCTGACGTTTGATATGGGCAACTGGCTGTGGGTAGGCGATTCGCCGGAAGAGGCCGCTCATCAACTGGCGAAGTCAGTGGGTTATGTTCACGTTAAAGCCGCCACCGCGCACCACGACAGCTATCGCGCCGTTCCCCCGGACCAGGCAGAGCCCCGCTGGCTCGACCTGCTCAAGTTGTTGCCCACCGACGTTCCGCGCGGCATTGAATTCCCGCTGGAAGGGGCCGATCTGACTGCGGTTACCCGCCACTACGTCGATTTGTTACGTAAGGAGTAAGGCATGAAGCATTCACTGGATGTCATCACAATCGGCGAAGCGATGGCGATGTTTGTAGCAACGCAGACCGGCGATCTGGCCGAGGTTGAGCAATTTATCAAGCGTGTTGCCGGTGCCGAACTGAACGTTGCCACCGGCCTGGCACGACTGGGACTGAAAGTCGGCTGGGTGAGCCGCGTAGGTAACGACAGCTTTGGTCGCTTTGTTCTCAACTCACTGAAAAAAGAGGGGATTGATGCGCAGGGAGTCACCCTGGATGAGCGCTACGCAACCGGCTTTCAGCTAAAATCTAAAGTTGAAAATGGAACCGATCCCATTGTGGAGTATTTCCGTAAAGGTTCCGCCGCCAGCCATCTGTCCGTTGCGGACTACCACGACGCGTATTTCTCCAGTGCCCGTCATCTGCATCTGAGCGGCGTCGCTGCGGCGCTTTCCCCCAGTTCCTATGAACTGCTGGCGCACACGGCGCGCACGATGAAAGCCCAGGGCAAGACACTCTCATTTGACCCCAACCTGCGTCCGGTGCTGTGGAAAAGTGAAGCCGAGATGGTTGAGAAACTGAATCGTCTCGCATTCCAGGCCGACTGGGTATTACCGGGCCTGAAGGAAGGGATGATTTTAACCGGACAACAGACGCCAGAAAGGATTGCGGATTTCTATCTCCGTCATGGCGTGAAAGCCGTGGTGCTGAAAACAGGCGCAGACGGCGCCTGGTATAAAACCGCCGACGGCGAAAAAGGCAGCGTTGCCCCGGTCAAAGTGGACAACGTAGTCGATACGGTCGGTGCCGGCGATGGCTTTGCCGTCGGCGTCATCAGCGCCCTACTGGAAGGCCGTACGCTGTCGCAGGCCGTCACACGCGGCAACAAAATTGGCGCACTGGCCATTCAGGTACAGGGCGACAGCGAAGGCTTACCCACACGTGAAACGTTAGGCGAATAACCTTACGTAATGATAACAGCCCCCTGTACCCTACAGACAGCGGCGGCAGAAACAACAGAGGTTGATTATGGCAAACTCAACAAATGCAGCAAAACGCTGGTTGTACATCATGCCTATCGTGTTCATCACGTATAGCCTGGCGTATCTTGACCGTGCAAACTTCAGCTTCGCGTCCGCCGCGGGCATTAACGAAGACCTCGGCATCACCAAAGGAATCTCATCCCTGCTCGGCGCCCTGTTCTTCCTCGGCTATTTCTTCTTTCAGATCCCCGGCGCGGTGTATGCCGAACGCCGGAGCGTGCGCAAACTGATTTTTGTCTGCCTGATTTTATGGGGCGGTTGCGCGTCGCTGACCGGGATGGTCAGCAATATCCCGGCGCTGGCCGCTATTCGCTTTATTCTTGGGGTAGTGGAAGCCGCTGTTATGCCAGCGATGCTGATTTACATCAGTAACTGGTTTACGAAGTCGGAGCGTTCGCGAGCAAATACCTTCCTGATCCTCGGTAACCCGGTGACGGTCCTGTGGATGTCAGTGGTGTCTGGTTACCTGATCCAGGCGCTCGGCTGGCGTGAGATGTTCATCATCGAAGGGGTTCCCGCCATTCTGTGGGCCTTCTGCTGGTGGGTGCTGGTGAAAGACAAACCGGCGCAGGTCGGTTGGCTGACCGAGTCAGAAAAAAAGGCGTTGCAAACGCAACTCGAACAAGAGCAGCAGGGGATTAAGGCTGTACGCAACTACGGCGAAGCGTTCCGCTCCCGTAATGTGATCCTGTTATGCATGCAATATTTCACCTGGAGTATTGGCGTCTACGGCTTCGTGCTGTGGCTGCCATCAATCATCCGCGAAGGCGGCGCGAATCTGGGAATGGTCGAAGTGGGCTGGCTCTCTTCTGTCCCGTATCTGGCAGCCACCGTGGCGATGATTATCGCCTCCTGGGCCTCGGATAAATTACAGAACCGTAAGCTGTTCGTCTGGCCTCTGCTGCTGATTGCCGCGTGCGCTTTTATCGGTTCCTGGGCCGTCGGCGCGAATAACTTCTGGGCCTCTTATACCCTGCTGGTGATTGCCGGTGCGGCGATGTACGCCCCGTATGGCCCGTTTTTCGCCATCATTCCGGAGATGTTGCCGCGCAACGTTGCCGGTGGCGCAATGGCGCTAATCAACAGTATGGGCGCGCTGGGCTCGTTCCTCGGCTCGTGGTTTGTCGGTTACCTCAACGGCGCCACCGGCAGCCCGTCCGCCTCGTACATTTTTATGGGGGTGGCGCTTTTCGCCTCAGTATGGCTAACTTTAATTGTTAAGCCTGCTAATAATCAGCACGTCCCGGTTGGCGCACGCCACGCGTAAACTTTCACTCATGGAGAGTCATATGAAGCCGTCCATTATTCTCTACAAAGCGTTACCTGACGATTTACTGCATCGCCTGGAAGAACATTTCACCGTCACCCAGGTGCCGGACCTGAGCCCGCAGACGGTTGAACAACACGCGCAAGCCTTTGCCAGTGCTGAAGGTCTGCTGGGCTCCAGCCAAACCGTCGATACCGCGCTGCTGGAGAAAATGCCGACGCTCCGCGCAACCTCAACGATCTCCGTGGGGTATGACAATTTCGATGTGGATGCGCTGAACGCACGTAAGGTACTGCTGATGCATACGCCCACCGTGCTGACGGAAACCGTTGCCGATACGATCATGGCACTGGTGCTATCGACCGCTCGCCGCGTTGTGGAAGTGGCCGAGCGCGTGAAGGTCGGCGAATGGACCTCCAGCATTGGTCCTGACTGGTTTGGTATTGATGTGCACCACAAAACGCTGGGGATTGTCGGGATGGGACGCATTGGTCTTGCGCTGGCACAGCGCGCCCACTTCGGCTTCAACATGCCGATTCTCTACAACGCCCGCCGCCACCATCAGGAAGCGGAAGAGCGCTTCAACGCTCGCTACTGTGACCTCAATACGCTGTTGCAGGAATCAGACTTTGTCTGCCTGATCCTGCCGCTGACCGACGAGACGCATCATCTGTTTGGCGCAGAGCAGTTCGCTAAAATGAAATCCTCTGCCATCTTCATTAATGCCGGACGTGGTCCGGTGGTCGATGAAAACGCGCTGATTGCCGCACTGCAACAGGGCGAAATACACGCTGCCGGTCTGGATGTGTTTGAGCAAGAGCCACTACCGGTTGATTCACCGTTGTTGTCGCTGAGTAACGTTGTGGCGGTACCACACATTGGTTCAGCCACCCACGAAACGCGCTATAACATGGCGGCCTGCGCGGTAGATAATCTGATTGATGCGCTGCAAGGAAAGGTCGAGAAGAACTGCGTGAACCCGCAGGTTGCGGGGTAACAAAAACAGCCGGGAGGCGCTATCGCCTGCCCGGCAGCTCCATCACTGAATAGCGTTAACCGCCGCAGTCCAGGCCTGGTTAAATGCCTGATGCTGCGAGGCCAGCGGCCCAATCAATGCGTTGTACTGACTTGCCTGCTGCGAAGTCGGGAACTGAATACCATTCGCCACAAAACTCACCTGCGTATCCTGCTGCGCGACAAAATCACCCACCTGGACCAGTTGCTGAGTGAAGATCTGCGCGGCCGGGATCAGCGGCTGCAACGCGTCTGCGGGCGTCGTCACCACTTTCTTATACACCTGGTCAAACACCGGCTTCAGGTCATCGGCCTGTTTCAGTGCGCCATGCGCCGCATCGGCCTGCAGTTTCGCATTCTGCAACTGCTGACCCAATACGCCGAGAGAACCGTTCAGGTCACGCAGCGGCCCACGTTGCGTCACATAATCCTGTGGCACACGGATGGCATTAACGCTATCAACAACCGGACGCAACGCGGAATCCATCGCCTGGTTCACCTGCTGTGAGTAGCCATACAAAATCGCGTAATCAGAAACAAACGGACCGAACTGTTTTTTCTGATCGGCGGTCAGGGTGGGTAGACGCTCGCCGCTACGCATCACCGTATTCTGTAGAAAATCGACAAACGCTTTACGCTGATCGCCTTCTTTATCAAAACACCCACTCAGGCTAACTACCATTAACAACGCCGCAAGAGGCGCAAACCAGCGAGAGCAGGACTTACCTGTCGCCATTTTAATACTCCTTTCACCCAAAAATGCGCACTGCGCAATACGCGTGCCTTACGGCTTACAAGGATAGTCCAGGTCAGGCTCGCAGGATACCCCTTCCGCGTAATCTTGTGGCGGAAATTCGTCTGGCGAAATAGCGATGACCAAATTGTTATTTTATTGTTAAACACATCACATTTACCACCTCTGTCCTGAGGGCATTAACAAGAAGTAGTTCTATGATTTTAATAGCTTTTCAGCATTAAGTCGGCCAGTGAAGGGGCAATTCGTACGATTATCGCACGTTAACCTCGGTGGGGTGATTGCCGAACACGGGCTTCAATGTTTTGATTAATTGAACGATTAACGAATAAACGTTCGATAATCGCACAATTAATCCTAACGCTTGCGGTGGAGAAAATAAAAACCCCCTCTGTCCCCCGCGTTGCTTTCGCAGGAATGACCGCATGACAAACAAAACGACTGATATTCAAGCGTTTATTAACGAGCATCCCTTTTCAAAATACCAGTGGATGATTCTCGTGCTGTGCTTTGTGACCGTCGCGATGGACGGATTCGATACCGCGATTATCGGCTTCATCGCCTCCGATCTCGTTCAAGAGTGGGGCGTTGAAAAATCCGCGCTCGGCCCGGTCATGAGCGCCGCGCTGGTGGGGCTTGCCGTCGGAGCGCTCACCGCGGGTCCAATGGCTGACCGCATCGGTCGCAAAAAAGTCCTGATTATGTCGATTCTGGTGTTTGGCGGCTTCAGCCTGCTCACCGCCTTTGCCAGCACGCTGAACCAACTGACCGCATTGCGCTTTTTAACTGGTCTGGGTCTGGGGGCGGCAATGCCCAATGCCGCGACCCTGATGAGTGAATACGCGCCAGAACGCCGTCGCGCGCTGCTGGTGAATCTGATGTTCGTCGGATTCCCGATTGGCTCGTCGATGGGTGGGTTTGTCTCCGCCTGGCTGATCCCGCATTACGGCTGGCAAAGCGTACTGATCCTCGGCGGCGTGATGCCGCTGGTGCTGGCAGTGGTGTTGATCGTTTTACTGCCGGAATCTGCCCGTTATCTGGTGGTTAAGAACAAATCACAGCAGCAGATTGGCACCATTCTGCGCCGTATCGCCCCGCTACCGGAAGCGACGCACTTTGTCCTGCGTGAAACCGGCCAGATTAAAGAGAAATCAGCGCTGGGCGTCATCTTCTCGCCGCGTTACGCACTGGGTACGGTAATGCTGTGCCTGACCTACTTTATGGGGTTGCTGATCTTCTATCTGCTGACCAGTTGGCTGCCGCTGCTGATCCGTGAAACAGGGGCCACGCTGAGCCAGGCGTCCATCATTACCGCCTTGTTCCCGTTGGGCGGCGGAATTGGCGTCCTGGTGCTGGGCGCGCTGATGGACAAATTCAACCCGAACAAAGTGGTGGCGGTCGGCTGGTTGTTGACCGGGGTGTTTGTCTGCCTGGTTGGGTTCTCCACCAGCAGCCTGGTGCTCATGGGGGTGATGGTTTTTATCGCCGGGACAATCATGAACGGCGCACAATCGTCCATGCCCGCGCTGGCGGCGGGTTTTTACCCCACACAGGGCCGCGCGACTGGTGTGGCATGGATGTTAGGTCTGGGCCGTTTCGGCGGCATCCTCGGTGCGTTTAGCGGCGCCTTCCTGATGCAGGCGCAACTCGCGTTCGAAACCATCTTTACATTCCTGGCCATTCCGGCGTTAGTGTCTGCCTTTGCCTTGATGATGAAATACTGGGCAGGTAAACGCCAGCTCTCTGGCGCATCAACGCCGACAGAATCACCGACTCACGCCGCGCAAAAAGCCTGATTTTTCCTCCTGGCAGGTAATCGCCTGCCAGGAAATAGTCATATTTTCGTAATCTTTACATTTCACATTACCACGCGGGATATAGTGCCCGTTATCAAATCGTTAGCAAGCTACAAATCCGCCGCCTTCTCGCCGCTGAAACGAGTCTTGTTCCCCTCTTAAACTGTGACGCCCAACGCGCTTTCTCATTTACGACTATTCTTAACTGGCTTCGATGAAATTCACGATCTCGCTGTGTGATTTAAAGGAGTTCTCAATGGAATCTAAAGATCCAATGTTTGAGCTGCTGAGCAGCCTGGAACAAATTGTTTTTAAAGAAGAAACATCAAAAATCACCCTGACACATAAGCCAAGTCCCTTTAGCGAATTTGAACAATTACGCCGGGGGAGCGGGCTGGAAACGGATGATTTCGCCAGAGCGTTAGGCGTAACGGTTGCACTGGTACAGGAGTGGGAATCAAAACGCGTTAAACCCTCCAGTACCGAATTGAAGCTGATGCGCCTGATACAGGCTAACCCGGCATTGAGTAAGCAGTTGATGGAGTAATCGACAATCATTGATGAACGGTCCTGATACAGGACCGTTTTCTGACCACTTAACCTATCGGGCGAAAAATAACAGTTGCATCCCCAGGCGTTACATGAGTTAATGCGTTCCACGGTTTGACGTACAGACCATTAAAGCAGTTTAGTAAGGCAGTCCCCTTCAAGAGTTATCGTTGATACCCCTCGTAGTGCGCATTTCCTTAACGCTTAAAAAATCTGTAGAGCACGCCATATCGCCGAAAGGCACACTTATTTTTTAAAAGGTAATACACTATGTCCGGTAAAATGACTGGTATCGTAAAATGGTTCAACGCTGACAAAGGCTTCGGCTTCATCACTCCTGACGATGGCTCTAAAGACGTGTTCGTACACTTCTCTGCTATCCAGAACGATGGCTACAAATCTCTGGACGAAGGTCAGAAAGTTTCCTTCACCATCGAAAGCGGCGCTAAAGGCCCGGCAGCTGGCAACGTAACCAGCCTGTAAGCTTAGATAAGCTCAGAATTCAAGATCCCTGCCAGACGGCGGGGATTTTTTTTATCTCTTGCCCGCCTTTCGATATCCCTGTTTCCCTTCTTTGCATTACTTTACCTGGCCAGCCTTTGACCTTTCCCTAAGGGTAAGCTTTATAGTGAAAACCCTGTTTTTCACATGGAATTGACGCTATGTCCAGACTCCCGTTGTTCTTCACGCTAGGTTTACTCACCAGCGGCGCCGCGTTTGCTGCATCGCCAGAAGCCACATTCCTTGCCGAACATGGTCTTGCCGGTAAGTCAGTCGAGCAGATCGTGGATACCATCGATCAAACGCCACAATCCCGCCCGCTGCCGTATTCGGCTTCCATCACCAGTACCGAGTTAAAACTCGCTTCTGATGGGCAGATGTATACCCTGCCGTTGGGCGAAAAATTCTATCTCTCGTTTGCACCTTACCAGCAGCAGACGCACCCGTGCTTTAACCACAGTTTGTCCGGCTGCCAGGGTGAAATGCCGGACACGACGTTCAACGTTAAAGTGACGGATAACAAAGGCAATGTGCTGATTCAGAAACCGCTCAAAAGCTATCAGAACGGGTTTATCGGCGTCTGGTTGCCGCGCAATATTGAAGGGACAATAGAAGTGAGCTACAACGGCAAAACGGCATCACACGCCATTGCCACGAAGGATGACAGCCAGACCTGTCTGACGGAATTGCAGTTGCAGTAACTCTTCCTGTCCCGTCCATAAAAAAACCTGCCCGAGGGCAGGTTTCAGCGTTTGTCTGCGGTGGTGACTTGCGCGATGTTTATTGCAGCAGCGAAATATCCGCCACACGCAGGAACAGCTCACGCAGTTTTTCCAGCATCGAGAGGCGGTTGATACGCAACTCTTTATCCTCGACGTTCACCATCACTTTTTCGAAGAATAAATCGACCGGCTCGCGCAGTTCAGCCAGTTCCACCAGCGCGTCCTGGTAACGGCCTTCGGCAAAGTACGGTTCGAGCTTGTCACGCAGTACCACAACCTGCATCGCCAGCGCGATCTCTTCTGGCTCTTTCAACGTTGAGGCATTAACACGCTCGTTCAGCGTCTCATCAGACTTCGCCAGGATGTTAGAGACACGCTTGTTGGCTGCCGCCAGCGCAGATGCCGCTTCCAGCGTACGGAAGTGCGAGACCGCCTTCATTCGCGCGTCAAAATCAGCCGGACGGGTCGGACGACGTGCCAGCACCGCCTGGATGGTATCCACGGTGTAACCTTCATCCTGATACCAGGCCCGGAAGCGACCGAGCATAAAGTCGATCACGTCATCCACAACGTTCGCGTTGGTCAGCTTATCACCGTACAGACGCACCGCTTCCTCGGTCAGCGTTTGCAGATCGAGGTTCAGGTTCTTCTCAACGATAATGCGCAGCACGCCCAGCGCAGCTCGACGCAGCGCAAACGGGTCTTTGTCCCCTTTCGGGTGCTGACCGATACCGAAGATTCCCGCCAGGGTGTCCATCTTATCCGCAATCGCCAGTGCGCAGGCAATCGGGTTAGACGGCAGGTCATCACCGGCAAAGCGCGGTTGATACTGTTCGTTCAGAGCGACAGCAACATCTTCCGCTTCACCATCGTGGCGAGCATAGTGCATGCCCATTACGCCCTGGGTATCGGTGAATTCGAAGACCATGTTGGTCATCAGGTCACATTTCGACAGCAGGCCCGCACGGGTGGCATGGTTAACGTCTGCGCCAATCTGACCGGCAATCCAGCCCGCCAGCGCCTGAATACGATCGGTCTTGTCGCGCAATGTACCCAGCTGCTGTTGGAACAGCACGGTTTGCAGACGCGGCAGGTGATCTTCCAGTCGTTTTTTACGGTCAGTATTGAAGAAGAACTCGGCATCCGCCAGACGCGGGCGCACCACCTTCTCGTTACCGGAGATGATTTGCTGAGGATCTTTCGATTCGATGTTCGCAACGAAGATGAAGTTCGGCAGCAGTTTGCCGTCGTTGGCGTAGACCGGGAAGTACTTCTGGTCACCTTTCATGGTGTACACCAGCGCTTCAGAGGGTACCGCGAGGAATTTCTCTTCGAATTTCGCCGTCAGTACCACCGGCCATTCCACCAGCGAGGTCACTTCTTCCAGCAGGCTGTCGCTCAGATCGGCATTACCGCCAATCTTGCGCGCCGCGTCTTCGGCATCCGCTTTGATTTTGGCTTTACGCTGTTCGTAGTCGGCAATAACCTTACCGCGCTCCAGCAGGATTTGCGGATACTGGTCGGCATTGTCGATGGTGAACTCCGGCTCGCCCATAAAGCGATGGCCGCGAATAATGCGATCGGACTGAATACCCAGAATGGTCGCCGGAATGACTTTGTCGCCCAGCAGCAGGGTCACGGTATGAACCGGACGTACGAAATGCACGTCGCTTGCTCCCCAGCGCATCAGTTTCGGGATCGGCAGTTTCGCCAGCGATGTAGCGATCATGTTCGGCAACAGCGCTTCGGCGCTTTCGCCTTTCACATGTGCACGATACAGCAGCCATTCGCCTTTATCGGTGGTCAGACGCTCAGCCTGATCAACGGTAATACCACACCCCCGAGCCCAGCCTTCTGCCGCTTTGCTCGGTTTGCCTTCGGCATCAAATGCCTGGGCAATCGCCGGACCGCGTTTTTCAACTTCGCGATCGGGCTGTGATTCCGCCAGATTAGCGATTTTCAGCGCCAGACGACGCGGTGCCGCAAACCATTCAACATGGCCGTGCGCGATGCCGGCGTTATCCAGCTCCGCCGTCACGTTCGCAGCAAAGGATTCCGCCAGGCTGCGCAGGGCTTTTGGTGGCAGCTCTTCAGTGCCGATTTCCACCAGGAAAGTTTTCTCAGACATGGCCGCCTCTTATTTGTCTTTATTGCACATCGGGAAGCCGAGGGCTTCACGGGAAGCGTAGTAAGCTTCTGCCACTGCTTTAGTCAGGGTACGAATACGCAGAATATAGCGCTGGCGTTCGGTGACGGAGATGGCTTTACGCGCATCCAGCAGGTTGAAGCTATGGGCGGCCTTCAGAATACGCTCGTAGGCAGGCAGCGGCAGCGGCGTTTCCAGCGCCAGCAGTTGCTGCGCTTCTTTCTCATACTGCTCAAAGCAGGTGAACAGGAAGTCCACGTCCGCGTATTCGAAGTTATAGGTGGATTGCTCCACTTCGTTCTGATGGAACACGTCGCCATACGTGGTTTTACCCAACGGGCCGTCGCTCCAGACCAGGTCGTAAACGCTGTCTACGCCCTGAATGTACATGGCCAGACGTTCCAGACCATAAGTGATTTCACCGGTGATCGGCTTACATTCCAGTCCGCCGACCTGCTGGAAGTAAGTGAACTGTGTCACTTCCATCCCGTTCAGCCACACTTCCCAGCCCAGACCCCAGGCACCCAGCGTCGGGTTTTCCCAGTTATCTTCCACGAAGCGAATGTCGTGGATGGTTGGATCCATACCCAGCTCTTTCAGCGACCCGAGATACAGCTCCTGGATGTTGTCCGGAGAGGGCTTAATCACCACCTGAAACTGATAGTAGTGCTGTAAACGGTTCGGGTTTTCGCCATAGCGTCCATCAGTTGGACGACGAGAAGGTTGCACATACGCGGTTGCCATCGGTTCTGGCCCCAACGCACGCAGGCTGGTCATCGGGTGCGAGGTACCTGCACCCACTTCCATGTCCAAAGGTTGAACAATGGTACAGCCCTGACGAGCCCAGTAATCCTGTAATGTCAGGATCAGGCCCTGGAAGGTCTTGGTATCAAACTTTTGCATAGTATTTCGTGCTGGATACGTGTGGTTTTAAAAGGAAGGGTTCAGTATACCCGCTGACTGCAAGATATACAGTACGAAACGGGAAAAAGGCAGGGCTTAACGCATGGAAAGATGTAAAAACTGCCCATCCGCGTCAAAAGAGCAGACAAAACTCTCTTTACGGAAGGTAGCGCCGCGCATCTCATAACTTCCCTGAAACTGTTCAAAGCCCGTAACATCAATTTTCTGCGTACCGGTATTATAGCGTCGCGCAGCCTGATCTTTGCACAGCGCTTCCATATCCAGCGTGCGCGTGGGGCTGACTTTCACTTTCTGCGCCTTTTGTGTCGGCGATGGCTGGGAGGGTGTACATCCTGCCAGCAACAGAATCACCATTGCTGGAAAAAAAGATTTCATCATCATTTTATTACCGCCTAATTTACTGATCAGTCTTATTATTATTACGTTCGGTGTGGCAGACGCATTTTGCGAATCTCATCGGACCATCACAACCTTTAGTGTAAAAACTCAGATTAATCCAGCGGGACAGGCTGACAAAATGTGAGTCAGACCATTTTTGAAACGAAAACAGAGGAACTGATGCAGCCCAAAATTTTCTGGATTGATAACCTGCGAGGGATCGCCTGTCTGATGGTGGTCATGATTCACACCACAACCTGGTACATCACCAATGCACAGAGTGTCAGTCCCGTTAACTGGGATCTTGCCAACGTACTGAATTCGGCTTCACGCGTCAGCGTGCCGCTATTTTTTATGATTTCGGGCTACCTCTTTTTTGGCGAGCGCAGCGCACAACCACGCCATTTTTTACGCATCGCGCTGTGCCTGCTGTTCTACAGCGCCGTTGCCCTGCTCTACATCACATTATTTACTTCGATTAACGCCGAACTCTCCTTAAAAAATCTGCTGCAAAAACCGGTGTTCTATCATCTGTGGTTTTTCTTCGCGATCGCTGTGATCTATCTGGTCTCGCCGCTGATTGAGGTGAAAAACGTGAGTGGCAAAATGCTGCTGGTGCTGATAGTGGTCATTGGCATTCTCGCCAATCCGAATACCGTGTCGCAAAAAGTCGGCGGATTCGAGTGGCTCCCCATTAATTTGTATATCAACGGCGATACCTTTTACTACATTTTGTACGGGATGCTGGGACGCGCTATCGGCATGATGGAGACACAAAAACGCGCGCTTTCCTGGTTAAGCGCGGGGCTTTTCGTGGTGGCGGTGTGGGTCATCTCTCGTGGGACGTTGCATGAACTACAGTGGCGCGGCAATTTTGCCGATACCTGGTATCTCTATTGCGGCCCCATGGTCTTTATCTGTGCAGTCGCGCTACTGACGCTGGTGAAAAACACGCTGAATACGCAAACGGTCCCTGGGCTGGGGCTGATTTCACGCCATTCACTCGGCATTTATGGCTTTCATGCGCTCATTATTCATGCCTTGCGCACCAGCGGTCTGGAAATCAAACGCTGGCCGCCGCTGGATATGTTGTGGATTTTCAGCGCGACTCTCGTGGGCAGTTTACTGCTTTCAATGCTGTTACAACGCATCGATACGCGCAGGCTGGTCAGTTGATGTTGAAATGCCCGGTCGTGGCGCCGGGCATTTCAGAGAGGCTAAAACCGTTATCAGGGAGAACGCCGTCTCAGACGCCGTAACAAATAGCAAGCCAGGAAACCCCACAGCAAAGTGATCCCCTTTTTATTTAATGATCCGATGCACGAATCAGGCGTACAAAACCCAGTAGACCCATAAAGAGCGCCACCGGATAGAGACCCCGCCCACTCAGTGATAGCGGCGCGTTGAGGATGCCGACC
This sequence comes from Citrobacter sp. Ca225, assembly GCF_030337175.1. Taxonomy (NCBI): domain Bacteria; kingdom Pseudomonadati; phylum Pseudomonadota; class Gammaproteobacteria; order Enterobacterales; family Enterobacteriaceae; genus Citrobacter; species Citrobacter sp. Ca225. The sequence goes on along the minus strand of NZ_JAOWCD010000049.1, from coordinate 85,383 downwards.
AGAAACAACCCCAGCGTGATAAGCGCGACCAGTTGGCACACGGTAACGACGCTATCGTCCAGTTGGTCGCGTTTTTCCTCACGTAGATAAACGTATGTGACAAACATTGCGGTCACCAGGACACCGAGGAAATAACCTTTTCCGCTCAGTAAGGGACATGCCATCCCTAAGCCGATAACGTAAGTCGATGTGCCTGAGATGAGCAACAACCAGGAAATTAACGTTGAGCTTTTCACTGGGATCTCCTTATCCAACGGATGCAGATTAGGGATAACCTATGAAAGACAACACTGAAAAATGAACAGAAAATGGAATTTCAGAATAAATCCATATATTTAATTTATTGATCAATTATTTATATGCTTTGGGTTAATCCCTCCTGCAAAACAGGAGGGATTCAGGCTCAAGACATGAGTGGAAGTAGCTGCTGATAAAGACGACGGAAGGTTTCCCGGCGCTGTTGATAAACGCTATGGCGTTGCCTGTCGGGCATATGTGTTTGTTCAAGCGGAAGTTGCGGCAATAGCTCGGCTAATGACTTCTCCGGATTCATCGCAATTTGCGCCAGACGAGCGGCACCCAGTGCCGGCCCCACATCACCACCGGTGCGATAATCCAGTTGCAGGCCGCTGATATCCGCCAGCATTTGCCGCCAGTACGCGCTGCGCGCACCGCCGCCGATCAGCGTGATGCTTTGCGGCTTCACCCCACAGGCATGTACCACATCCATCCCGTCGGCCAGCGCATAGCCCACGCCTTCCAGCACCGCGCGCGCCAGCTCAGCCGGTCCATGCTGATGGGTCAGACCAAAGAACACGCCTTTCGCCTGCGGATTATTGTGCGGCGTACGTTCACCTGAAAGATACGGCAAGAACCAGACAGGGTCGGCTGCCTCATCAGCCTGCTGCGCCGCATCAATCAGCGCCGGCACCGTCTTCAGACCGGTTAATGTTGCCGCCCAGTCCAGACAGGAGGCTGCACTTAGCATCACCGACATCAGATGCCAGCGCTCAGGCAACGCATGGCAAAAGCTGTGTACAGCGCTTTCAGGCTTGCTCAGGAAACCGTCGCTGACGGCAAAATAGACGCCGGACGTTCCCAGTGACAGCATGGCCTGATCGGCATTGACCATCCCCACGCCGACTGCGCCCGCCGCATTGTCGCCACCGCCTGCAACGACAGAAACCGCAGGCATATCCCACGCCATTGCGACATCAGGCAGCAATTTGCCGGTAATCTCACTCCCTTCGAATAACGCGGGCATATGGTCACGGTCTAGGCCGCAGGCATTCAGCATCACGTTACTCCAGTCACGTTTTTCCACATCCAGCCACATCGTTCCCGCAGCGTCAGACATATCGCTGGCAAATTCACCGGTCATGCGTAAACGCAGATAGTCTTTCGGTAGCAGCACCTTTGCCACCTGCCGGAACACCGCTGGCTCGTGGCGCTGTACCCACAGCAGCTTCGGAGCCGTGAATCCAGGCATCATCAGGTTACCCGTGATGGCGCGCGACTGCGGTACCATTGACTCCAGCAACGCACACTCCTCGCCACAACGTCCGTCATTCCACAGAATGGCCGGTCGCAGCACCTGTTGCTGGCTGTCGAGCAACGTCGCGCCATGCATCTGCCCGGCAATCCCCAGCGCTTTCACTTGACTTAACGAATGCTGCTTGCCCAACGCCTTCAGGGCGCGGTCGGTCGCCAGCCACCACTGTTCGGGATCTTGCTCCGACCAGAGCGGATGAGGACGGGAGACGGTGAGTTTTTCCGTTTGCGATGCGACCACCTCGCCTTGCTCATTGAGCAAAATCGCTTTCACGCCCGAGGTGCCAAGATCGATCCCAATATACATAGAGTGGGTTCCTTAAACTGAAATGCCCGGTGCCACAACGCTCACCGGGCTTGTCAAATCACCGACCAGGAAACGCTGAGTCACCCGGCGATATCGATTATTTATCGAACAGGTAATGATTCACCAGGTTTTCCAGCTGTTCCTGATGACCGCTCTGATGCACCGGCGCCAGGTTGTGCTGTTCAGCATAATGCGCCAGTTCGCTTAACGACATCTGTCCTTTCAGGATCTGCTGGCCCAGTTCGCTACTCCAGCCGGCATAACGTTTCGCGACGCGCTTATCCAGCTCGCCATCCTCAATCATGCGCGCGGCAATTTTCAGCGACAGCGCCATCGTGTCCATCGCGCCAATATGGCCATAGAACAGATCGTATTTATCCGTACTCTGACGGCGCACTTTGGCGTCAAAGTTCAGGCCACCGGTGGTGAAACCGCCCGCTTTGAGGATTTCGTACATCACCAACGCGTTCTCTTCTACGCTGTTCGGGAACTGGTCGGTATCCCAGCCCAGCTGCGCATCACCCCGGTTGGCATCGACAGAGCCAAACAGACCCAGCGCAATCGCCGTGGCGATTTCGTGGTGGAATGAGTGACCTGCCAGCGTCGCGTGGTTAGCCTCAATATTCAGTTTGATCTCTTTTTCCAGACCAAACTGCTTGAGGAAGCCGTAAACGGTCGAGGCGTCGTAATCATACTGATGCTTGGTCGGTTCCTGCGGCTTCGGCTCAATCAGCAGCGTGCCCTGGAAGCCCGTTTTGTGCTTGTGCTCAACCACCATTTGCATGAAGCGGCCAATTTGCTCACGCTCCTGACGCAGGTCGGTATTCAGCAAAGTTTCGTACCCTTCACGACCGCCCCACAGCACGTAGTTTTCACCACCCAGTTTGTGCGTGGCGTCCATCGCCGTTACCACCTGGGTGGCCGCCCAACTGAACACTTCTGGATCCGGGTTCGTCGCCGCCCCGGCACCATAACGGGGGTTGGTGAAGCAATTTGCCGTACCCCACAGCAGTTTCACGCCGCTCTGCTCTTGTTTCTCTGCCAGCACATCCACCATTTCGGCGAAGTTATTTTTGTACTCTTTCAGCGACGCGCCTTCCGGCGAAACATCGACATCGTGGAAGCAGTAGAACGGAACGTGCAGCTTGTGGAAAAATTCAAACGCGACGTCCGCTTTACGTTTTGCCAGCGCCAGCGCATCCCCCGGTTGCTGCCACGGACGATTAAACGCCCCGACACCAAACATATCAGCCCCGTTCCAGCAAAAGGTATGCCAGTAGCAGGCTGCAAAACGCAGATGATCTTCCATCCGTTTGCCCAATACGATCTCATCAGGATTGTAATGACGGAATGCTAACGGATTAGTGGAACGGGGGCCTTCATAACGAACGCGATCGAGTTGGTCAAAATATGCCTGCATAATGAACTCCATAATCAGGAAATACGACGAGAATAGGTCATGTCGTAATATTGAGCACTCCCCTCCCGTTGCTCAATTATGTTATTTCACACTGCTATTGAGAGAATTCACAAGTGTGCGCCACCTCGCAAAATAAAAATATCCATTTGCAAAAAATGGGTACTCTGCTGGCATAAATGCAACATTCAGTCTTCACCATAAAAAGTACGATCCTGGTCATAATTCAGGAAATAAACCAAATTTCGTAACCGCAAGATAAAAATCTGTAATTGTCTTCCCCGTATGAATTGCTAAATTCTGCAACGTCTTATGCTGTGATTGTTACTTTTATTGTTACTCCCTCTAACGAAAGGCATCACGATTATGAAGATGAAGAATCTCTTACTCACTGTCTGCACCTCCCTTTTGCTCACCAGCGTGGCAGGACATGCCAAAGAAATTAAAATCGGCATGGCGATTGATGACCTGCGCCTCGAACGTTGGCAGAAAGATCGCGATATTTTCGTCAGCAAAGCCGAATCGCTTGGCGCAAAAGTCTTTGTCCAGTCCGCGAACGGGAATGAAGAAACCCAGATGTCGCAGATTGAAAATATGATTAACCGAGGAGTGGATGTCCTCGTTATTATTCCTTATAACGGACAAGTATTAAGTAACGTGGTTAAAGAGGCGAAACAGGAAGGTATTAAAGTTTTAGCTTATGACCGCATGATCAATGACGCAGACATCGATTTCTATATTTCATTTGATAACGAAAAAGTCGGTGAATTACAGGCCCAGGCATTAGTTGAACGTGTCCCTCAGGGAAATTATTTTCTGATGGGCGGCTCGCCAGTCGATAATAATGCCAAACTCTTCCGCGCCGGGCAGATGAAAGTTTTAAAACCGTATATCGATTCCGGAAAAATAAAGGTGGTTGGCGATCAGTGGGTTGACGGCTGGCTGCCGGAAAATGCGCTGAAAATTATGGAAAACGCCTTAACCGCGAACAATAACAACATTGACGCCGTTGTCGCCTCCAATGACGCGACGGCAGGCGGTGCGGTTCAGGCGCTCAGTGCGCAAGGGCTTTCAGGAAAAGTGGCGATTTCAGGTCAGGACGCCGACCTTGCGGGTATCAAGCGCATTGTCGCAGGAACACAAACAATGACCGTGTATAAACCGATTACGCTGCTGGCCAATACCGCCGCCGAAATCGCCGTAGAACTGGGTAACGGACAGCAGCCTAAAGCCGACGCTACGTTAAACAACGGTCTGAAAGATGTCCCCTCCCGCTTATTGACGCCGATTGACGTTAACAAAAACAACATCAATGAGACCGTGATTAAAGACGGATTCCATAAGCAGAGCGAACTGTAAGCGCAGCGCCCCAGCGATGGCTGCGGGCGCGCATTTCCCACTACGCCCGGTTCTCTCATTGGCTACTGCGGAGTCGCTATGTCCTGTCTACTTGAAATGAAGAACATCACCAAAACCTTCGGTGTCGTCAAGGCGATTGATAACGTCAGCCTCAGACTGAATGCCGGTGAAATTATTTCATTATGCGGCGAGAATGGCTCAGGTAAATCGACGCTAATGAAAGTACTGTGCGGTATTTATCCCCATGGCAGTTACGAAGGTGAAATTGTATTTGCTGGAGAAACGCTACAGGCCAACCATATTCGTGATACCGAGCGCAAAGGGATTGCCATCATCCATCAGGAGTTAGCACTGGTTAAGCACTTAACCGTGCTGGAGAATATTTTCCTCGGTAGCGAAATAAGCCGTCATGGCGTGCTGGATTACGACATGATGACCCTGCGCTGCCAAAAATTGCTCAGGCAGGTCAGTCTGGCAATTTCGCCCGATACCCGGGTGGGCGAACTGGGCCTTGGTCAGCAACAGCTGGTTGAAATTGCGAAAGCGCTGAATAAACAAGTGCGCCTGCTGATTCTGGACGAGCCGACAGCGTCACTCACCGAACAGGAAACAACGGTGCTGCTGGAGATCATCCGCGATCTGCAACAGCACGATATCGCCTGCATCTACATTTCACACAAGCTGAACGAAGTGAAAGCCATTTCCGACACGATCTGCGTGATCCGTGATGGCAAGCATATTGGCACCCGCGACGCGGCTGGCATGAGCGAAGACGATATCATCACCATGATGGTTGGCCGCGAACTCACTGCACTCTACCCCAGCGAACCTCACACCACGGGTGAAGAGATTTTACGCGTTGATCACCTCACAGCCTGGCATCCCGTCAATCGCCATATCCGGCGCGTGAATGACGTTTCCTTCTCACTAAAGCGCGGCGAAATCCTGGGGATTGCTGGTCTGGTCGGCGCGGGACGCACGGAGCTTGTTCAGTGTCTGTTTGGCGTCTGGCCCGGGCGCTGGGAAGGAGAGGTGGTGATTGACGGTCAGTACGTTAACATCCGCAACTGCCAGCAGGCCATCGCCCACGGGATCGCCATGGTTCCGGAGGACCGCAAACGCGATGGTATTGTGCCGGTCATGGCGGTGGGGAAAAACATTACCCTCGCCGCGCTTGATCAGTTCACTGGCAAGGTAAGCCAGTTAGACGATGCCGCCGAATACAAATGCATCCTCGAATCCCTGCAACGTCTCAAAGTCAAAACGTCTTCTCCTGAGTTGGCGATCGGACGTCTGAGCGGTGGGAATCAACAAAAAGCCATTCTGGCGCGCTGCCTGTTGCTTAACCCGCAAATTCTCATCCTTGATGAGCCTACCCGGGGCATCGATATCGGCGCGAAATATGAAATCTACAAGCTCATTAACCAGCTCGTTCAGCAGGGTATCGCCGTAATTGTCATTTCGTCTGAATTGCCCGAAGTGCTGGGGCTCAGCGACCGCATTCTGGTGATGCATGAAGGAAAACTGAAAGCCAACCTGGTCAATCATAACCTGACGCAAGAGCAGGTGATGGAAGCCGCTTTGAGGAGCGAACATCATGTCGAAAAACAATCCGTCTGACGTTAAACTCACCGCCCCACTGACGGGCGTTTTTCCTGGGATTAAATCGCTGAATCTACAGGTGTTCGTGATGATCGCGGCCATCATTGTGATCATGCTGTTCTTTACCTGGACAACGGACGGTGCGTATCTCAGCGCACGTAACGTCTCCAACCTGCTCCGCCAGACCGCGATTACGGGGATCCTGGCGGTCGGCATGGTATTCGTCATCATCTCAGCGGAAATCGATCTCTCCGTCGGTTCCATGATGGGACTGCTGGGCGGCGTCGCGGCTATCTGCGACGTCTGGCTGGGTTGGCCGCTGCCGTTCACCATTATCGTCACGCTGGCGCTGGGATTGCTGCTCGGCGCCTGGAATGGCTGGTGGGTCGCTTACCGCAAAGTTCCCTCATTTATTGTGACTCTGGCCGGGATGCTGGCGTTTCGCGGTATCCTCATCGGCATCACCAATGGTACAACCGTATCGCCGACCAGCTCCGCCATGTCGCAGATTGGGCAAAGCTACTTATCCAATGGATTGGGCTTCACCCTCGGCGCGATGGGTTTGATGGCGTTTATCGGCTGGCAGTGGCGCGGGCGCATGCGCCGGCAGTCCCTGGGTCTTGATGCCCCGGCGTCAACCAGCGTAGTGGGCCGCCAGGCATTAACTGCCGTGATTGTGTTAGGCGCCATCTGGCTGTTGAATGATTATCGCGGTGTGCCGACGCCCGTTCTGCTGCTGGTATTTTTGCTGCTCGCCGGGATGTTCATGGCGACACGAACCGCATTTGGCCGACGTATTTATGCCATAGGGGGCAATCTGGAGGCCGCCCGTCTTTCCGGCATTAACGTTGCGCGGACCAAACTGGCGGTGTTCGCCATCAATGGTCTGATGGTGGCGATTGCCGGGCTCATCCTCAGTTCGCGTCTCGGTGCCGGGTCGCCATCGGCGGGAAACATCGCCGAACTGGACGCCATTGCCGCCTGCGTCATCGGCGGAACCAGCCTGGCGGGTGGCGTCGGCAGCGTTGCCGGCGCAGTGATGGGTGCATTTATTATGGCTTCTCTGGATAACGGAATGAGTATGATGGATGTCCCAACATTCTGGCAGTATATCGTGAAGGGAGCGATTCTGTTGCTGGCAGTATGGATGGATTCAGCGACAAAACGCCGCGCCTGAACTGCTGAAAAATAGGGCTATTTTTATGCCGGTCACTCCTGTCCGGCATTGTCGTTTATGAAAGAGTGAGCAGAGACAGAACCATGTTTGATAAACGTCACCGTATTACCCTGTTATTTAATGCCAATAAAGCCTACGACCGTCAGGTGGTGGAAGGGGTCGGTGAATATCTACAAGCCTCGCAATCCGAATGGGACATCTTCATTGAGGAGGACTTCCGCGCCCGCATTGATAACATCAAAGAGTGGTTAGGTGATGGCGTGATTGCTGACTATGACGACGATGAAATCGCACGATTGTTAGTTGACGTCCATGTGCCCATCATCGGTGTCGGAGGCTCCTATCATCTGGCGGAAAATTATCCTCCTGTCCATTATATTGCCACCGATAACCATGCTCTCGTTGAGAGCGCCTTTTTGCACCTGAAAGAAAAAGGCGTCAACCGCTTTGCCTTCTACGGCCTGCCGGCCTCCAGCGGAAAGCGCTGGGCGGCGGAACGCGAGCATGCCTTCCGCCAGTTGGTGGCGGAGGAGAAGTATCGGGGGGTGGTGTATCAGGGACTGGAAACCGCGCCTGAACTCTGGCAACACGCGCAAAATCGACTGGCGGACTGGCTGCAAACCCTGCCGCCGCAGACGGGTATTATCGCGGTCACTGACGCCCGCGCCCGCCATGTTCTTCAGGTCTGCGAACACCTGCATATTCCGGTACCCGAAAAGCTGTGCGTCATTGGCATTGATAACGAGGAACTGACCCGCTATCTGTCACGGGTTGCGCTGTCATCGGTGGCTCAGGGCGCGAGGCAAATGGGCTATCAGGCGGCAAAGCTGCTACATCGCCTGCTGGCCGATGAGGAACTGCCGCTCCAGCGCATCCTGGTGCCTCCGGTGCGCGTCGTTGAACGTCGTTCGACAGACTACCGTTCCCTCTCCGATCCCGCCGTTATTCAGGCGATGCACTATATCCGTAACCACGCCTGCAAAGGCATCAAGGTGGATCAGGTACTGGATGCAGTTGGGATTTCACGTTCCAATCTGGAGAAGCGGTTTAAAGAAGAAGTGGGAGAGACCATTCATGCGGTGATCCACGCTGAAAAGCTGGAGAAAGCGCGTAGCCTGTTGATTTCCACGACGCTGTCGATCAACGAAATCTCGCAGATGTGCGGCTATCCTTCGCTGCAGTATTTCTATTCCGTTTTTAAGAAAGAGTACGACACGACGCCGAAAGAGTATCGCGATCTGAACAGTGAAGTGTTGATGTGATGGGGTGGGACCGAAACAAAAACGCCTTCTTTGCAGAAGGCGTTCGGGGATTACATATGGGCTGCGATTAATCGCTGGTTATCCTGATACATCGCGAACAGATAATTGTTGTAACTCTGCCCCTTCGTTGAATAACCCTTCAGCTTATGAATCATCGCTGTCGCCGTTACTTCCTGATCCGCTTTACGCAACTGTGCGCGTGATTTACGGAAAGAGGCGTAAGCCGGATGCGTGTTCAGATTGATTACATAGGCGCTGACCGACTCTTTGACGGAATCGAACTGCGAGTAACCTTTCACTTTACCTGGCGCATTGTTACAACTCCCTTTAGCACACTTCATTCCGAACAGGTTGTTATTGCTACGCGCAAGCTTAGAAGTACCCCAACCGCTTTCTGCCGCAGCCATCGTCGCCACCATACTGGTCGGGATGATGTCTACGCGCTCCAGCAACGTATTCCACGGAATACTCCGGGTGTTGCCCGACCATTTCACCTTGTAGCGCTTCGCAATATCTTTCATGCGTTTACGCTCAGTCGGTGACCAGCGATTCTGATACTGCTTTGAGATCAGCCAGTTACGATCGGCAGTAATCGCCGCATTTTGACTGGTAATATAAGGCATAACCGTCCGGAGAAACGCTTTTTTCCTTGGTGTTCCGGAAGGGTATTTTCGCAAATCAGGAAGTGAACTGCTCTTTGCACTATTGCGAGAATACTCTTGTTTACTGCTTACCTGTTTATTACTTGTCTTGGTTACGTGGGACTTTTGACTCGATGTTGTTGTGTGCGTCTTTGCCAGCACCTCACCCGAAAATACGATGGTGAGTAACATAAGAATCATTGCCCCATATCGTCGTATGGGAGTCAATATCATTAGGTCTCCTGGTCGGATTGAATCATTCCAACACCTTATATTTTTCACAATTTTGAGAGTTGAATCTCAAATCATATCAAAAATAGCGATCAAGAGCACCCTAATGAATAGGCCAATTCCGAAACCATGTCACGCATAAACTATCCCACAAGGAACTAATTCGAACGATTTGTGGTGGTTATCGCAAATTAAGGCTATTTTTTGCCCAAAATCACTCATCCGCGCCCCTCATCCTGGTTGAATGCAGTTGAAGGATGAGTTTCGTCAGCGGGTTCTCAGGCAAACTGGTTAAAATCGCCGCAAAAAGGACCACACAATGAAACTTGCTGCCATCGCCCTCGCGCTACTGCCAGGCATCACGAGCGCCGCAACATGGACGTCTCAGGGCTTCCCCTCTTTTACCGCGGAGGGAACCGGTAAGTTTGCCAGTCACGCTGAATTGACGAAGGGTACTCGTTCCTTAACGCTCAATTTTGACCAACAGTGCTGGCAGCCGGCTAATACGATAAAACTCAATCAGATGCTGTCGCTGATCCCGTGCGAAGGGACCCCGCCGCAATGGCGTTTGTTCAAAGATGGCCGTTATACGATGGAAATCGATACCCGTTCTGGTACGCCAACGTTAATGATTACGCTGCCGCGCGAAGCCGAACCTACCGCCAATGTGGCACGCCAGTGTCCGAAGTGGGATGGAAAGCCACTGACGTTAGCGGTCGCGCAGACTTTCCCGGAAGGGAGCGTGGTACGCGATTTTTACAGCGGACAGACCGCCACGGTGAAAAACGGTCAGATAACCCTGCAACCCGCACCTGCCAGCAATGGCCTGTTACTGCTGGAACGGGCAGAGACCGACGCACCAGCGCCGTTCGACTGGCACAACGCCACGGTCTATTTTGTGCTCACCGACCGCTTCGAGAACGGCGATCCGTCCAATGACCAGAGTTATGGTCGCCATAAGGACAGCATGGAGGAAATCGGCACGTTTCATGGCGGCGATTTACGCGGTCTGACTCACAAACTGGATTATCTGCAACAACTGGGCGTGAATGCATTATGGATAAGCGCTCCGTTCGAACAGATCCACGGCTGGGTGGGTGGCGGCACGAAAGGCGATTTCCCGCACTATGCCTACCACGGTTATTACACGCAGGACTGGACCACGCTTGATGCCAACATGGGCAACGAAACCGACCTGCGTGCGCTGATTGACGGCGCACACCGGCGCGGGATCCGCATTCTGTTTGATGTCGTAATGAACCACACCGGCTACGCCACGCTGGCAGACATGCAGGAATATCAGTTCGGCGCGCTCTACCTTTCTGGCGATGAGCTGAAAAAAACGCTCGGTGAGCGCTGGACAGACTGGAAACCTGCCGCCGGGCAGAGCTGGCACAGCTTCAATGATTACATCAACTTTAGCGATAAGGCCGCCTGGGAAAAATGGTGGGGGAAAGCGTGGATCCGCACTGACATTGGCGATTACGACAATCCTGGCTTTGACGATCTCACAATGTCGCTGGCTTTCCTGCCGGATCTGAAAACCGAATCGACGACCCCATCTGGTCTGCCGGTGTTTTATCAACATAAAGCCAACACGCGTGCGAAAGCCATTGAGGGCTACACGCCCCGGGATTACCTGACCCACTGGCTGAGTCAGTGGGTGCGCGATTACGGTGTCGATGGATTTCGCGTCGACACGGCAAAACACGTCGAACTTCCGGCCTGGCAACAGTTAAAAACGCAGGCCAGCGCGGCACTGGTTGAATGGAAAAAAGCGAATCCGGACAAAGCGCTCGATGATAAGCCGTTCTGGATGACGGGTGAAGCCTGGGGTCACGGCGTAATGCAGAGCGACTACTATCGCCACGGTTTTGACGCGATGATCAACTTTGACTATCAGGAGCAGGCCGCAAAAGCCGTCGATTGCCTGTCAGGTATGGAGCTCGTCTGGCAGCAGATGGCGGAAAAGTTACAGAGTTTCAATGTATTGAGTTATCTCTCCTCGCATGATACTCGTCTGTTCCGTGAAGGCGGAGATAAAGCCGCTGAGTTGCTACTGTTAGCGCCCGGCGCTGTACAAATATTCTATGGCGATGAGTCCGCGCGACCTTTCGGCCCCACAGGCTCTGATCCGTTACAGGGCACACGCTCTGAGATGAACTGGCAGGATGTCAGCGGAAAATTGGCCGACAACGTTACCCACTGGCAGCGCCTCGGTCAGTTCAGAGCCCGGCATCCGGCCATCGGCGCAGGCAGGCAAACCACGCTCTCACTCAAACAGGGATACGGCTTCGTTCGCCAGCACGGCGACGATTCGGTGATGGTCATCTGGGCAGGCCAGCGTTAACGTAAACCGGCGTCTGAGGTCAGAACCCCTCAGACGCAGCAAAACAAAACACTACACTGAAGAAAATTATAAGCATAAAACGTCAAAGCACCCGTTTCAGCTCGATTTGCACCCTGCCAGTGCTAGCGTTAAGGTAACTCACTTCGACTCAGCGTTTGACAGACCATCCGTTATGACATTTTCACTTTTCGGCGACAAATTCACCCGCCATTCAGGCATTACCCGCCTGATGGAGGACCTCAACGACGGTTTACGCACCCCAGGCGCAATCATGCTGGGCGGCGGTAATCCGGCACAAATCCCGGCGATGCAGGATTACTTCCAGACGCTCCTGACTGAGATGCTGGAAAACGGCAAACTCACTGATGCGCTTTGCAATTATGACGGCCCGCAGGGGAAAACCGAGCTGCTGACCACGCTTGCTTCGCTGCTCCGTGAAAATCTGGGTTGGGATATCGAACCGCAGAATATTGCGCTAACAAATGGCAGTCAGAGTGCGTTTTTCTACTTGTTTAACCTCTTTGCTGGCCGCCGCGCTGATGGGACTACCAAAAAGGTATTGTTCCCCCTCGCACCGGAATATATCGGCTATGCGGATTCCGGGCTGGAAGAGGATTTGTTCGTCTCGGCGCGTCCCAATATTGAGCTGCTGCCAGAGGGTCAGTTCAAGTATCACGTAGATTTCGAACATCTGCATATTGGTGAAGAGACCGGGATGATCTGCGTCTCCCGGCCAACTAACCCGACGGGTAACGTCATCACAGATGAAGAGCTGATAAAACTCGATACGCTTGCCAACCAGCACGACATTCCACTGGTCATTGATAATGCCTATGGCGTGCCGTTCCCGAGCATTATTTTCAGCGAAGCGCGCCCGCTGTGGAATCCCAACATTGTGCTGTGCATGAGTCTCTCCAAACTGGGACTGCCCGGCTCACGCTGCGGTATCATCATCGCCAATGAAAAAATCATCACGGCCATCGCCAATATGAACGGCATCATTAGCCTTGCGCCAGGCGGGATTGGGCCGGCCATGATGTGCGAAATGATTAAGCGTAACGACCTGATGCGACTGTCAGAAACGGTCATCAAACCGTTCTATTTTCAGCGTGTTCAGCAAACCATTGCGATCATTCGCCGCTATTTACCTGAAAATCGCTGCTTAATTCACAAACCAGAAGGGGCAATTTTCCTCTGGCTGTGGTTCCAGGATTTGCCGATCACCACCGAGTTACTCTACCAGCGTCTGAAAGCACGCGGCGTACTGATGGTGCCGGGACATTACTTCTTCCCGGGGCTCGATAAACCCTGGCCGCACACGCACCAGTGTATGCGCATGAACTATGTTCCCGATCCGGAGAAAATTGAAGCTGGGGTGAAAATTCTGGCTGAAGAGGTGGAGCGCGCCTGGAAGGAAAATCAGTAACGCCATCCCGGCCTGATCGGGCCGGGTAATGCGCTTATAAAGGCTGAGCGTGCAGACGCTGGCGCTGCACGCTCGCCGCATCCACACACTTCAATGCCCCTGTCGGGCAAGCCTCCACGCAGGCTGGCCCCGTATCACGATGCCAACAGAGATCGCATTTCACCGCCTGTACGCGCGAGGTTTGTGCAACAACGTTCATTGCGCCGAACGGGCACGCCAACATGCAGCTTTTACAACCAATACAGCGCACCTGCTCAACAAAAATGTGTCCACGATCGCGACGAATGGCCTGTGTCGGGCAAACATTGGCGCACGGTGCGTCTTCACACTGATGACAGGCAACGGCGGTGGTAAAGGTATTTTCCTTAATAACCCGGATGCGCGAGACAAAGTGTTCTGCTGACACCGCGGCACAGTCCTGATTCTCCTGATGCGAGACCACGCAAGCGACTTCACAGGTACGACAGCCAATACACTTAGTCGCATCCGCCATGATAAACCGGTTCATTGCACCCTCCCCCCGCCATAAAACCACAGAGTGCCAGAGAGAATAGCGCGGCTGCCTTGATCAAACAGGGGAAATGGTCGAATTTTGTCAGATGCCAGAAACGTTCAGGGGATTCGCCTTATACTTACGACCGGATTTCTGCCTGACGCATAAAAAAAACCCTGGGCGTTGACGTCCAGGGGAATAATCCGCAGGCGACATCACGCTGCGGAATAAGCTGGCACCCGATTGAGTGATACCTATATTTGATAATCTGCCTCATCAACCGCACTGTAGAGCGGTTGAATATTATCCAGTGCCAGTATGTATCCGCTTCCTTTTACGCTAACGATGGAATGCTGAGGTAATCCCAGCAAATATAATTTGTTGTTGAGATTTTTAACCATCGTAGACAAACGCTGTGTGGAAGCACTTAATTCATTTTTTTCCCAGACGTTGACGAGTAACTCATCTTTTGAAACATAATGGGTCCTGGCGTTCAGTAAAAGATAAACAAACAAGCGTAGCATTGTGCGGTTAAAAAATACGCCACCAAATGCAATAACACTGTCCATTTTATTTACCGGCAGCCTGAAAATTCTCGACTCACTGATATCAAAAAATATTTCCCGACCTATCATAAATCCATGTAACTGGTATTCCATCATTACATACTCACGTTTTACTGAACTATCGATAGCTAAACATGTGTAAGTCCTTGTAGATATTGTCTTACGCAAGTTTAAAAAAAATAGAGTTAATTTCAATAGATACCTGAAGCGTTCATTTTAATCTCGCCGCAAGCAAAGTGCAGACTGAATACCTAAAAGATCAATCCAGGCGCTGTTAAATAATCTCTAAAAACAAATTAGTAGAGCGTTATTCTATTTCAGTGTGAATATTCGACAATACAAGTTAAACGGGCATATTTATCACAAATTACAGCTTAATATGCTGCATGGATCAATAATGCGTCATGGAGAGGGAAAGTGACTCCCGGCAACAGTGCGTTCCGGGACAATTATTATTACAGTGTAGTTCTCTTAACTGAAGAGCGGTAGAAATATGCCGAACAGCGGCAGACCTGTGAATTGACCCAATCCCAGGCCGGGACAATGGCCGCTGTCCGGCAATTCTTCTTATTCTTTTAGAAGCGCCAGCTCACGCCTGACATGAAAGTAAAGCTGTCATCACGGTCGATCATCGGGCTGTCTTTGATTTCATCTGGCAGCACGCTGTAAGCCGCGCTCGCCATCAGAATAATGTTGTCAGTGACGGGGTATTTTGCGGTCAGGCTGACGTAAGGAACCCAACTGTCCTGTGCGGAATAGCGATCCAGACCACTGCGACGGGATTCACTGCCTGACACACCGTAATAGTAGTCGTTGAAATTTTCATCGTAGTAAAGCACGCCAGCAGACGGGATCAAAGCAAGCTGTCCGACAGGAATTTTACGGAACAGTGATAATTCTCCCATCCAGCCATTGCTGTTATCCAGAACATCTGCGGCCGCAGAAACTTTCACGCTGCCCCAATTTTCATGATGATACCAGGCCGCGCCCGCCATTATCGTACTGTCACGCTTGTCGAGCTTTTTCATGGCGTGGTCGTCGTTATCGCCAGGATCAAATTCCAACGGCATCCAGGAAGCGGTCAGACTAAATTCATTTTGTTCACTTTTAGACAAAATGTAGCCCAGCGTGGTTTGCCGAACATAGAATGATTCGCCTTCATAACTAATGAGGGGAATAGCATGGGTATTTTCATTATACCCGCGATAAGGAGATTCATTATATATCGCACCCGCGCCAATGGATAATTCCGAAGCAGATGCACTGGCGATAAAGGAGAAAGCAAATAGTGCCACTATATTGCGTTTAATTAACATGCCCGACGTTCCATTTAAAATAAGCCACAAAGCGTCGAAATAATAATGCTTACAAATTCGTCGGTGCAAGGCACATATTTATATAGTAATATATAAAAACTTATATATATTGGGCTGCTGTGATGAATAAATTACAACTCAAGCATCGGGAATTAAAGATCATCTCGGTCATTGCCGCCAGTGAAAACATCAGTCATGCCGCAACTGTTCTCGGCATCGCCCAGGCCAACGTCAGCAAATATCTTGCTGATTTTGAATCAAAAGTCGGCCTTAAGGTTTTTGACCGGACGACCCGGCAACTGACGCTGACCCCTTTTGGTGCGGCGCTTCTGCCCTACATTAATGATATGCTCGACAGAAACGCGCAGCTAAATCATTTCATTGCTGATTATAAACACGAAAAGCGAGGGCGAGTAACGGTGTACGCGCCGACAGGCATCATCGCTTACTTATCGAAACAGGTTATCGCCAGAATTAAAGACATTGGCGACATCTCTTTGTCGCTGAAAACCAGCAACCTTGAGCCAAAAGCCTTTTATGAAGGCGTCGAGTTTCCTGACGACTGTGACGTGTTAATTACCTATGCCCACCCGAAAGATGAATCACTGGTTGCCAGTTTTATTACCAAATATGCAGTGACGGCCTTTGCCAGCCAGACTTACCTTGAAAAGCACCCGCTAAGCCGACCTGAAGACCTTGAGCATCACTCCTGCATCCTGATCGATTCTATGATGATTGATGATGCCAACATCTGGCGCTTCAACAGTGCCGGCAGTAAAGAGATGCGCGACTATCGCGTGACGGGGAACTACGTTTGTGACAATACCCTGTCGGCGCTGGAACTGGCGCGCAACCATCTGGGTATTGTGTTTGCACCCAATGAAAGCGTGAAAAACGATCTGAAGGCCGGGACGCTCGTCCCTTGCTTTTCAGAACAGCATGAGTGGTGGCTGGACCTGGTCGCGATCTTCCGCAAGCGGGAGTATCAGCCCTGGCGAGTTCAGTATGTACTGGATGAGATGTTACGGGAAATCCGCAACCAGCTTGCTCAGACGCAACTGTTGCGTCCCGAGCAAGATTCAATCATCGACAATTAATGATCGAGATAAAGGTAATGTACCCAACTGGTCATGCGCAACAATACCTTACGCATGACCGAGACATGGCTGAAATGGTCGGAGTAGACCGCGACCTGTGCATAAATTCCATCCGGTAATGCACGTAAATCAGCATGATCGTTCAACTCGATCGTGGCAATGACACCTTCCGCCCCCGGTACCGTATTCAACGACTGTAACGTCCCGGTCGACTGGTATGTCCCACCAGGCACTGCCGGACTGATGGCAGCCAGCTTACCGCTGAATACCTTGCCCGGTAAGGCATTGAATACCACTTCCGCGTCATCGCCGGGCTCCAGTCGCAGCAACGAGTTCTGGCGGAATTGCGCGACAATTTGTCGCTTCTGAGCAGGAATAAATACCATCACCGGGCGCAGAGGCAGCGAGGCGGCATAGGTTCCCGGGCGAATCAGCACCTGGGTTACATAACCGTCACTCGGCGCGCGAACGATGGTTTGTTCCAGGTTATATTCCGCCTCGGCCAACTGCGCTTTCAGACTGGCTATCTGTGAGTGCTCACCCATTACCAGGCTGTCTAACTGGCTTTGAATCTGCTGTTGTTCCGCCGCTGACGATTTAACCGAAGCCTCCTGCGCCAGGTAGTTCTGCCGTGCGACGTCAATGTCGCGCTCAGAGAATGGATTCACCTTCGCCTGACTCCCCTGCGCATAACGCTGATACTCCTTCGCAAACTTGTCTCGCGTGGCTTTTGCCTGCTGGGTATTGGCGGTCATTTCATCCAGTTCGGCACCCAGCGCATGCTGCTTATGTTGCGCCGTCACAATATCCGCCAGCAGACGATCCACCCTGGCCTGATAGCGCGTGGGATCAAGCCTGAACAGCACTTCACCTTTTTTAATCAGCGTATTTTTCTTATCCGTCACTTCAATCACTACGCCAGTGACCTGCGGAACAACGGGAATAGACACCACCGCTTTTTGCGCTTTAAATGTATAGGGGTGGTTGTAATTCATTAATAAGATTAAACCGCTGACAATAAATATTCCCCCCAGCGCCGCCGTCGGTATGGTCCATTTATTAACGGGAATGTTGAAGATCTTAAAAATCGCCCATGCGAAAGCCACATAGGTCAGGATAATCAGTAAATCCATAATTAATACTCGCCAGAAGAGGATTTCAGGTCAGCCAATTGTTTTTCCAGCCCGGCAATACGCTCCTGGAGTTGCACAACACCAGATTCAGTATTTTGCATTCCCCACCCGCGTTCCGGACGATAGAGCGTGGCCCAAATCCACAAGAAAGGCCAGATAACATGTAATGTAAACAAACTCACCCACCCCGCGACATGAATAGCATCGGCATGAGGATGATTGCGTTTTTTCGCAATTAAATAGGGAATATCATGTAAAATAATAATTCCGTAGAAAATGACGAGAAATACAAAAATCAGCACCCCAAGCGCAAAATAATCGAGAAACATATTCCTCCCAGAGAATAGAATCAAAAAAAAGAGTTTGAGAATGATAGTGGAATGACCAGATGCCCTGCAATTCTCATATTTATATATCGACATATGGTTTTTTATATACAGTCCATTTTTTAGTATGTTGTTTTTTATGCACATCGCAGTTTATTATGTTTAAACATCAATACAAGGGAACAAAAATGAACAACGCGGAAACCTCATCCACCGTCAGCCTTAAGCGCATCAAAGCGGTCACTATTTACCGTTTATTACTTATTGGCCTTGGTATCCCAATGATATCTTTCAGTTTTATTTGTGGCGTTTTGAGTCTCTTCGGCTTTGACCTGGTAAAATGGAACGATCAACCCGTGCATGGTGTAATGGCGATTCCTGCCGCGCTGTTCAGCGGTGTGTTTATCACCGTACTGTTCACCGTTTTCATCGGGTCGATTGCCTGCCTGGGACTGTGGGTCTACAGCCGTTTCCGTCCGTTACAGGTAAAGGTGTTGGATTAATCGTTATGCCCGATAAGCAAAGCGCCATCGGGCATAACGCGGTCAGTTAAAAGAGTCCCAGCGGTTTATCGGAGTAGCTCACCAGTAAACATTTTGTCTGCTGATAATGCTCCAGCATCATCTTGTGGGTTTCGCGTCCAATCCCCGACTGCTTGTAGCCACCAAAGGCCGCATGAGCCGGGTAAGCATGGTAGCAGTTGGTCCATACGCGTCCTGCCTGAATACCGCGTCCCATTTTATACGCCAGGTTACCGTTACGGCTCCAGACGCCCGCTCCGAGGCCGTACTGGGTATCGTTGGCTAGCTCAAGCGCCTCGTCCATTGTTTTGAACGTGGTCACCGCCAGTACCGGGCCAAAGATCTCCTCCTGGAACACGCGCATATTATTCTTACCAGACAGGATGGTCGGCTCGAGGTAATAGCCGTCTTTCAGTTCACCTTCAAGCTGCTTACGCCGCCCACCGGTCAGGACATCCGCCCCTTCTTTCTTACCGATATCAATGTAATTCAGGATAGTTTCCATCTGCCCATGAGAGACCTGTGCCCCCATTTGCGTCACGCTGTCCAACGGGTTACCGCTGCGGATGCTTTCTACGCGGCGAATGGCGCGCTCCATAAAGCGTTCGTAGATGGATTCCTGCACCAGCGCGCGGCTCGGACAAGTGCACACTTCACCCTGGTTAAAGGCAAAGAGCGCAAAACCTTCCAGCGCCTTATCGAAAAATGCATCCTCTTCGTCCATCACGTCGGCGAAGAAAATGTTCGGTGATTTCCCGCCCAGCTCCAGAGTGACCGGGATGATATTCTGCGTGGCATATTGCATGATCTGCTGCCCGACTTCCGTCGAGCCGGTGAATGCCACTTTAGCAATACGCTTCGAGGTTGCCAGATACTCGCCAATCTCTCCACCCGCGCCGTTCACTACGTTCACCACGCCAGGCGGGAGGAGATCGCCAATCACTTCCATCAGCAGTAAAACGGACAGCGGCGTCAGGCGGGCAGGTTTAAGCACTACGCAGTTTCCTGCCGCCAGCGCGGGCGCCATTTTCCAGCTCGCCATCAATAAGGGGAAATTCCACGGGATAATTTGTCCGACCACGCCGAGCGGTTCGTGGAAGTGATAAGCTACAGTGTCGCTATCCACTTCACTGATCCCGCCCTCCTGGGCGCGAATACAGGAGGCGAAATAGCGGAAATGGTCGATTGCCAGCGGGACATCCGCCGCGCTGGTTTCACGGATCGGCTTACCGTTATCCCAGGTTTCCGCCGTCGCCAGCAGTTCGAGGTTCTGCTCCATACGGTCGGCAATCTTGAACAGAATCGCCGCCCGATCCTGAACAGAAGTATGCGCCCACTGGTCTTTCACCTTGTGGGCCGCGTCGAGCGCCAGGTCAATGTCCCTTTTACCGGAAGAAGCCACTTCGCATAACAGTTGCCCGGTGACGGGCGTCAGGTTCTGGTAATACTCGCCGTCACTCGGGGCAACCCAGTCACCACCGATAAAGTTGTCGTAACGGGCCTTTAACTTCAGGGGAAAACCGTACTCGCCGGGCTGAATACGGGGAGGGTTATTGGTCATGATCGTCTCCTTGCTCCAGGTGTATAACAAGGGTAGACGGGGCTGGCGATTTTCTCGCCAGCCGCTTATAGGTTTACGATAGCGGTCACGAATTACATCGCCGCACGATAGATCGACATAATCTCGTCGTGCGTGGCCTGAATTGGGTTAGTCAGACCGCAGGCATCTTTCAACGCATTAGCCGCCAGCACCGGAATATCTTCTTCTTTCACGCCCAGGGCTCGCAGACCCGCCGGGATATTCACCTGCTGCGCCAGCGCGCGGATCGCCTCGATACAGGCTTCTGCGCCTTCGGCGTCGGTCATCCCTGCAACTTGAACCCCCATAGCTGCCGCGCAATCACGCAGACGCGCTGCGGCCACCTGGCTGTTGAATACCTGAACGTGTGGCAGCAGGACGGCATTACACACACCGTGCGGCAGGTCATAGAAACCGCCTAACTGGTGCGCCATCGCGTGGACGTAACCTAATGACGCATTATTGAAGGCCATCCCCGCCAGGAACTGCGCATAGGCCATCGCTTCACGCGCATGCACATTGCCGCCCGATTCCACGGCAACGACCAGATTATCAGAAATCATGGTCATCGCTTTCAGGGCGCAGGCATCCGTGATCGGCGTAGCGGCCACAGAAACATAGGCTTCAATCGCATGGGTCAGCGCGTCCATGCCGGTCGCCGCCGTCAGCGATTTTGGCATGCCGATCATCAGCGAAGAGTCATTTACCGAGAGCAGTGGCGTGACGTGTTTATCCACAATCGCCATTTTGATGTGACGGTCAACGTCAGTGATGATGCAGAAACGCGTCATTTCAGAGGCCGTCCCTGCCGTAGTGTTAATGGCAATCATCGGCAACTGTGGTTTTGCCGAGCGATCGACACCTTCATAATCGCGAATATCACCCCCATTCGCCGCCACCAGCGCAATCCCTTTGGCGCAATCATGTGGGGAACCGCCACCCAGCGAAATAACGCTGTCACAATCATTTTCTTTCAGGATTTTCAGGCCGTCGGCGACATTAATTGTCGTCGGATTAGGGTGTGTACCATCAAATATGACGCTGAAAATATCATGTTTCTGCAATGCTTTTTGAATATCACCCGCCATGCCTAATTTCGTCAGCACACTGTCGGTGACAATTAACGTCCGACGAAAGCCATATTCCACCATAGCATTCATTGCATCTTTTAATAAATCAGCCCCAATTATATTCACAGAAGGAATATAAAATGTAGAAGCAGCCATATGCTCAATCCTTAATAGTTTTTGAAGGGATTGCAGCATACGAACGAATCTCAGGAGAAAATATGATCACAGCGGTGTTTATTTAATGAAAAAATAAAAGAGCACATTAGGCTACAAATTAATGGGCTCTTTTCGTCTCGACCTATTTATTAGGTCAATTCTTTCTTATTTTTAATAAATTGTATTATTCCTTTGCCGGAAATAATAACGCATCGCGTAACAGGTGATCATTTCCACGACGACGCGTAAAGCCAATCCGGTCGAAATATTCCAGTATCTGAATCGCCAGCTTTCGCCCTACGCCCAACCGATCGCGAAAATCCGCCGCGCAGGTTGAGCCTTTCTCCTGATCCAGTTCGCGGATCATGCTGGCGAAAGCCACAATGCGATCGTTACGGTAGTAACGATCTTTTACGATCGCCGTAATCATCCCCTGCTGCGCCGCCTGCCGCAACACCAGACGCATGGTCTGCTCCTCGGTCGCGGTTTCACGCGCGAGATCGCGGACCCACCAGGGCTCGTCACCAAATAACGGCGCGGCTTTAAGCCAGGTAGCCTGCTGTTCGTCAGTAAACCCTGCCTTGTGATCCGGCAGATGCAACCAGCCATGGTGGCTGTGAATATCGCCGCTGTCGCGCATTTGTTCAATCAACAACAGCACCAGCGCTTCATCTTCCATCGGCAGCGCCATACGACGCAGGCGTTCGCGCCCCGGACCAGGCTCATCGCGATGTTGTTCATGGTAAGTCGCCAGCGTGTCGAGGATTTTGCGCTGCCAGCGCGCGGCAACTTCCGCATTCAGCAGGCTGTAACCTGCCTGAATAAATCCATGCTGGTGAATGAGCGAACGCATACCGTCGCCATTTAGCTGGCGCGCCCACGCAAAATCGGGCAGATTGACCGCCCCGCGTTGCAGGTGCACCGCCAGCGCGGCACCGTCATCTTTCGCCGCCGCCAGTGACGCCAGCCATTGCAGATACTCGGGTTTACGTTTGCCGCGACGTGGCGGATTAAGTGCAACCACCCGCGCCCCGGCCAGCGTCGCGCGCGCGGAGATATCGCGCAGCACAAGCCGGTCGTTATCGGCCAGCAGCAGGGGCGTATCAAACACCAGTTCCGCCAGGTTAGCTTCCAGCAGCGATACCCGCCCGGTCACATGACTCGCCGCATGGTGAATATGTAGCGGCTGCCACTGCGTAAGCGGGACGTGGCTTTCCAGCGCGACAATCACCCGCGTGAACGGCTCAGGCGGGGCGTCTGAAAGCAGCCAGTCACCCCGGTTAAGCTGCTCCTTTTCAGCATCGCCGACGATATTCAGCGCGATGCGCTGCCCGGCATGAGCATGCTCACTCGCCTGGTTTTGCGCGTGAAGTCCGCGCACGCGCACAGATGCGTTCACGCCGGTCAGCCACAGCGTATCCCCAACGTTTACTTCACCGCTCAGCGCAGTACCGGTCACCACCAGCCCGGCGCCTTTTACAGTAAAGGCACGATCGATAGCCAGTCTGAACGTCTGATTCATGGCGTGTTCGCGGGCGGGCAGTTGCTGCAAATGTTCGCGTAACGCCTCAATCCCGCGGCCTTCATTCGCGGCCGTCACAAATAGCGTCGCCTGCGCAAAACCATACTCGCGCAGGACATCCTCCACCTGCTGTTGGACCTCCTGCACCCGCGTATCATCCACACGGTCGGCTTTGGTCAGCGCCACCGTCAGCGTCGGATTCCCGGTCAATTGCAGGATCGCCAGGTGTTCGCGCGTTTGCGCCATCACGCCATCGTCACAGGCTACCACCAGCAACGCATGATCGATTCCGCCCACGCCCGCCAGCATGTTTGAGAGAAACTTCTCGTGACCGGGAACATCGATAAAGCCCAGCACACGCCCGTCTGGCTGCGGCCAGTAGGCATAGCCCAGGTCGATGGTCATGCCACGCTTTTTCTCTTCCGGCAGGCGATCGGCATTCACGCCGGTAATGGCCTGCAGCAGCGTCGTTTTCCCGTGGTCGACATGTCCGGCGGTCGCAATAATCATTTCAACAACATCTCCATAAACCGGGTCTCATCTTCAAGACAGCGTAAATCCAGCCACAGTCGGCCCTCGTAAATCCGGCCGATAACCGGAACCGGTAGCTCACGCCAGCGGGTCGCCAGGGCTTCAAGACGGCTTCCGCGGCCGTCGTGCGGTGTAAAGGTTAATGCCGCGCTGGGGAGCCGATCAACCGGCAAAGAGCCACTGCCGATTTGCGACAGACAGGGCTGTACGCTCACCGCAAACTCCGCACCATAGTGCGCGGCCAGCGGCGCCAGAAGCCGCTCCGCCTGAGACTGAATCGCGTCTTTACGTCGGGTCAACAGGCGCAGCGTCGGCAGTTTCTCGGCCAGCGCTTCCGGGTGGAGATACAGACGCAACGTCGCTTCCAGCGCAGCAAGGGTCATTTTATCCGCCCGCAACGCACGTTTAAGCGGATGACGCTGCAATTGCGCAATCATCTCTTTCTTACCGACGATGATCCCAGCCTGCGGACCGCCCAACAGCTTGTCGCCCGAGAAGCTCACCAGGCTAACACCCGCGGCAATCAACTGCTGCGGCATTGGCTCTTTCGGCAGGCCGTACTGGCTCAAATCGACCAGCGAACCACTACCAAGATCGGCCACAACAGGAATATCCAGCGCCTGGCCGATCTGGACCAGCTCCGTTTCATCAACAGAGTGGGTAAACCCTTCGATGCTGTAATTACTGGTATGTACCTTCATCAGCAGGCCGGTGTTTTCATTTACCGCCTGGCGATAGTCATCGGCATGCGTCCGGTTAGTGGTTCCCACTTCATGTAGCGTACACCCAGCCTGACGCATCACATCCGGGATACGAAACGCGCCGCCGATCTCCACCAGCTCACCGCGTGATACCACCACCTCTTTACCGGCGGCGGTGGCGGCCAGCATCAGCAGTACCGCCGCCGCGTTGTTATTCACAATGCAGGCATCTTCCGCGCCGGTGATACGGCACAGCAATTCCGCCAGTGCGCGGTCACGATGCCCGCGTCCCGCGCCGTCCAGATCATACTCCAGCGTCACCGGCGAGCGCATGGCCTGCGTGACAGCCGCGACGGCCTCTTCAGCCTGTAAAGCGCGACCCAGATTGGTATGTAACACCGTGCCCGTCAGGTTAATTACCGGGCGCAGCGCACTCCGGGCCTCCTTTTCCAGCCGAAGACTCACTTCCTGCGCCCAGTTTTCACACCACGCAGGCAACGTCTGCGTATCGCGAATCATCTCTCTTGCTTCATCAAGCAGTTGACGAAGCAGATCAACGACACGGGTATGCCCGTGAGTCTCACGCAGGGTAAGAAATTCACTTTCACGCAATAAGCGATCAATGGCGGGAAGCTGACTATAGAGCGAACGGGTTTCGGTCGTCATGAAAAGGCCTGGCTGTTGGTGACCCTCCCCACAACGGGGAGGGATATCGACATAGAGGGGATTGTAACGTGAGATTGCCTGGACGGACAGAATATGAATCAAGCCTTTGGGGGTTCAGTGCGGGCAAAACTCTCGCGCTGAAACAGCGTCTCCACCAGCTTGACCAGGTGAGGTCGGCTCACGCACCAGCCCGGTGAGACGCGGCGGAAGTTGAGATAGCCCACCGCGCAGGCAATGGCGATGGTCGCCAGATCAACCGTGTCAGGTTTAATCGTCCCGTCGACCAGGTACGCTTCCAGCGCATCCAGACTGCGGTTAATTTTCTCGCGCTGGCGCAACAGTTCGGTTTCCGATTGCTGCGCGGCGGGACGTGCCTGCTCGCGCACCGACACCAGACCGGCGTCCATAATCCCATCGGCCAGTGCCTCAAGTTGACGGACTTTCAGCGAGGCCAGCGGTTCACGCGGCAGCATCGCTGGCGCAATATCCAGCAGTTCAATGTATTCGGCGATAATTGGCGAATCGAACCAGTACTCCCCATCGTCAGTCACCAGCGCCGGTACTTTTCCTAACGGATTGTACTGCGCGACGCCATTTTCCGCGTTGTAGGGCAGTTCATTAACAAATTCGAATGTGATGCCTTTTTCCAACAGCAGGATCGAAATTTTTCGTACAAACGGGCTGGTGTAGCTACCAATGAGTTTCATGATCAGTCCTTTTCGCCAACACAAAACAATGAGTATGGCTCACGCAGCGGGAAAAGGCAGGTGACGGCGTTCTCAATGATCCAAATAAAGGTAGTGCATCCAACTGGTCATGCGCAGTAACACCTTACGCATGACCGAAACATGGGCGAAATGGTCGGAATAGACTGCCACTTGCGCGTAGATGCCGTCGGGTAACGCATCCACATCGGCATTCGGGTCCAGTTCAATCGTCGCCAGGACGCCATCGGTCCCGGGCACCACCGTCAGGGACTGTAAAGCCCCCTGAGCCTGATACGAGCCGCCCGGCACCACAGGCAATATGCTGGTCAACTTACCGTGAAAAACTTGCCCAGGAAGCGCGTTAAATACCACCTCCGCGTCGTCGCCGGGTTCAAGACGAAGCAGCGAGTTCTGCCGAAACTGAGCGACGATCTGCCGCTTTTGTTCGGGGATAAAGACCATCACCGGACGCAGCGGTAGCGCGGCAGCGTAGGTACCGGGTCGGATCAGCACCTGGGTGACGTAGCCGTTGCTGGGGGCGCGAATAATGGTCTGATCGAGGTTGTATTTCGCCTCTGCCAGTTGCGCCCTCAGACTGGCAATCTGCGACTGTTCGCCGTTAACCATGCTGTCTAACTGGCTTTGAATTTGCACCTGCTCAGCCACTGAACCCTTCACCAGCGCATCCTGCGCCAGATAATTTTGCCGGGCGTTATCAATATCGCTTTCTGAGAAGGGGTTCACCCGCGCCTGGCTGCCCTTCAGGTAACGCTGATAATCTTTATACAGCCGATCGCGCTCCGCAGAGACCCGCGTCGTATTAGCCTGCGCTTCTGAGAGCTGGGCTTTCAGCGTCTGGATATTATGCGTGGCGGTGACCAGATCGGCCTGTAACCTGTCCACGCGCGCCTGATAGCGAACCGGGTCGAGTTTAAATAGCACTTCACCCTTTTTAATCAGTTGGTTATTTTTATCCGTCACCTCGCTGACAATTCCGGTAACCTGCGGCGTAACAGGAATGGAAATAACGGCTTTTTGCGCAGTAAAGGTATACGGATGGTTATAGTTCATTAACAGGATCAGGCCGCTGACCAGAAATACACCGCCTAATGCCGCCGTCGCCAGCGTCCATTGATTCACCGGTATGCGGAATATTTTGAAGACTGCCCACGCCAGCGCGACGTAGGTTAATATAATCAACAGATCCATGATTAACTCTCCGGAAACGTCGTATTCTCAGCCGTGTTAACTTCGGCCAGTTTTTTCTCGAGTTGTGTAATACGCGCAGATAACGCGGCAATTTCAGGATGTTGTCCCGGCGACGTGATGTGATTATGCATCCCCCAGCCGCGTTCCGGTTGGTAGAGGGTTGCCCAAATCCAAAAAAACGGCCAGATCACATGGAGCGTAAACAGACTCACCCAGCCTGCGGTATGAATAGCATCGGCATGCGGGTGGTTGCGTTTCTTCGCAATTAAATAGGGGATATCATGGATGGCAATAACGCCGTAAAAAATCACCAGAAAGACGAAAATCAGCACACCTAACGCGAAATAATTTAGAAACATATCCGCCTCGACTTTACGCCCATTTGAGTTTTTATTGCAGGCAGCCGAATGTAATTTGGCTGATGATTTGAACATAATGGGAGTTATGCATTTTCGCCATCACGCCAAAGACTATTTTTCACGCCAGATGGTTATTTAATGACATCAGGCCAGGTGACAACGAGAGGAATCTGCCCAGGATCACATCGGGACAAATCTGGATGAATATTTCTTGTGATTCAGATCACAAACATTCAACAAACAGCCAAAGATAAAACGTGAATTACATCACAAATTAATGCCATTAATGGTTCAGAACGACGGTTTGTTGCTTTTTTACACAGCCGTTTTGTGATTAATATCACATCAATTACCTCCCTACCCCCTATATTTATGTGACACAAATCACATTAAAGGTCGCTGACTGGACAGCTTAACGATTCAGTGCCAGATTTCGCAGTATCTACAGGGTCCGGCTACCTCTGCCGCTACATTAACAAAACCTCGGGCTTCCAGCCTGCGCGATAGCAAACATAAGAAGGGGTGTTTTTATGTCATCCGATATTAAGATCAAGGTGCAAAGCTTTGGTCGATTCCTCAGCAATATGGTGATGCCAAATATCGGCGCGTTTATCGCGTGGGGTATTATCACTGCACTATTTATTCCGACAGGGTGGTTGCCAAACGAAACGCTGGCGAAGCTGGTTGGCCCAATGATCACCTATCTCCTGCCGCTGCTGATCGGTTATACCGGCGGTAGACTGGTGGGTGGCGAACGCGGCGGCGTGGTGGGCGCAATCACCACCATGGGCGTTATCGTCGGCGCAGACATGCCGATGTTCCTCGGTGCAATGATCGCCGGTCCTCTGGGCGGCTGGGCAATCAAACATTTCGATGGTTGGGTAGACGGTAAGATCAAATCCGGTTTTGAGATGCTGGTGAATAACTTCTCCGCTGGCATCATCGGTATGATCCTCGCCATTCTGGCATTCCTCGGCATTGGTCCAGCAGTTGAAGTTCTGTCGAAAGTGTTGGCTGCAGGCGTTAACTTCATGGTTGTCCATGACATGCTGCCGCTGGCGTCTATCTTCGTTGAACCAGCGAAAATCCTGTTCCTGAACAACGCTATCAACCATGGTATCTTCTCACCTCTGGGTATTCAGCAGTCCCATGAGTTGGGTAAATCCATCTTCTTCCTGATTGAAGCCAACCCGGGTCCGGGGATGGGTGTTCTGCTGGCGTACATGTTCTTTGGTCGCGGTAGCGCTAAACAGTCTGCAGGCGGTGCGGCAATCATCCACTTCCTGGGCGGTATCCACGAAATTTACTTCCCGTATGTGCTGATGAACCCGCGTCTGATCCTCGCCGTTATCCTCGGCGGTATGACGGGTGTGTTTACGCTGACTCTCCTGAATGGCGGTCTGGTTTCTCCGGCTTCTCCGGGTTCAATCCTGGCAGTGCTGGCGATGACGCCAAAAGGCGCCTACTTCGCTAACATCGCGGCAATCTGTGCGGCGATGGCGGTCTCCTTCGTTGTCTCTGCCATTCTGCTGAAAACCAGCAAAGTGAAAGAAGACGATGACATTGAAGCGGCGACCCGCCGTATGCATGACATGAAAGCAGAATCCAAAGGCGGTACTCCGCTGTCTGCTGGCGATGTCACCAACGACCTGAGCCACGTGCGTAAAATCATCGTTGCCTGTGATGCCGGTATGGGTTCCAGCGCAATGGGCGCCGGCGTACTGCGTAAGAAAGTGCAGGATGCCGGTCTGAGCCAGATCTCGGTCACCAACAGCGCGATTAACAACCTGCCGCCGGATGTTGACCTGGTCATCACTCACCGCGATCTCACCGAACGTGCGATGCGTCAGGTACCGCAGGCGCAGCATATTTCGCTGACCAACTTCCTCGACAGCGGCCTGTACTCCAGCCTGACCGAGCGTCTGGTTGCCGCTCAGCGCCACACTGACAATGAAGTCAAAGTCCGCGACAGCCTGAAAGACAGCTTTGACGAAGGGGATAACAACCTGTTCAAACTGGGTGCGGAGAATATCTTCCTCGGACGTACGGCAACGACCAAAGAAGAAGCGATTCGCTTCGCCGGTGAGCAGCTGGTGAAAGGCGGTTACGTTGAGCCAGAATATGTCGATGCGATGCTGGAACGTGAGAAACTGACCCCAACCTATCTGGGTGAGTCTATCGCCGTTCCGCACGGTACCGTTGAAGCGAAAGACCGCGTACTGAAAACCGGCGTCGTGTTCTGCCAGTACCCGCAAGGCGTTCGTTTCGGTGAAGAAGACGACGACATCGCCCGTCTGGTGATCGGTATCGCCGCTCGCAACAACGAGCACATTCAGGTGATTACCAGCCTGACCAACGCGCTGGATGACGAATCCGTCATCGAACGCCTGGCTAACACCACCAGCGTTGATGAAGTGCTGGCGCTGCTGGCGGGTCGTAAGTAAACCCCGAGGCCCGGTGACATTGCGCTTATCGGGCCGACCCAATCCTCTCCTTTGTGGAGAGGGTTTGGGTGAGGGAGCAACAGATAACCCCTCACCCCAGCCCTCTCGGGTAAAAACATTAATGAAGGTTACTACTATGAAAGCATTACATTTTGGCGCAGGTAATATCGGTCGTGGCTTTATCGGCAAACTGCTGGCGGACGCGGGGATACAACTGACATTCGCTGATGTAAATCAGGTCGTGCTCGACGCCCTGAATGCCCGTCATAGCTACCAGGTTCACGTTGTGGGTGAAAATGAGCAGGTGGATACCGTGACTGGCGTCAATGCGGTAAGCAGCATTGGCGATGATGTTGTTGAGCTGATCGCCCAGGTTGACCTGGTCACCACGGCCGTTGGCCCGGTCGTGCTGGAGCGCATCGCTCCGGCCATCGCCAAAGGCCTGGTCAAACGCAAAGCGCAAGGGATCACCACCCCGCTAAACATCATCGCCTGTGAAAATATGGTACGAGGCACCACTCAACTGAAAGGTCATGTGCTGAACGCGCTGGCTGAAGACGACAAAGCCTGGGTTGACACCCATGTCGGCTTCGTGGATTCCGCCGTTGACCGCATCGTGCCGCCGTCAGCCTCTGCGACCCACGACCCGCTGGAAGTGACTGTCGAAACCTTCAGCGAGTGGATCGTTGACCAGACCCAGTTCAAAGGCGAGCTGCCGAACATCCCGGGAATGGAATTAACTGATAACCTGATGGCATTTGTCGAACGTAAACTCTTCACGCTGAACACCGGGCATGCTATAACCGCGTACCTCGGAAAATTGACCGGTCATCAGACCATCCGCGACGCGATTCTCGACGAGAAAATCCGCGCAGTGGTCAAAGGGGCGATGGAAGAGAGCGGCGCGGTGCTGATCAAACGCTACGGTTTTGATGCCGACAAGCATGCGGCATACATTCAGAAAATCCTCGGTCGTTTTGAAAACCCGTATCTGAAAGATGACGTTGAGCGCGTTGGTCGCCAGCCGCTGCGTAAACTGAGCGCGGGTGACCGTTTAATCAAACCGTTGCTGGGTACGCTGGAATACCATTTGCCGCACGCTAACCTGGTCAAAGGGATTGCTGCCGCGATGCACTTCCGTAGCGAAGACGATCCGCAGGCGCAGGAGCTGGCCGCGCTGATCGCCGAGAAAGGCCCACAGACTGCGCTGGCCCAGATTTCCGGGCTGGATATCAACAGCGATGTCGTTGCCGAGGCCGTTAGCGCATATAACGCAAAGTAATGATGCTGGAACTGGCGCAGGAGCCCCTGCGCCTGATTAATAGATTGTCAGATATGCAGGCAATAATGGAACAAACCCAGGCCTTTGAAAATCGTGTGCTTGAGCGTCTGAATGCTGGCAAAACCGTACGGAGCTTCCTGATCACCGCCGTGGAGTTACTCACCGAGGCGGTAAACATTCTGGTGCTTCAGGTGTTTCGCAAAGATGACTACGCAGTGAAGTACGCTGTAGAACCGTTACTCGACGGCGACGGACCGCTGGGCGATCTGTCTGTGCGCCTGAAACTGATCTACGGTCTGGGCGTCCTCAGTCGTCCTGAATATGAAGACGCAGAGCTGCTGATGGCGATGCGCGAAGAGATGAATCATGACGGCAATGAGTATGCCTTTACGGATGATGAGATTCTCGGGCCGTTCGGTGAACTGCACTGCGTACTGGCGCTGCCACCCCCGCCGCAGTTTGACGCCGCCGACCCCAGTTTGTACGCCATGCAAATCCAGCGCTACCAGCAAGCGGTGCGCTCGACGATGGTTCTCTCCCTGACTGAGCTGATTTCTAAAATCAGCTTAAAAAAAGCCTTCCAGAAGTAGGCCTCGCTCTGCCTGCTACTCCTTTTCCTGCACGGGTTGATACAGGCGCCGGTAATAATTCAGTCGTTGCAGGTACATCTGCGCATTTTCTGCAGGCACTTCGCTCGGAACGTCATCACGCGCAGGCATTTTATTCAGATACTCTTTAAACGCCTGACTTGAGGCCATAAAATCCACAGCTTTATCAATCAGAAGCGGAACATTCTCGCCTATTTTTGCCATGTTATCTCCTCCATGCGGTCCCGCCGTGCTTAAGCGCAACGGTCAATTTTAGTGTAGGATCGCCCGCGTCATAACATTAAGGAAAACGTGCTTAATCCATTGGCGGCAAATTATCTCTTACATGATCCTGTTATGGTCTAAAATGTTTAATTAATCAGTCCGTTATAAAAATAGTTAGCAAATGAATACTCGCGTTATTTGATTATTATTATCCCATTAGTTGTGAATAAACCCGCTCTGCGCGCATACTATAGGCCATTCACCTTATTTCTATCAGAAGCCATCCCATGAAAGAAGTCGAAAAAAACGAAATCAAACGTCTGAGCGATCGCCTCGACGCTATCCGCCACCAGCAGGCCGATCTGTCCCTGGTTGAAGCCGCCGATAAATACGCTGAGCTGGAAAAAGAGAAAGCCACACTGGAAGCAGAAATCGCCCGTCTGCGTGACGTTCACAGTCAAAAACTGAGCAAAGAGGCGCAGAAACTGATGAACCTGCCGTACCGTCGTGCGATCAGCAAAAAAGAGCAGGCCGATATGGGCAAGCTGAAGAAAAGCGTGCGCGGTCTGGTAGTGGTTCATCCAATGACCGCCTTAGGCCGCGAAATGGGCCTGCAAGAGATGACTGGCTTCGCAAAGACCGAGTTTTGATTTTTTATACCGGGCAGCACGTCCGCTGTCCGGCCCTCCCTTAATTGGCCCTACCAATCCCCTTCAGTTACGACCACTGGTTCACAATTCATTAATTTAAGCCTACACTGCCGTTGCCAATAAATAACATTTGATTAACCATTCGTTGTCATTATCCCTACACAACAATATTGGCAGGACCACTTTTACACACAATGTGACGAAAAGATGAGCACAGACTCACTGCATTGTGCGTGTGGTCCTCAGGAGACCTGCAATGAATCTCTGGCAACAAAACTACGATCCGGCCGGTAACATCTGGCTTTCCAGTCTGATCGCATCGCTCCCGATTCTGTTTTTCTTTTTCGCGCTGATTAAGCTCAAGCTGAAAGGCTATGTTGCCGCTTCGTGGACGGTGGTGATCGCGCTGGCCGTGGCGCTGCTCTTCTACAAAATGCCGGTCGATCACGCACTGGCCTCGGTGGTGTACGGTTTCTTCTACGGTCTATGGCCGATTGCCTGGATCATTATCGCCGCAGTGTTTGTTTACAAAATCTCGGTGAAAACCGGGCAGTTCGACATCATCCGCTCGTCCATTCTGTCGATTACCCCTGACCAGCGTTTGCAAATGCTGATCGTCGGCTTCTCATTTGGCGCCTTCCTCGAAGGGGCGGCGGGATTTGGTGCCCCCGTTGCCATCACTGCCGCGCTGCTGGTAGGTCTCGGGTTTAACCCGCTGTATGCCGCTGGACTGTGCCTGATCGTCAATACCGCGCCCGTGGCGTTTGGTGCCATGGGGATCCCGATTCTGGTCGCCGGCCAGGTGACCGGGCTGGACAGCTTTGAAATCGGCCAGATGGTGGGTCGTCAGTTACCGTTCCTGACAATTATCGTACTGTTCTGGATCATGGCGATCATGGATGGCTGGCGCGGCGTGAAAGAGACCTGGCCTGCGGTCATGGTGGCGGGTGGTTCATTCGCTATTGCTCAGTACCTCAGCTCCAACTTTATCGGCCCGGAATTGCCGGACATCATCTCCTCGCTGGTCTCGCTGGTCTGTCTGACGCTGTTCCTGAAACGCTGGCAGCCGGTTCGCATCTTCCGCTTTGGCGATATGGGCGCATCACAAGTTGATCAGACGCTGGCACGCACGAACTATACCGCCGGACAGGTTGTTCGCGCCTGGTCGCCGTTTCTGTTCCTGACGGCCACCGTAACCCTCTGGAGCGTGCCGCCGTTTAAAGCCCTGTTCGCTCCCGGCGGCGCGCTGTACGACTGGGTGATTAACATCCCGGTCCCGTTCCTCGACAAACTGGTTGCCCGCATGCCGCCCGTGGTTCACGAAGCCACCGCCTACGCGGCAGTGTATAAATTTGACTGGTTCTCCGCGACCGGCACCGCCATCCTGTTCGCCGCACTGCTGTCAATCGTCTGGCTGAAGATGAAGCCTTCCGCCGCCATTCAGACCTTCGGCAGCACGCTGAAGGAACTGGCGCTGCCGATCTACTCCATCGGGATGGTGCTGGCCTTTGCGTTTATCTCCAACTATTCCGGGCTCTCTTCGACGCTGGCGTTAGCGCTGGCGCACACGGGCAGCGCCTTTACCTTCTTCTCGCCGTTCCTCGGCTGGCTGGGGGTATTCCTGACCGGTTCAGATACCTCATCTAACGCGCTGTTTGCCGCCCTGCAGGCAACTGCCGCACAGCAAATCGGCGTGTCCGATGTGCTGATGGTGGCGGCCAATACCACTGGTGGCGTCACCGGAAAAATGATTTCGCCGCAGTCCATCGCCATCGCCTGTGCGGCGGTCGGACTGGTCGGCAAAGAGTCGGATCTGTTCCGTTTTACCGTCAAACACAGCCTGATTTTCACCTGCATGGTGGGCGTGATCACCACGCTTCAGGCTTACGTCTTAACCTGGATGATTCCATGATCGTGATGCCCAGACGCCTGTCGGACGAGGTTGCCTCTCGTGTGCGGGCGCTGATTGAAGAACAACAGCTGGAAGCGGGCATGAAATTGCCCGCCGAGCGCCAACTGGCGGTACAGCTTGGCGTCTCGCGTAACTCGCTGCGCGAAGCGCTGGCAAAGCTCGTCAGCGAAGGCGTGCTACTCAGCCGTCGCGGCGGCGGCACGTTTGTCCGCTGGCAGCATGAAGAGTGGTCTGAACAGAACATCGTTCAGCCGCTGAAAACCCTGATGGCCGACGACCCGGATTACAGTTTCGATATTCTCGAAGCCCGACACGCCATCGAAGCCAGTACGGCCTGGCATGCGGCGATACGCGCCACCACGGCCGACAAAGAGAAAATCAAACTCTGCTTTGACGCCACGCTCAGCGAAGACCCGGATCTTGCCTCACAGGCCGACGTTCGTTTTCATCTGGCTATCGCCGAAGCCTCGCATAACGTGGTGCTGTTACAAACGATGCGCGGGTTCTTCGACGTTCTGCATTCGTCGGTGAAACAAAGCCGACAGCGCATGTATCTCGTTCCGCCCGTCTTTTCCCGGCTGACGGAGCAACATCAGGCCGTACTGGATGCCATTCTCGCGGGCGACGCCGACGGCGCGCGTAAGGCGATGATGGCGCACCTCAGTTTCGTCCATACCACCATTAAACAATTTGATGAAGACCAGGCTCGCCAGGCGCGCATTACCCGTCTGCCCGGCGACCACAATGAAAATCCCAGGGAGAACAAAGCATGATTATTTCAGCCGCCAGCGATTATCGCGCCGCAGCCCAGCGCATTCTGCCCCCGTTCCTGTTTCACTACATCGACGGCGGTGCGTATGCGGAACATACCCTGCGGCGTAACGTGGAAGACTTATCGGACGTGGCGCTACGCCAGCGCGTGCTGAAAAACATGTCTGACTTGAGCCTGGAAACCACGCTGTTTAACGAAAAACTGTCGATGCCCGTGGCGCTGGCGCCGGTCGGGCTGTGCGGCATGTATGCCCGCCGTGGCGAAGTGCAGGCCGCTGCGGCAGCCGATGCGAAAGGGATCCCGTTTACCCTTTCCACCGTCTCCGTGTGCCCGATAGAAGAAGTCGCGCCCACTATTAACCGTCCGATGTGGTTCCAGTTGTATGTTCTGCGCGACCGTGGATTCATGCGTAATGCGCTGGAACGCGCAAAAGCGGCGGGCTGCTCAACGCTGGTCTTTACGGTCGATATGCCGACGCCGGGGGCACGCTATCGTGACGCTCACTCCGGGATGAGCGGCCCGAATGCCGCGCTGCGTCGCTACTGGCAGGCGGTCACTCATCCACAGTGGGCGTGGGACGTCGGTCTGAACGGTCGTCCTCACGATCTCGGCAATATCTCCGCTTACCTCGGCAAGCCAACCGGACTGGAAGATTACATCGGCTGGCTGGCAAACAACTTTGATCCGTCAATTTCATGGAAGGACCTTGAGTGGATCCGGGAGTTCTGGGATGGTCCGATGGTGATAAAAGGGATCCTCGATCCGGAAGACGCCCGCGACGCCGTTCGCTTTGGTGCCGATGGGATTGTGGTCTCTAACCACGGAGGCCGTCAGTTGGACGGCGTGCTCTCTTCCGCGCGCGCACTGCCCGCCATTGCCGATGCGGTTAAAGGCGATATCGCCATTCTCGCGGACAGCGGTATCCGTAACGGGCTGGACGTGGTGCGAATGATTGCGCTGGGCGCAGATACCGTTTTGCTGGGCCGTGCGTATCTGTACGCGCTGGCGACGGCAGGTCAGGGGGGAGTGGCAAACTTGCTGAATCTGATTGAAAAAGAGATGAAAGTTGCCATGACGCTGACCGGTGCGAAATCCATCACCGACATCAGCAAGGATTCCCTGGTACAGGAAATCAACAAGCTCCCTGCCGCACTGGCACCGCTATCGCAAGGTGATGCGGCGTAATGAAAGTGTTATTCTGCCCCCCGTAATTAAGGGGGCAGCATGCTCAACATCGTCTTATTTGAACCAGAAATCCCGCCGAACACGGGCAACATCATTCGTCTGTGCGCAAACACAGGCTTTCGTCTGCATATTATTGAGCCGATGGGCTTTACCTGGGACGACAAACGCCTGCGCCGCGCGGGACTGGATTATCATGAATTTACTGCGGTGGTTCGCCATCATGATTACGCTGCATTTCTCGAAGCTGAAAAACCGCAGCGCATGTTCGCGCTGACGACCAAGGGCACGCCTGCACACAGCGCGGTGAGCTATCAGGATGGCGACTATCTGATGTTTGGTCCGGAGACGCGCGGTCTGCCAGCCAGCATTCTCGATGCCCTGCCCGCTGAACAAAAAATACGTATTCCGATGATGCCGGACAGCCGCAGTATGAACCTGTCAAATGCTGTGTCGGTGGTGGTGTATGAGGCGTGGCGCCAGTTGGGATATCCTGGCGCAGTCTTGCGCACACTTTGAATCGTCGGATGGCGGCTGTCGCCTTATCCGACCTGCGGTTTTGTAGGCCCGGTAAGCACAGCGCCACCGGGCAAGAGATCAAATACCGTCGCCGTACTCAAACGTATGGTGTATCCCGTTGAAATGCTGATCCATATCCATTGACGGCTTATCGCTGTCTGGCTTACCGACAATGCGCGCCGGGACGCCAGCGGCGGTGGTGTGCGGCGGAACGGGCTGTAACACCACGGAACCGGCGCCAATTTTTGCCCCACGTCCGACTTCGATATTGCCGAGGATTTTCGCCCCCGCGCCAATCATCACGCCTTCACGAATTTTGGGATGACGATCGCCACTGGTTTTACCGGTCCCGCCGAGGGTGACCGATTGCAGGATCGACACGTCATCTTCGATCACCGCCGTCTCACCGACGACAATGCCGGTGGCATGATCGAGCATGATCCCACGACCAATCTTCGCCGCGGGGTGAATATCCACCTGGAACGTCACGGAGACCTGGTTTTGCAGGAAGATTGCCAGCGCGCGGCGGCCTTCATTCCATAACCAGTGACCAATACGGTAGGCCTGCAAGGCATGAAAACCTTTCAGGTACAAAAGCGGAGTGGAGTATTTATCGACCGCCGGGTCACGCGTGCGGACGGCCTGAATATCACAGGCTGCTGAGGCGATCATTTCCGGGTCTGCCGCATACGCTTCTTCGACCACTTCACGGATCGCTATGGCGGGCATAATGGGCGATGCCAGTTTGTTCGCCAGCATGTAGCTTAGCGCACTGCCCAGATTCTCATGCTTGAGTAGCGTTGCGTGGTAAAAACTGGCCAGCATAGGCTCACAGTCTGCCAGAGCGCGGGCTTCGGCTTTTATATTGTTCCAGACGATATCCAGTTCTTCACACGGCATTGCGGGCTCCAGGTAATGAGGCTAACGACCGGCCCGTTCTTCGCGGGCCGGGTCATTTTTTAAAAACGGATCCTTGAGACTAGTGGCTGCTTCGCTCATCCTTGCGTGCACGACCTAATAACGTCAATGCTGCCTCGCGCGCGTTTTTTCCGCAATATAATACTTGATAAATTTCCTCGGTTATTGGCATTTCGACACCAAAACGGTGCGCCAACTCGCGAACTTCTTTTGTATTGCGGTAGCCTTCAACCACCTGTCCAATCTTGTCCTGCGCGCCTTGTACATCCATGCCCTGACCGAGCATCATGCCAAAACGGCGGTTGCGCGACTGGTTGTCGGTACAGGTCAGCACCAGATCGCCTAACCCGGCCATTCCCATAAAGGTCTGGGGATCGGCACCCAGCGCCGCGCCCAGACGCGACATCTCTGTCAAGCCACGCGTAATTAGCGCAGTACGGGCATTAGCGCCAAAACCAATGCCGTCAGACATTCCTGCGCCGATCGCAATCACGTTCTTCACCGCGCCGCCCAACTGAACGCCGATGAAATCCGGGTTGCTGTAGACACGGAAACTCTTACCGCAATGCAGCAGTTGCTGTAGGTCGTCAGCAAAGGTGTCGTCAGTGGAGGCCAGGGAGATGGCCGTCGGCATGCCTGCCGCCAGCTCTTTCGCGAACGTCGGTCCGGAAATCACTGCCAGCGGGATTTTATCGCCCAGCGCTTCACGGGCAACATCCTGCAACAGGCGTCCCGTCTCTGCTTCCAGCCCTTTGGTTGCCCAGACCAGACGCGCGTCAGGACGCAGCAGAGGCTTAATCTGTCGCAATACTTCGCCAAAGACATGGCTTGGCACGACCACCAGAATATCGCGGCTGGCCGCCAGCGCAGTAGCTAAGTCGCTTTCGAGGCGTAACGTATCGGGGAAAGGCACATCCGGGAGGAACGCGACGTTGCAGCGATCGTGCTCAAGGGTCGCGATATGTTTAGGATCGTGGCCCCACAGGACAACCTGGTGGCCATTTCTTGCCAGGGTGATGGCAAGAGCGGTGCCGTACGAGCCGGCACCGATCACAGTCATTGAAGCATTACTTTGGTTCATCAGGCATCCTGATGTTCTTCAGTACCTTCGCCAGCCTGCTGCTGTAAATAGTTCATGAACAGCGCATCAAAGTTAACCGGCGCAAGGTTCAGTTGCGGGAACGTACCGCGTGAAACCAGGCTGGTGATGCATTCGCGGGCATACGGGAACAGAATGTTCGGGCAGTATGCGCCCAGGCAATGCGCCATCTGGGTGCCTTCGATTCCGCTGATAGAGAAGATACCGCCTTGCTGAACTTCGCACAGGAACGCCGTTTCTTCACCGAGGGAAGCCGTTACGGTAACACGCAGCACCACTTCGTATACGTCATCTGCCAGTTGAGTAGATGCTGTATCCAGATCAAGTTTAACCTCTGGCTGCCAATCTTTCTGAAAAACATGCGGCGCATTTGGCGCTTCGAAAGAGACATCTTTGGTGTAAATACGCTGGATCTGGAAAGCCATTTCGGTGTTGTTTTGTTCTGACATGTGTAGAAAACCCTTTAGTGTTGTCCTTAAATAGCGCTTGATGCCAATAACATGGCCCAGCGTTAGCTCAGCAGGGGATCAAGTCCACCACGCGCATCCAACGCATACAAGTCATCACAGCCGCCAATGTGCTGTGCATCAATAAAAATCTGTGGAACCGTCGTACGACCGCTGCGCTTGATCATCTCTTCACGCTTCACGGCATCGCCGTCGATCGGCAGTTCCTGGAAGCTCACACCCTTGCTGTTCAGCAGCGCTTTCGCACGATGGCAAAACGGGCAGGTTGCTTTAGTGTAGA
Organism: Citrobacter sp. Ca225; assembly: GCF_030337175.1. NCBI lineage: Bacteria > Pseudomonadati > Pseudomonadota > Gammaproteobacteria > Enterobacterales > Enterobacteriaceae > Citrobacter > Citrobacter sp. Ca225. Next base: position 45,771 of record NZ_JAOWCD010000049.1, on the reverse strand, counting down.
TCTCGATATTGGCCATACTTATCTCCAAATTCGTTTACGTCGGGAAAATTATTTCCCACGAACCAGCGGCAGATTCTCACCGCTCCAGCCCGCAACGCCTTCTTTCAGCACAGACACGTTCTCAAAGCCTGCTTTGATCAGCGCGTTTGCCGCTTCCTGGCACTGCATGCCGGAACCATCGACCACGATAACCGGTTTGTCTTTGTGTTTTTCCAGCTCGCCCACGTTGTTCGCTTTGATTTCGCTCGGCAGCAGGTTAATGGAACCCGCGATATGGCCTTTGCGGAAATCGTCACGCTGACGTAAATCCACGATAACGGCGTCTTCTTTGTTGATACGACGCGTGGCTTCGCCGCGAGTGATGACCTTAACTTTCGACGTCAGGCCTTTAAACGTGGTGAACAAAACCGCCACCAGTAACGCAATCCAGGCGATACTCAGTATGGGATGGCGGCTAACAAATTGCATAATTTCTTGCATGGGGGGTAACAACTCCCGACTCAGTGATTAAAAAAACCAGGACAGGAGTATACCTGCGCGTTGGCGCAAATACAGCCAGCGCGTGCAATGGATTGCATTTTTGCGGGGCACTACGGAAAAAAAAGTGCAAATCCGTACCATCCGTGAACCAGCCTGCCCCATTCTTTGATCTTCTGAGGCTATTTTATCGATTCAGCTGTAGTAAAATTACGCAATTATTTTTGTCTCTTGAGTGTGAGGTTTCGCAATGTCGGTTTCTAAAAAACCTATGGTACTGGTGATTCTGGATGGCTATGGCTACCGTGAAGACAGCCAGGATAACGCCATTTTTAATGCCAAAACCCCGGTAATGGATGCGCTGTGGGCAAAACGCCCGCATACCCTGATCGATGCTTCCGGTCTGGAAGTGGGCCTGCCCGATCGTCAGATGGGTAACTCCGAAGTCGGTCACGTTAACCTGGGTGCGGGCCGCATCGTGTATCAGGACCTGACCCGTCTGGACGTTGAAATTAAAGAACGCACTTTCTTTGCCAACCCAACGCTGACCGCCGCGGTTGACCAGGCGAAAAATGCCGGTAAAGCCGTGCACATCATGGGTCTGCTCTCTGCCGGTGGCGTCCATAGCCACGAAGATCACATCATGGCGATGGTTGAACTGGCCGCTGAGCGTGGCGCAGAGAAAATCTATCTGCATGCTTTCCTCGATGGCCGCGATACGCCGCCACGCAGCGCAGAGTCTTCGCTGAAAAAATTCGAAGAGAAATTTGCCGCGCTGGGCAAAGGTCGCGTCGCCTCCATCATTGGCCGTTACTACGCGATGGACCGCGACAACCGTTGGGATCGCGTGGAGAAAGCGTATGACCTGATGACGCTGGCGCAGGGTGAATTCCAGGCTAATACCGCCGTTGAAGGTCTGCAGGCCGCCTATGCCCGCGATGAAAACGATGAATTCGTGAAAGCCACCGTGATCCGCGCCGCAGGCCAGGCCGATGCCGCGATGGAAGACGGCGACGCGCTCATTTTCATGAACTTCCGTGCTGACCGCGCGCGTGAAATCACCCGTGCTTTTGTTAACGCCGACTTCGACGGCTTCGCGCGCAAGAAAGTGGTTAATCTGAACTTCGTGATGCTGACCGAATACGCTGCGGACATCAAAACGGCCGTTGCCTATCCGCCCGCCTCGCTGGCGAACACGTTTGGCGAGTGGATGGCGAAGAATGACAAAACGCAGCTGCGTATCTCTGAAACCGAAAAATACGCCCACGTCACCTTCTTCTTCAACGGCGGCGTTGAAGAACCGTTCACCGGTGAAGACCGCATCCTGATCAACTCACCGAAAGTGGCGACCTACGATCTGCAGCCGGAAATGAGCTCCGCAGAGCTGACCGAAAAACTGGTAGCCGCTATCGAAAGCGGGAAATACGACACCATCATCTGTAACTACCCGAACGGCGACATGGTCGGTCATACCGGTGTGATGGAAGCGGCGGTTAAAGCGGTTGAAGCGCTGGACCACTGTGTTGAGCAGGTGGCAAAAGCGGTTGAGTCCGTTGGCGGTCAACTGCTGATCACCGCTGACCACGGCAACGCCGAGCAAATGCGCGATCCGGCAACCGGTCAGGCGCACACCGCGCACACTAACCTGCCGGTTCCGCTGATTTATGTCGGCAACAAAAATGTGAAAGCGGTGGAAGGCGGCAAACTTTCCGATATCGCCCCCACCATGTTGACGCTGATGGGCATGGAAATCCCGCAAGAGATGACTGGTAAGCCGCTGTTCATCGTGGAATAATCCTTCCCCATGAGGGGAAAGACGATAAATAGCGAAAATGGGGCCATGAAACCAAGACGGTTTTCAGTCAGGCCCTTGATTTACGCCAGCGTGGTGAGCGCTGGCGTATTGTTGTGCGCCTTTTCCGCCCACGCGGATGACCGCGATCAGCTTAAATCCATTCAGGCAGATATCGCCGCCAAAGAACGTGCTGTTCGTCAGCAACAGCAACAACGTTCTGGCCTGCTTGCGCAACTGAAGGCGCAGGAAGAGGCCATCTCCGCCGCCGCACGCCAGTTACGTGAAACGCAAAACACGCTTGCGCAGCTGAACAAACAAATCGATGAGATGAATGCTTCTATTGCGAAGCTGGAACGGCAGAAAGCCAACCAGGAGCGCAGCCTCGCCGCGCAGTTGGATGCCGCGTTTCGCCAGGGTGAACACACCGGTATTCAGCTTATCCTCAGCGGTGAAGAGAGCCAGCGCGGCCAGCGTTTGCAGGCCTACTTTGGTTATCTGAACCAGGCGCGCCAGGAGACGATCAACAAGTTGAAGCAGACTCGCGAAGAGGTCGCCGCCCAGCGTGCCGAACTGGAAGAGAAGCAGAGTCAGCAACAGACGCTGCTGTATGAACAGCGCGCCCAGCAGGCGAAGCTTGAACAGGCGCGTAACGAACGTAAGAAAACCCTCGCCGGGCTGGAATCCTCCATTCAGCAAGGCCAGCAACAGCTCAGTGAACTGCGCGCCAACGAATCCCGTTTGCGTAACAGCATTGCCCGTGCCGAGGCGGCCGCCAAAGCCCGTGCCGAACGCGAAGCACGCGAGGCGGAAGCGGTACGTAATCGCCAGAAAGAGGCCACCCGCAAAGGCACCACGTACAAGCCCACAGACAGTGAGAAATCGCTGATGTCGCGCACCGGCGGTCTGGGTTCGCCACGCGGCCAGGCATTCTGGCCCGTTCGCGGTCCCACGCTGCATCGCTATGGCGAACAACTGCAAGGTGAGCTACGTTGGAAGGGGATGGTTATCGGTGCGTCTGAAGGCACTGAAGTGAAAGCCATTGCCGATGGTCGCGTCATTCTGGCGGACTGGCTGCAGGGATACGGACTGGTCGTCGTCGTTGAACACGGCAAGGGCGACATGAGTCTTTATGGCTACAACCAGAGTGCGCTGGTCAGTGTCGGTACGCAGGTTCGCGCCGGCCAGCCGATTGCGCTGGTGGGTAGCAGCGGGGGTCAGGGTCGACCGTCGCTCTATTTCGAAATTCGTCGCCAGGGTCAGGCCGTCAATCCACAACCGTGGTTGGGAAGATAAGTTTTGCCTCAGTTTCGTCGTACTGTTCTTTCATTCGCCAGCCTGCTGGCATTCGCCTCCCCTGTTTTTGCTGGCAAACTCGCCATCGTCATTGACGATTTTGGCTACCGACCGCATTACGAAAATCAGGTGCTGGCGATGCCCTCTCAAATCTCCGTCGCCGTGCTACCCAATGCGCCTCATGCGCGCGAAATGGCGACCAAAGCGCATAACAGCGGTCATGAAGTGCTGATCCATCTGCCGATGGCACCGCTGAGTAAACAGCCGCTGGAGAAAGACACCCTACGTCCGGAGATGAGCAGCGACGAAATTGAACGGATCATACGCGAGGCGGTTGGCAAAGTGCCTTACGCGGTGGGGCTCAACAACCATATGGGCAGCGCAATGACTTCCAGCCTGTTTGGTATGCAAAAAGTGATGCAGGCGCTGGAACGCTACGATCTCTATTTTCTCGACAGTATGACCATCGGTAACAGTCAGGCGATGCGTGCCGCATCCGGAACCGCCGTAAAAGTGATTAAACGGAAAGTGTTTCTCGACGACACGCAAAACGACGCGGACATTCGCCGCCAGTTTACCCGCGCGATTGATCTGGCACGCCGCAACGGTTCTGCCATCGCGATAGGCCACCCTCATCCGTCGACGGTACGTGTGTTACAGCAAATGGTGTATAACCTGCCAGCCGACATCACCCTTGTCCGTCCGAGCAGCCTGCTCAATGAGCCGCAGGTAGATACCTCCACGCCGAATTTGACACCGCCGAAAACCAACGACGCTCCGCGAAATCCATTCCGCGGCGTGGCGTTGTGTAAAGCGAAGAAACCTGTAGAACCGGTCTATACCAGTCGATTCTTCAGCGTGTTAAGTGAAAGCATCAGTCAGAGCACGCTGGTGAACTGGTTCCAGAATCAGTGGCAAGGCTGGGGAAAATCGCCCCGCGATAACAGCGTTAACCCAGGTTAAGCGCTTTACGTGCAGTACGATGGTGCGAACGCGTTTTGTCGCGCCATTGGTACAATCTCACTGACCACAGTAACGCCTGATAGGCGACCTTGGCGCTGCGCACGTTCATTATCATACGTTTATACATCCCCGAAGTAAAAATCTCGGCGATCATTCGCTGACGCGTCAAAATATCGGGTTCTTTGCGCACGGAATGACAAACACGCAATGCTTCATACGTTATTTGTTGATGAAATTCAGGATAGATTGTAATCCTGTCTGCGTAATTCCGATTCAGCTTCTCTAATAATCGGGTGATCTTAATGTAATGTCGCTGATAGTTCAGATTTTTATTACCCTGACGTTTCAGTCGGCTGACAGAATTATTATGTAAGAAATATTTATACAAGGATTCTTCCGTATAACGCGCACGCAGCGCGTTAAACATAAATTCCGTGGTCCACACAATATCCTGATGATGTAATCCGGGAATAAAGCGGATGTTATTCTTTTCAATCACATCCCGACGATAAACCCCCATCCACACCACGTGGGTCCAGCGGCGGGATGAAAGCGCCATACGCAGCCAGTCAGGACCGGTGAGTACGCCGGTTGAACGGATCCGGTCGGTCGGAATAGATTGCCAGGTCACGCCGGTATCCCGCTCGCTCCAGTCGGCATTGCACTGCGCGACGTCCAGATCGTCCTCCAGCGCCATTGTCATTAGCGTTTCGTACATGTGCGGATAGACGAGGTCATCGGCATCAACAAATGCGATGTACTTACCACTCGCCACCTCCATCCCGCGGTTACGGGCGACCGATGCTCCGGCATTCGCCTGGTGGAGCAGTCGTACATGAGGATAGTTTTCGGCGTAATACTTTGCTATATCAACAGAATTATCCGTTGACCCGTCATTGACAATAATAATTTCCAGGGCAGTCCATGTTTGCGCGATGAGAGATTCCATGCAGGCTTTAAAATCATTACCCGCATTATATAACGGGATAATAACACTGAGTCTGTTTGTACTTTTCATCATAATAAATTACCGAATGCCTTTGAAGTTATCCGCCTTTTTACAGCCTTTGTATTAAGAAACGATTAAGGCTGATAATAATATTTGTAAAGGCTCCAGGAGACTTCAGCTTAGGGGCATCAGGTAAACAGCAATATAAGACTACGACGCAATTACGAATTATTTATGACAATGACAATTCTTTACAGCTTTCCAGATATTCCTCAGGAAATAAGGCCGGATTTTCCGGCCTTATCTGATTAATTCCAGCTGAGAATGACTTTCCCGGACTGGCCTGAACGCATGGCGTCAAAGCCTTTCTGGAACTCATCAATCGAGAAGCGGTGGGTGATGATCGGCGACAGATCCAGACCAGACTGAATCAGCGCGGCCATCTTGTACCAGGTTTCGAACATCTCGCGGCCGTAAATGCCTTTAATGAACAGCCCCTTAAAGATCACCTTCGTCCAGTCGATAGACATGTCTGAGGGAGGAATGCCCAGCATCGCAATCCGACCACCGTGATTCATGGTGTCAAGCATCGCGCGGAATGCTGGCGGCGCACCGGACATCTCCAGGCCAACATCAAACCCTTCAGTCATGCCCAGTTCGTCCATCACCTCATTCAGGCTCTCTTTCGACACGTTGACTGCGCGGGTGATACCCATCTTACGCGCCAGTTCAAGACGGTATTCGTTCACGTCGGTGATCACCACGTTGCGTGCGCCCACGTGCTTCGCTACCGCCGCCGCCATGATACCGATAGGGCCAGCCCCCGACACCAGCACGTCTTCGCCGACCAGATCGAACGACAACGCCGTATGCACCGCATTGCCAAACGGGTCAAAGATGGAGGCCAGGTCATCCGAGATATTGTCCGGAATTTTGAACGCGTTGAACGCCGGGATCACCAGGTATTCTGCGAAACAGCCCGGACGGTTCACGCCCACACCTGTGGTATTACGGCACAGGTGCGTGCGTCCGCCACGACAGTTACGGCAGTGTCCGCAGGTAATGTGCCCTTCCCCAGACACGCGGTCGCCGATTTTGAAGCCTTTCACTTCCTGACCGATACCGACCACTTCGCCAACGTACTCATGGCCGACAACCATAGGAACCGGGATGGTTTTTTGCGACCATTCATCCCAGTTATAGATGTGAACGTCAGTGCCGCAGATGGCTGTTTTACGGATTTTAATCAGCAGATCGTTGTGGCCGACTTCCGGTTCCGGAACGTCGGTCATCCAGATGCCCTCTTCCGCTTTCAGTTTGGATAACGCTTTCATCTCACATCCTCAGGCAATAACGCCCAGTTGTTTACCAATGCGGGTGAAGGCTTCCACCGCGCGGGTGATTTGTTCCGGAGTATGCGCCGCAGACATCTGAGTACGAATGCGCGCCTGGCCTTTCGGAACAACCGGATAGAAGAATCCTGTGACGTAAATGCCCTCTTTTTGCAGCTCGCGGGCAAAATCTTGTGCAATCACCGCGTCACCCAGCATCACCGGGATAATCGCGTGATCGGCACCCGCCAGAGTAAACCCGGCGGCAGACATTTGCTCACGGAACTGACGCGCGTTAGCCCACAGGCGATCGCGCAGTTCACCACCAGACTCAACCATCTCCAGCACTTTGATGGAGGCAGCGACAATCGCCGGCGCCAGCGAGTTAGAGAACAGATACGGGCGAGAGCGCTGACGCAGCCATTCAACCACCTCTTTGCGCGCGGCGGTATAGCCACCAGACGCGCCGCCAAGCGCTTTACCCAGCGTGCCGGTGATGATATCTACGCGGCCCATCACGTCGCAGTACTCATGGGAACCACGACCGTTCTCTCCGACAAACCCCACCGCGTGAGAGTCATCGACCATCACCAGCGCGTTGTATTTGTCAGCCAGATCGCACACGCCCTTCAGGTTGGCGATGACGCCGTCCATTGAGAACACGCCGTCAGTGGCAATCAGCACATGACGAGCCCCGGCGTCGCGCGCTTCTTGCAGACGCGCTTCCAGTTCCTGCATATCGTTGTTGGCATAGCGGAAGCGCTTTGCTTTACACAGACGCACGCCGTCAATGATAGAGGCATGGTTCAGGGCATCGGAAATAATCGCATCCTCGGCGCCGAGCAGCGTTTCGAACAGGCCGCCGTTGGCATCAAAGCAGGAGGAGTAAAGAATGGCATCTTCCATGCCGAGGAATTCAGCCAGCTTTTGCTCAAGCTGTTTATGGCTGTCCTGGGTGCCGCAGATAAAGCGCACCGACGCCATCCCGAATCCGTGAGAATCCATACCGGCTTTTGCCGCAGCAATCAGCTCTGGATGGTTCGCCAGCCCCAGATAGTTGTTGGCACAGAAGTTAATGACGTGGCTACCATCCGCCACCGTGATATCGGCCTGCTGAGCAGACGTAATAATGCGCTCTTCTTTAAACAATCCTTCCGCACGGGCGGTTTGCAGATCGTTGGTTAACTGTTTGTAAAAATCCCCACGCATTGCGATTCTCCAGACTGGGCAAATTTCAGCACATCTTACCTAACCCTGGACGCTGATACGAGATGACGCATTATCACTTCTTTAAAATGCAGGATAAATCACGCGTACCCACACGACCATTCGGTGAATGGCTGAAGCCAACGCTATGTAGTGATATGATAAGAGGTATTCGTGTCTGAGATTGTCTCTGACTCCATAATTCATAGGTTACAGTTATGATCATCGTTACCGGCGGCGCGGGCTTTATCGGCAGCAACATCGTTAAGTCCCTGAATGATAAAGGTATCACCGATATCCTGGTGGTGGACAACCTGAAAGACGGCACCAAGTTTGTTAACCTGGTGGATCTGAACATTGCCGACTATATGGATAAAGAAGATTTCTTAATCCAGATTATGGCGGGCGAAGAGTTCGGCGAGATCGAAGCCATTTTCCACGAAGGGGCCTGCTCTTCCACCACCGAGTGGGACGGCAAGTACATGATGGATAACAACTATCAGTACTCCAAAGAGCTGCTGCATTACTGCCTGGAGCGCGAAATTCCGTTCCTGTATGCCTCTTCCGCTGCCACCTATGGCGGTCGCACGTCTGACTTCATCGAATCCCGCGAATATGAGAAACCGCTGAACGTTTACGGTTACTCTAAATTCCTGTTTGACGAGTATGTGCGTCAGATCCTGCCAGAAGCCAATTCACAGATCGTCGGCTTCCGTTACTTCAACGTCTACGGACCCCGCGAAGGCCATAAAGGTAGCATGGCAAGCGTGGCTTTCCATCTCAATACGCAACTCAACAACGGCGAAACGCCGAAGCTGTTTGAAGGTAGCGAAAACTTCAAGCGTGACTTCGTGTACGTCGGCGACGTGGCGGATGTAAATCTGTGGTTCTGGGAGAACGGCGTGTCCGGCATCTTTAACCTGGGTACCGGTCGTGCAGAATCCTTCCAGACGGTGGCAGATGCCGCGCTGGCATACCATAAGAAAAGTGAACTTGAGTACATTCCGTTCCCGGAAAAACTGAAAGGTCGCTACCAGGCATTTACTCAGGCCGATCTGACCAACCTGCGCGCTGCGGGCTACGATAAGCCCTTCAAGACCGTTGCCGAAGGCGTTACGGAATATATGACCTGGCTGAACCGCGACGCGTAAGGCAGGCAATCTATGAGGATTCTGGTGATTGGCCCGTCCTGGGTAGGCGACATGATGATGTCGCAAAGTCTCTATCGCACGCTCAAGGCGCGCTATCCCCAGGCGATAATCGATGTGATGGCACCGGCATGGTGCCGTCCGTTGTTATCGCGGATGCCGGAAGTCAACGAGGCAATTCCAATGCCGCTCGGCCACGGCGCACTCGAACTTGGCGAACGCCGCAAACTGGGTCACAGTCTGCGTGAAAAACGCTACGATCGCGCTTACGTGTTGCCCAACTCGTTTAAATCAGCGCTGGTTCCTTTCTTTGCCGGTATCCCTCACCGTACGGGCTGGCGCGGTGAAATGCGCTACGGCCTGCTTAACGATGCGCGCGTACTGGATAAAGCCGCCTGGCCCTTAATGGTCGAGCGTTACGTGGCGCTGGCCTACGATAAAGGCGTGATGCGCACGGCGAAAGATCTGCCGCAGCCGCTATTGTGGCCGCAACTCCAGGTGAGCGAAGGTGAAAAGTCGTTAACCTGCAGCGCGTTTTCGCTTTCTGACGAACGTCCGATGATTGGCTTTTGCCCCGGCGCGGAGTTCGGTCCGGCAAAACGCTGGCCGCACTACCATTATGCGGAACTGGCGAAACAGCTCATCGATGAAGGCTATCAGATAGTGCTGTTTGGCTCGGCGAAAGATCATGAGGCTGGAAACGAAATTCTGGCGACATTGAGTGATGAACAACAGGCGTGGTGTCGTAACCTGGCGGGCGAAACACAGCTCGAACAGGCGGTCATATTGATTGGCGCGTGTAAAGCCGTTGTCACCAACGACTCCGGCCTGATGCACGTCGCCGCGGCGCTGAATCGCCCGCTGGTCGCTCTCTATGGCCCAAGTAGCCCGGATTTCACCCCGCCTCTGTCACATAAAGCACGTGTAATTCGCCTGATAACGGGCTATCACAAAGTACGCAAAGGCGATGCCGCCGAAGGCTATCATCAGAGTCTGATCGACATTACGCCGGCGCGCGTACTGGAAGAACTCAACAGTCTGTTACTGCAAGAGGAAGCCTGACGAATGCGGGTTCTGATCGTCAAAACGTCCTCAATGGGTGATGTGCTACATACCCTGCCGGCACTCACGGATGCACAACAGGCCATCCCCGATATTCAGTTTGACTGGGTGGTTGAAGAAGGGTTTGCGCAGATACCGTCCTGGCATGCCGCGGTGAACCGTGTCATCCCCGTGGCGATTCGCCGTTGGCGTAAAACCTGGTTTTCCGCGCCGATTAAAGCAGAACGCAAAGCCTTTCGCGATGCCGTACAGGCTGAGCACTATGACGCTATCATCGACGCCCAGGGACTGGTGAAAAGCGCGGCGCTGGTCACACGTCTGGCGCACGGGGTAAAACACGGCATGGACTGGCAAACCGCGCGTGAACCGCTGGCCAGCCTGTTCTATAATCGCCGCCATCATATTGCCAGACAACAGCATGCCGTAGAGCGTACGCGCGAACTGTTTGCAAAAAGTTTAGGCTATCAAAAACCGGCGTCGCAGGGCGATTATGCCATTGCGCAGCATTTCCTTACCTTCGGAAGTACGGGTGAACAGCCCTATGCCGTCTTTTTGCATGCCACAACGCGCGATGATAAGCACTGGCCGGAGGCAAACTGGCGAGCGTTAATCGGTCTGTTAGCTGACAGTGGGATAAGCATTAAATTGCCCTGGGGCGCGCCTCATGAAGAAGCACGGGCGAAGAGGTTATCTGAGGGATTCGCTCACGTTGAGGTATTACCGCGAATGACGTTGGAAGGCGTCGCACGCGTGCTGGCGGGAGCAAAATTTGTCGTTTCAGTCGATACGGGGTTAAGCCATCTGACCGCCGCACTCGATCGACCTAATGTCACGTTGTACGGTCCTACGGATCCAGGGCTCATTGGTGGTTACGGGAAGAACCAGGTGGCGTGTCGTGCGCCAGGAAATCAATTAGCAATGCTAAACGCTGATTCAGTCCGCGACGAACTATCATCATTATTATAAAGGTAATTGAATGCCAACCTTGAGTCTTATCAGTCCCTGGCGTCACTACGCCACGAAGACGTCTTCAGCACTGGAAGTAACAACTTATTTGCTCTGTGCCATCACGCTGATTGTCGCAATGTTTGATAATACGCTAAGCATGAAGTTATATAATGTTACGGCGATATTGGGTCTGTTGGCGCTGCTATTACGCGGTAAACCTGAAAGCTATTCGGTACAGTATTGGTTGCTACCGCTCGCTATTTTTATCATCGGCGCGCTGGACGTCGTCTGGTATTCCGCCTTTAAGGTTGATCATTCTCCCTTTCGCGCGACCTATCACAGTTATTTGAACACGGCGAAAATTTTTCTCTTTGGCGCTTTTCTTACTTTGCTGGCGCTGACGTCAAGAATTCGCATTAAGAAAGAGTTACCGCTTTATATCCTGTATTCGCTGTCATTTTTTATCGCGGGATATGCATATTACATAAAATCCACTACTGGCATGGCTCGTCTTGATTTCGGCATTGGTACGGCTACGGGCGCCGCCTACTCCATTATGTTTGTCGGGATTGTCAGCGGAATATCGATTCTCTACACCCAGCGGAATCACCCGATATTATTTTTATTGAATGCCATCGCGATATTCTATGCCCTGGCACTTACCCAGACGCGTTCCACGCTGTTGATCTTCCCGGTGATCTGTGCGCTGTCGTTGGTTGCCGGGTATATCAAGTCGCCAAAAAAACTCTTCTTTTCAGTCATCGGCTTTTTGATTGCGCTGGTTGTCCTGATCGCCATATTCAGTAAGCCGATTTATAACCGTTACCATGAAGGTGTTTCAGATTTGAATCGCTACAGTCAGGGCAACAGTAATAGTTCTCTGGGCGCACGGCTGGCGATGTATGAGATTGGCTTTGATATCTTTAAAGACGCGCCGTTCGCGGCACGCTCGGCCGATACGCGGGCAGAGCGAATGACGGAATTAGCGAAAGAACATAAGTACCTGCAAGGCGCACTCGAATTTTCGAATGTCCATTTGCACAATGAGCTCATCGAAGCCGCCTCACTGAAAGGGATTGCCGGGGTTCTGTCGACGCTTTTCTTCTATATCGCGTTGTTCTTTACGGTCTATTATCACCGTTCGCTGGGACTGTTTGCATTAACGTTAGCCGCCATTGGAATCGGGCTGAGTGATGTTATTCTCTGGTCTCGGAGCGTACCAATCATCTTAATAACCGCGATCGTTTTAATGCTTTTCCTCAAGAAAAACCGACAGCACGGCGATATTGCGTCACAATAACCTGACGATCAGAAGTGAGCTATCACTCACTTCTGGTGTTTTGACAGCAACCCCTCTACCGATTCAGTCAGCACCTTCAGGCTAATATCCTTCACCGTATACGTCGGAGAGACCACCTGTAACGCATTGCAGTTATTCGGTGCCCAGATGAGGTGTGAGGGGTAGGTCGTTTGTCGCGCATTTGGATAAAGCGCGAGCGTAGGAATTTCATATGCCGATGCAATATGGACCAATGCAGTATCCACGGAGATGACATACTGACTGAATTTTGTCAGTGCAACCGTATAAATGAATTCTTTAAAGGGCAGTGATTCAATGCCCGGTATCGCAATAGAGCGAATATCTTCGGCTAAGCCGGTAAAAATAATTCGGTAATCCGGATACTGTTTACAGAGATGCGAATAAATCGTACCGATCTGCTCATCAGACAGGCGGCAGATTTTCTTTGCCCCTAATGCATTGATAATAATTATTTTTGAGTCGCCAACAAAATTCAGAACATCTTTTTCAACCGACTCTGGCAGCGGTAAATCATAACTCACATCAAATTCATGACGTTCATCGCCATAAAAATAACGCAGTATTTCACTGGCCCGTGTACACATGTGCGCCGTTAACTTCTCATCATGCGGATGGTAAACGGTGTAGTAACGTTTATACCACTTATCAAAACCCAGGATATGAGCGCGTCTGACACCCGACAGCAACAGGCTGTGACCAAAGGAAGGCATGGTTTCAAAAGGATCAAGTACGATATCGAAAGATTCGCGGGAAAGACATTTACGTAATGCCAGTACATCACTGATTGCATTTGATTTTTTAATATAAAACTGATGTATGCGACGATTACCAGAAAGAAACGCTTTCCCCGTTTCCGTGGTTAATATTGACAGTTGTACACCACGATTAGTCAGTTCGCGATACAGCGAACTCAATACAATTAAATCGCCTAACTTGTTGTTATCATGGATTAGCAAGCAAGTCTGAATCTTGTCTGCATTAATTTTTGCATTCTTTTTCCTGTTGAAGAAAAATGACAAAAAATTAATCTTGATTTTATTAATGCAGAATCTTTTTTTCTTATGAAAAGCACCTAAACCCATGCGAGTTACCACACTACAAATATAAAAGAGGTTAATACTAACTTACATAAGAATCGGCACGATCGTGAAGATCGTGCGCATTGTTCCTGATGTGCTGTCTGGAGGGTAACGCTGCGACATCCGCTGCCTTAATATAGGGAATAATATCATAGCTTATTGCGGTATCGTCAGACAGATTATAGATATTAAAGTCATCAACGCTCTCACACATGAACTGGAAAAATGGCAGAATTTTGATTAAATCCTTGCTCAGTTCAGAAGGCATTGGATTGCGACTCTCATCATAAAAACGCGCACAGCTCCCGGTGATATCTAATCCGGAACAGATCGTGTTGTCATAACCTAATGAATACGCTATCTGCATCGCCGTATACGCCACTGTATGGCATGAGCAGTAACCTAAACTGATATCTTTACTAAATCCCACCAGTCTTTTACGTTTAGAAATGGGCACCCGAATCAAGAGGTTCTTATTCCATTTTGAAAGCATTTCTAGCTTCAGTTTCTTGAAAAAGCCGCCTTTTTCACGTTTATAAAATGCGCGTAAAATCAAACAATGAGTCCGCATATATTTCTTATCTTCTTCAGTAGCGGCTTCATAAACATCCATATTAACGACAGTAAACTTACTCGCCCGGCTAAATTTATAAAAATCGTGACGTCTTTGTAGCAAAAAACGCGCATCTGTTAAGATATAAATGAAGGGAGTAATACTATTACTGAGCAAGTATTCCGCAGCGCCGTTAACAGTAATGACATCATTGTTCTGCAAAAGAGAAAGCGGTGTCCCTCGGGAGGTGGGTCCCGATAAGAAAATGATCACGTTATCAGATGTTCTGTTGGCAATAAGTTGCTGAACACCTGCTCGAGTTATAAACTTAACATTACTCATATGAAACCTGTAGGTTTGTCATGCAACTTAAATCACGATGAATCTTTGAGGAAAGTGTTCATGGTTTATCTTTAGCGAGGATGAGCAAACCAGACTGACCTGATTTGCTCACAAAATATACAAACTCATTTTTGCATTTAGAACGACTAAAAGCAATATTCTAAATAATCACATTGAAGCTTAGCGCACACTTTTACCTTTCAGACGGCGCAGGAAATTCCGCCATTTTTTCTTATAAACCAGCAGATAAAACCCCAAGTCTTTTCTATTATTTTCAATACCATAGTGGCGTTCTAAATCAATACGATCTTTCGCCATTCTCTGTCGGGAAGGTCTTTTTCCGGACAGATCGATTATTCTTATTTCATCATTTTGTAATATGAAGTTACCTTTATGCGGATCACCTGAGACCATACCATGCTGATGCAACCCTTGAATGGATTGCTTTATCTTCTCTTTCACATCATCGGAGATGACAGGCAGGTCTACCAGTTCAACCCCCTCGATATACTCAATGATCATGATGTAAGTATGCACATAACGAAGGGTCTTCACTTCAGCAAGCAAATAAAAGTCATTTAAGGCGTCAAAACCTTCCTGCCGCACGCGATCGGTCTGGTAAAAAAGCTTTTCGTAGTAATCCCCTTTAACCAACGACTTAAAAAATCGCTCAGTATTTTTTACTTTAGGGTGAAATACTTTCAGGATATATTTTCCATGGTCAGTATCAATTAATACGACCTTGGTATCCTCAATACTACGAAAGACTCTTAACACTTTAAGATTATGCGTTAAAAAATCATTGAAAATATCAATGTATTTCTCGCCATCTTGTTTTACAAATACGGTATAGTTTTTAATTTTTGTTTCAGTGATCATAATTATAAAGGTATTATTTCGCTAAAATTTTACGATAGAGGTACGCTACACCCGCAATTACTCCACGCAGATAATGTTTTTGAACCAAAAGATGTTTATATCTTTTTTTATACTCAACCATCGTTCGCGCATCTTTGGCAGGAACCCCTTTCCACGGTGATTTAATAAATGCATTAGTATAATAAATCGCGGAGGGATAATTTGCCCAAGCATGCCAGGGTTTTGTCGCCCCTGTATAGTGAATCAGCTTTGTATCAGCATGGATTATATTTAAATATTTTTTATGCGTCTTATCGCTTAATTCACTTTTAATGGTATAAATTGTATTGTATTCACGAGGTAAAAAATAAACTTTATCGCGCAGCAGTATATTTAGGACATCCTGATCCGGATATTTAAAAAAGGTTGCACTTCCATCACTGTCTGTCAAAAGAGACAACGCCCTGGCAGTTAATTGGTTCTCAGCCCATCGCCTGAGATTTATCAAGACAACACCGGAGTTGAAATATCGACCCTGAAGATTAAAAGAGGGTAGCCTTTCATTTACCCTGGACTGTATTGAGTCAACATCTTTTACCACGGCAGCGACGTTATCATTGAGATCAAGGTCCAGAAGATAGTCCAGAGAGCCTTTGCAAATGACATCAGCATCAAGGTACAGCAATTTTTCCAGTTTATAGTGAAAAAAATCAAAAGCGAAAAGTCGAAAATACATGGCTCTTGACCAGACCTGTGTTTTCGGCAATACCTCAAGGCATTTGACATTGATAAGGTATAATGAAATTTTTATCTTATGCTCTTGCACCAGCGCTTCAATCTTATCAACGAAGCTTTGTGTATAGTTATCGCAGATAATATGAAAAGCAACATTTATATCATTATGAATTAATACCGAGGTAATAGACACCCCGACACCATCAAGATAGTTTTCATCAATTCCATAAGAAATATTTAATGTATTACCATTAGTATCATAGCGCTCATCAAAAACTTTATATTCTGCTATCTCTATTTCAGGAAATGAGTCCACTGCGCCACCTATAATTATATTTATTTAATAATTTTGCTTTTAAAGTAAAGTGCATAATCTACCAGACCAGAGAAATATTGCTTCTGGTTGAACATATGCTTCGCCGCATAACGCAACTGATGACTGTTGTTAGGTTTCAGCAATTCAACATTACACCAGGGTGATAACTTTTTCGCATTCAAAAAGCTTTGCGCGATAGGGTAGTTGCCCCATTGATGCCAGGGCTTAGTCGGCCCAATATAATGAATGAACACCGTATTTTCATCCACAGGGTTAACCACATCACGCTTTAATTCGTAATTGATGCTGAATTGGGTATTAAACTTCTTGCCAATAAAACGCGTCTTGCCGACCAGCAACATATTCAGTACATCCTGGTCCAGGTGAGTGATACGCTGTACTACATCCGGATCGCGTAACATCTCGATAGCCTTGCGGGAAATATCTTCAGCAGTCCAGACAGGAAGATTAATCAGCAAAAAGCCCGCATTAAAGTAGCCAGAAACCAGTCCCGGCATTGCCAGACTGACTGAGCGTTTCGTCCACCACTCTGACTCTCCCTCCGCTACCACGGCCGCAATTTCATGTTCAGCAAACTGGAGGTCAATCAGTTCTTGTACACTTCCCTGACAGGCAATATCTGCATCCAGATACAGTACCCTGTCTATTTTTCCAGCGAAGTGGTCGGCGATAATAAACCGGAAGTACGTTGCATATGACCAGTTTTTAGTACTTGGTAATAATTTCAACTGCTCACAGTCAACGAGATACACCACGATTTGGGTGGCGTATTGCTTTGCCAACGCATTAAATCGCGCCTGTTCATCATTGCTAAATGAGTCCGTAAAGACATGAAAGGAAAATGGTGTATCGGGGTTAGCAATCAGTATTGACGCAATGGACACACCGCAACCAAAAAGGAAGTTCTTGTCGATGCCATACGCAATATTAAAGTTATCAACATCACTATATTCTGCATAGTTATAATCTAAAGTCTGCTGAATGACTTTTTCTTCAAAATACGTTTGAGTCATAGTGATCACTTATTGATTTTGGAAAATATCGCACTTCTTAAATGCTGGAAATAGACTTCATTATAGAAGTTTTCTATCGTCTCAGGAATAAGATGACTATCATACTTCATCTGACCTGAGAGGATTTGATTGAGCAGATGAGTAAACTGTTGGAGATCCTTCGGAGGATACAATTCACCATTGATACCCGGTTTGATCATATCCCGTGGACCAGACATACAGTCAGAGCTAATGCAAGGAATGCCATACGACATGGCTTCAAGTATCGCCATGCCAAATCCCTCAAAGGATGACGTGAGCAACAATGCCGATACTTTTTTAATGTCATTTCGAACCACCTGCCATGGATTGACCTGCCAACCATGCCAGGTAATACGATTATCAATCCCCAGTTCACGTCCATAGGACCGACATTTTTCAAAATCTGAACCGTCACCAACCACATGCAACCGCCATTCGCCTTCCGCATGGGATAATCCATCCAGCAGATCCTTAATCCTTTTTTGCCCTTCAAACTTCATCCTTCCGACATACAGAAAGACCGCGGGTTGGCCTTTTTCTGGTTGCGGAATAATTTCTGACTTTCTGGAAACGGGATTATAAACAACGGTAATGTTTTTTTGATCAATACCCCGTTCGATCATCTGGTGTTTGATACCACTACTGATTGCCAGATGATAATCTGCCCAGCTAACACATTCGGCGTGTTTTTTATGATCCAGCGAAAAATGTGGCCAGGAGAATATCGTAAAATTCTGGCCTGATTTCTTCCGCGCTTTTCTGGCGAACAGGCAAGACAGCACATCAATACAGATCACCACATCGGGTTCTGTTTTCTTTAGCCAGTGGCTAAACGTATGGATATGCTTTGCCCGACGTAAAAAGCCCAGACGGATAGTGGAGAAAGAGCATGAGTAGTTAATACCACTTAACCATGCCTTATCCATTTTGTCATGTCGGCAAAAGAAAAACATCTCACACTGGATTGCAGAATGTTCAGCCTGAAAGTTGTTGATAACATCCCGGATGACCGTTTCCATTCCACCAAACCCGGACACAGCTTCGCCAATAAATGCGATTTTCATAATTTTTTGCTTTACATTAAAAATTGAGCCATCGTTATTGATACTCATTGTTCTTGAATTCGTTGATTATCGTTTCCAACATGCAGTCAGGACTGTATTTATATAAAATATCATGTGTAACAGGCTCGACAGGCGCATCAAGAAAAGACTCAAACTGATCCCACACATGATATCCTAGGATAAAGAAACGTTCTTTTACATATATATCAGAATTCAATATACTTTTATTATTGGTGATTACTTTTTTATTAAAATACAGGGCTTCTAATATACGTAAAGTCCAGCCAGTTTGATCTTCCCGTGTTATGTCAATAAGTACATCTGATGCCAACGAGCGTTTTAAATTTTCATTAAAGGATAAAGGTTTATTTATTATATAACTCGAATCATACTTGATGTTATCATCACCGACAACGTTAAAATCCAGGGTGACATTGTATGACATTAACGTGCTTGCAAGTTCCGTTAATAACTTTAACCTGTTTTTATCTTTACCCAAGAAATAGCAAACTGATTTTTCGTTTCTTCTTTCATCAGAAATATACTGTGTTACTTCATGGAGTCCAACAGGGAAAAATTGCTCTAAATGTTTTACTTTTTGAACCTTAATATCCTTTCGCTCAAAATCATAAATAAAATCAAAAGAGTCTGCATGTTTTTCAATAAATGACTCATTCACAGAGTTTCTTAACAGAAGAACTTTATGACATTTTAGATTAGTAATGATTTGAGGGGTGATGCCTTTAGTTATAACACTATCATTAAATACGGCAATGTCGTGCGATTCCAACCCCTGGAGATAGGTTTTAATAAACTGCTTCCCCAACCAATTGGTATTAATGTCTAGTTTTCTTATTTTTTTTGCAACCCACACATACCGGGATGGGACTGAAATATTAGCTACCTGATAATGTTTTTGTAGGTAACCAATCATGTTTAGTTCATAATCAGCTTTCCAGTTTATAAAATATACTGTCATCTAAGATCACACTATCAGTGTTTTATAAATACACAAATAAAAAATCTAAATCATAGACCTTTACGTTGTGTCCGCTCTCTGATTTGCACAGCTTTTGTCTCGGCATGTGATATCAGGTTCGATTCTTCGTGCAGAATCGTTTTCAGCGAAGCATCAAAATAAACCCGCATAAACCGCCAGATATCCCGCTGTGTCAACCCGATGTTTAGCGACGAAAAATAGAGGCCAATCAGGTCTTTATCACGCCAGCGGCGAGGAACTTTCGTACGAATCTGTGCCCTGTGTAGATCAATAACCGAAATCTTTAAGTCTTCTTTATTGCCTGAAAAAGGCAGATGCAGCAGGAAGTGGCAGATATAGCAATCACGGTGATTGATTCCACCAGCGTGCATCTTGCGCACCATCGTGGCCACACGGTCAATAATCATCCACTTGACGTTGACGTCCGGTGGATTCGTTGCCCAATCCGCACAATAGTCTTCCAGACTGATGGTCGGCGTGAGATCTTCGGTAATAATGAACGACGTTTTGGTCAGAGGGTTGAGCCCTTTCTCACCGAAACCAACGCCATACATCGTATCCACGCCTAAATCCTGGAGGCGATGAATAGCGTTCCATTCTCTGTCAGCGCCCAAAACCGGCATCCGCAGCGAGAGAAGGTTTTTGACAATTTCCTTGAGAGAAGTACCCCGATGCCATTTAAGGAAATAGCTTTTCCCCGCCAGTTCAAATCGCAGCGTACGACGAGTTTCCAGCTCCCTGAAGACTTCACCCTGCAGCGTTTTGACTTCCTCAAACGCGTCTTTCCCGCGCCATAATGTGGCTAACGGTTCTTTCAATTCAACCATCCAGACCACCTGTAATAATGTCCGCCGCCTTTTCCGGCAGACTGTACAAATCTTGCGTATCCGCATAATGCCGCGCGTTTTCTGCCCACGCTGCACGCAATGACGGCTGGGTCAGCGCTTTACGCAAAATGTCGTTCAACGCGTCCTGCCGCCAGGGTTCTTCAATGACATCGCCACAGTTAGCCTGCGTAATATAATGCGCATAACCGCAAACGGCCGTGGTCAACACTGGCAAGCCAGCAGTAATCGCCTCCAGCAGAACAATACCTGCCGCTTCCTGATAGGCCGGGTGCAGTAACAAATCGGCGGCAGCCATCAACTCCGAGACATCATTGCGTCCGGAGAAAAAATGTACATTACTGCGCACACCGCGTTTTTCTGCCAGCGCTTCAAATTTGCGTGGCTTATCCTGACCGACAATATACAAAAGTGTGTTATGCCGCAGCGCCGCCGGAAGTGACGCAAGTGCTTCAATCGAACGATCCACCCCTTTGCGGGTAAAATCAGAGCCAACCTGCAACAGTAAGTTTTGCTGCTCCGAAATACCGTTCTTCTGGCGAACGATTTCACGGGCATTCGGGATTTGCGCACTGTATTTTCTGTCCGAGTAAATCCCCGGAGGGAGAATATGAAAACGCTCCGCTTCGGTTTGATAATGCTTCTGGAAATCAGCAATCTGCGTATCCGTCAGCATTAATAACTGCGTCGGTTTACCCTGTTCAAACGTTGCCCGTTCAAACGCCGCATAATGACGATAACGGGAGGTCAGACGATAGAAAAAGCCTTTTTCTTGCTCAACTTTTTCGGCATAACAGACATCCGCGGCAAAATAGACATCCAGGCCTGGCATCTTGTTAAACCCTACGACCCTGTCAACGGGATGCTCACGCAAATGCGCCTGTACCCAGGCATAATATTCCGCATTACGCCCATGGTTGGTCCGCGATTTAACCGGTACACGAATGAGCTCAAAAGCATCCGGGCACTCTCCGTCCCACGATTGGGTATAAATACGGACCTGATGACCTCGGGCTGCGACGGTTTGCGCAATGCGCATAAAGTCACGTTGTAGTCCGCCGAACGGAAAATACTTATACAAACAAAAAGCCACGATCATACTGGCGCATCCATTTCGATAATTTGCGCGTTCTGCGGCAACAGTTTTTCCGTTGCCGCAATCACATCCTCAACGGGAATAACGGACATATATTTTTTGTTACGGTCCAGTTCAGATCGTTTAGGCATCGGCTGATAGTCCCCTGCCCAGAACTGAATAATATTGTCAGTCCAGGGGCGCCAGAAGACATGGTCTGTCGCGCCAAACAGACATATCACCGGCGTTTTGACCGCCGCGGCAATATGCCCTGGGGCTGAATCAACGCCAATAAAAAGGGCGGCATGATCAATCAGCGCGCCTAATTCCGGGAATCGGGTTTTACCTGCCAGCCCGGTTACCGGTTTGGTTTCGCACCCCAGCGCAATCTCTTCCACACAGGCTAAATCGTCAGCAGAAGGGCCGGACGTCAGCACGACCTGATAACCACGACGTTCAAGAGCATCAATGACGCGGGAAAATTTGTCATTATCCCAGCACTTAAATAACTGCCTTGCCGTAGGTTGAATCACCACATACTGATGCGTCACGCCAAGCTGGCGCAACTGCCGACGCATATTCTCCCAGTGTTCAGGCCGATAGCTCATCGTCGTTTCAGTAACAATATGCTCCAGCCCCAGCGGTTTGAGTGCTGACAGCGTACGTTCGACAACGTGTTCGCCGGAATAGGGAACGAGATGGGTAAAACTCTGTTTCCAGAATGCAGACTGCCGGTTGGCGAAATCCTGGGATATTTTTACTTTTGCGTGTAAAAAACGGACAATCAGCGCCACGATCCACTGATCGGTCAGGTTGATGACCAGATCATATTGGTTGTTGCGTAAGGTCTTAATCAGCGAAAGCGTATTTTTAATCTTCTCTGCCGCCCCTGTTCCCTTATTACTGATGCCATAAAGGGTATTAATCTCGGGGTTTTCCGACAAAATAGGCATCGTATCCTGGTAAAGAAGCATATCGATTTTGGCGTCAGGATAGTTCTGCTTCAGCGTACTGATAACGGGAGTGGTTAATAGCATATCCCCGTGGAAACGCATCTTGATGACCAGAATTTTTCGAAAAGGCTTTTCCACACGCGACTCTTTTGTTGTGATTGTCCGATAAAGTTAAGCAGAAAACAGCACGCTACCGCCCCAGGCTCAACAGCTACCCGATCACTGATATTGCACTGACTTTTACGCGCTAGTGTATCACTTCTTTCGCTGCGATCCGACTCGAATAAATTAACCGCAAAGTGGGTGTTTTTCTTTTTTAAATCAAATCGATATTAACCTGAGCATCGTTTTTTTCGTCACCGATTGGCTCGGTTAACAACGGCAATAGCAGTAAAAATCAATAAATGGCATAAAAATTCAAAAAAGATGAGCCGGGCTGGCGGAATAAGTCGGACTTAAAGCTATTTAAGTCAAAAACAGGAAAAGTAATGGTAAAGCCCTGGCTAAATACATAGAATCCCCAGCACATCCATAAGTCAGCTATTTACTATGCTCGAATTGCTTTACACCGCCCTTCTCTACCTTATTCAGCCTTTGATCTGGATACGGCTTTGGGTGCGCGGACGTAAGGCCCCGGCCTACCGTAAACGCTGGGGTGAACGCTACGGTTTTTACCGTCGCCCCCTGAAACCGGGCGGGATTATGCTCCATTCCGTCTCTGTCGGCGAAACACTGGCAGCCATTCCTTTGGTTCGCGCCCTGCGACATCGCTACCCCGATCTACCGATCACGGTCACCACGATGACGCCAACCGGCTCCGAGCGTGTC
This sequence comes from Citrobacter sp. Ca225, assembly GCF_030337175.1. Taxonomy (NCBI): domain Bacteria; kingdom Pseudomonadati; phylum Pseudomonadota; class Gammaproteobacteria; order Enterobacterales; family Enterobacteriaceae; genus Citrobacter; species Citrobacter sp. Ca225. The sequence goes on along the minus strand of NZ_JAOWCD010000049.1, from coordinate 22,575 downwards.
CAGTCAGCCTTCGGTAGCGATGTTCAGCACGTCTACCTGCCTTACGATTTACCCGATGCGCTGGGTCGCTTCCTGAACAAGGTTGATCCTAAGCTGGTACTGATTATGGAAACGGAGCTATGGCCGAACCTGATTGCCGCGCTGCATAAACGCCATATTCCACTGGTCATCGCCAATGCGCGTCTTTCTGCCCGCTCCGCTGACGGTTACGCGAAGTTGGGGAAATTTATCCGCCGAATCCTCCGTCGTATTACGCTAATTGCAGCGCAAAATGAAGAGGATGGTCAGCGCTTTGTGACGCTGGGCGCGAAGAACAATCAGGTGACCGTCACCGGCAGTCTGAAGTTCGATATTTCCGTGACGCCACAGCTTGCCGCAAAAGCTGTTACGCTGCGTCGCCAGTGGGCGCCTCATCGCCCAGTGTGGATCGCAACCAGTACTCATGATGGTGAAGAGAGTATTATCATCGCCGCACATCAGGCATTGTTACACCAGTTCCCCAACCTGCTGTTGATTCTGGTCCCGCGTCATCCGGAACGCTTCCCGGATGCGATTAACCTCGTGCGTGAAGCCGGGCTAAGCTATACCACACGTTCCTCCGGCGAAGTCCCCTCGGCCAGTACCCAGGTCGTTGTAGGTGATACGATGGGTGAACTGATGCTGCTTTATGGAATTGCGGATCTGGCGTTTGTCGGAGGCTCACTGGTTGAACGTGGCGGACATAACCCGCTGGAAGCCGCGGCACACGCGATTCCGGTGCTAATGGGACCTCATACCTTCAATTTCAAAGATATTTGCGCCCGTCTGGAGCAGGCCAGCGGTTTGATTACGGTCACGGACGCCACAAGTCTTGCCAAAGAGGTTTCCTCTTTACTGACCGATGCCGATTATCGTAATTTCTATGGTCGTCACGCAGTTGAAGTTCTCTATCAAAACCAGGGGGCGTTACAGCGCCTGCTACAGCTGCTGGAACCTTATCTGCCACCGAAAACGCATTGAGGGCTGTTATGCAAAAACGGGCGATTTATCCAGGTACTTTTGATCCGTTGACGAACGGCCATATCGATATCATCACGCGTGCTACGCAGATGTTTGATCATGTCATTCTGGCGATTGCGGCAAGTCCCGGTAAAAAACCGATGTTCAGCCTTGAAGAACGTGTCGCGCTGGCTCAGCAGGCCACTGCCCATCTGTCTGGCGTTGAAGTGCTAGGTTTTAGCGATCTGATGGCCAACTTTGCGCGTGGGCAACAGGCCAACATCCTGATTCGTGGATTGCGCGCCGTCGCGGATTTTGAATACGAAATGCAGTTGGCCCACATGAATCGGCATTTGATGCCAGAGCTGGAAAGCGTCTTTCTGATGCCTTCTAAAGAGTGGTCCTTCATCTCATCGTCACTGGTGAAAGAAGTGGCCCGCCATCAGGGTGATGTCACCCACTTCCTGCCCGAGAATATTCATCAGGCGCTGTTGGCAAAGCTCAAATAGCGCCCCGCATCCGGGACGCCCCGTCTTACTTCTGGCACTGACGGCAATAGAACGTCGCACGCTGCGCGTGTTTCGATGCTACGATCGGCGTTCCGCACACTCTGCATGGCTCACCTTTACGGCCATAGACCTGCAACTCTTGAGCAAAATAGCCCGGTTTACCATCGCTTTGCAGAAAATCTTTCAGCGTCGTTCCCCCCTGTTCTATTGAACGCAGCAGGACGGCCTTAATCACGCGCACCAGCAGTTCATATTCAGCCGGCGACAATGACGACGCCAGACGGTCAGGATGAATACCCGCAGCAAACAGAGATTCACTGGCGTAGATATTTCCGACCCCCACGACCAGCTTATTATCCATCAACCAGGGTTTAATCGCCGTTTTCTTCTTCGCACATTTCTGTTGCAGGTATTCGCCGTTGAAAGTATCGCTTAGCGGTTCAGGACCGAGATGCGCCAGTACGTTGTGCCCTTCCAGTTCTTTCGTCCACAGCCAGGCACCAAAGCGACGGGGATCGGTGTAGCGCAGGACTTTACCGTTACTCATCACTAAATCGACATGGTCATGTTTTTCTGCCGGCAGTTCTTCAGGAAGGATACGTAGACTGCCTGACATCCCCAGGTGAATGATGATCCAGCCATCGGGTAGCTCCAGCAGAAGGTATTTCGCACGGCGCTGAACGCTGAGCACCGGTTTGTCGCTCAGACGGTAGATCTCTTCTGATACCGGCCAACGCAGACGTCCATTACGCACATTGGCATGCAGAATGGTTGCCCCGACCAGATGCGGTTCAATACCGCGGCGGCTGGTTTCGACTTCAGGTAATTCAGGCATAACGTCTCCGGCTGTGTATCAGGTCTCACTAATATGGGGATGGCCAGAAAACAAAAAACCCCGCCGAAGCGAGGTTTTTCATTACAGCAAAGCGAGACTTACTTAATTTTCGCTTCTTTGTAGAGAACGTGCTGACGGACAACTGGATCGAATTTTTTCAGTTCCAGTTTTTCCGGCTTAGTACGTTTGTTCTTCGTGGTGGTATAGAAGTGACCAGTACCAGCAGAAGAAACCAGCTTGATCTTCTCACGAATACCTTTAGCCATGATTTATTTCCTCTTAGTACTTAGTACTTTTCGCCACGGGCACGCAGTTCAGACAGAACTGTATCGATGCCTTTCTTATCAATTACACGCATACCTTTAGCAGATACACGCAGGGTGACAAAACGCTTTTCGCTCTCAACCCAGAAACGGTGAGAGTGCAGGTTAGGCAGGAAACGGCGTTTAGTCGCGTTCAGTGCGTGGGAACGGTTGTTACCGGTCACCGGACGCTTGCCAGTAACTTGGCAGACTCGGGACATGTCTATTCTCCAAAAATCAAATTAGCTCGAGCTTCGTATGGGGTATCGGCGCCTCGTCAGGCTTTACAGCCCGGTCATCGCGGTTCTACACCTCACCCTTCAAGCTGCCTTAACGCAACGTGAATGATTGGGTGTCTAAGTGAACACTCGATTGCCAGGCCCAAATGCCAAACCCGAGATTCTCAAAGGTGGCGTAGTATACGCTGAGTCAGCGATGTGCTCAAGTCCCGAACAGACAAAGATCCCGATGGATCGCGCAAAGTGCGTCAAATCCAACCTCGTTCCGCAAACGAAACGTACTCTCCGCGTCCAATGACAAGGTGATCAAGCACACGGATATCCATGAACTGACAGCATTTTACGACACGCTCGGTGATAAGTTTATCCGCTTTGCTCGGCTCTGCACACCCCGACGGATGATTATGGGCAAGGATCACCGCAGATGCATTGATTTTTATCGCTTCACGAATAATTTCACGCGGATGGATCTCAACATGGGTGAGTGTGCCAGAGAAAAGGCGGCTATGTTTAATGACATGGTGTTGAGAATCGAGAAAAACCACCATGAAAACTTCCCGCGCCTCCCCCGCTAATTGGCTCTGCAAAAAATCCCGTGTTAACACCGGGCTGAGTAATGGGTTCGTACCTTTTATTTGCACTTCATAAAAGCGCCTGGCCAGTTCCGCGATGCCTTTAAGCTGCGCATACTTTGCTACGCCAATCCCTGTCACCGCGCTGAATTGAGAGTAGTCCGCCGTCAACAAGCTATAAAGAGAGCCAAAATGTTCCAGGATCTCTTTTGCCAGTGCAAAGACATCTTTCCCGGGCGTTCCGGTCCGTAAGAAGAGCGCCAGTAGTTCGTCATCCGTCAGCGTATCGACCCCAAGCGCCAACAGTTTTTCCCTCGGCAGCACATATTCAGCAGTTTCCATCCCCACACCTCCTCATGCCAGCACGCATGGTGGCATGGGCCGGAGGGGGAATCGACGTACAATTTCCACTCCTGCGTAGCGCCTCGCAAAGTGATTCATGGGTGAACGCACGACAGTTTACGGATTGTGATAAAATATCCGCCTTCTGGTGTAATCCAACAGGAATGATCATGATGAGCCTGGCCGGTAAAAAAATCGTTCTCGGCGTCAGCGGCGGCATTGCTGCCTACAAAGCCCCTGAACTGGTGCGTCGTCTGCGCGAACGCGGCGCTGATGTCCGAGTGGCAATGACCGAGGCGGCTAAAGCCTTTATTACTCCACTCAGCTTACAGGCGGTTTCCGGGTATCCCGTTTCTGACAGTCTGCTGGATCCCGCGGCAGAAGCCGCAATGGGCCATATTGAGTTGGGGAAATGGGCCGACCTGGTGATTCTCGCCCCGGCCACCGCAGACCTTATCGCGCGTGTCGCAGCCGGCATGGCAAACGATCTGGTGTCTACGATTTGTCTGGCTACTCCTGCGCCCGTTGCTGTTTTACCGGCAATGAACCAGCAGATGTACCGGGCTGCGGCAACGCAGCATAATCTGGACGTTCTGGCTTCTCGTGGGTTGCTCATCTGGGGACCAGACAGCGGCAGCCAGGCATGCGGTGATGTAGGGCCGGGCCGTATGCTGGATCCTTTAACGATTGTCGATATGGCCGCGGCACATTTCGCCCCTGTCAACGATCTGCAACATCTTAACATCATGATTACCGCGGGCCCGACGCGCGAACCGCTCGATCCGGTGCGCTACATTTCCAACCACAGCTCCGGCAAAATGGGGTTTGCCATCGCCGCCGCCGCAGCCCGTCGCGGGGCGAACGTTACGCTGGTCGCCGGCCCGGTATCATTACCCACGCCGCCTTTTGTACAGCGTGTTGATGTGATGACCGCTCTGGAAATGGAAGCGGCGGTGCAATCCGCCGTCCAACAGCAACATATTTTTATCGGCTGCGCTGCCGTAGCAGACTATCGCGCCGCGATTGTCGCCCCGGAAAAAATTAAGAAACAGGCAACACAAGGTGATGAATTAACAATAAAAATGGTCAAGAACCCAGACATCATCGCCGGGGTTGCCGCACGTAAAGACCATCGCCCCTATGTCGTTGGGTTTGCCGCGGAAACGAATAATGTGGAAGAATATGCCCGGCAAAAACGTATCCGTAAAAACCTTGATTTGATCTGTGCAAACGATGTTTCGCTTTCAACTCAAGGATTTAATAGCGACAGCAACGCTTTACACCTTTTCTGGCAGGATGGAGATAAAGTCTTACCGCTTGAGCGCAAAGCACTCCTGGGCCAATTATTACTCGACGAGATCGTGACCCGTTATGATGAAAAAAATCGACGTTAAGATTCTGGACCCGCGTGTCGGCAAGCAATTCCCGCTGCCGACGTATGCCACCTCCGGCTCCGCCGGACTTGACCTGCGGGCTTGTCTCGATGACGCCGTAGAACTGGCGCCGGGCGCAACCACGCTGCTGCCAACCGGGCTGGCTATTCACATCGCCGATCCGTCTCTGGCTGCCGTCATCCTGCCGCGTTCGGGTCTGGGCCATAAGCATGGTATCGTGCTGGGCAACCTGGTGGGGTTGATTGATTCTGACTATCAGGGGCAGCTAATGGTGTCCGTCTGGAACCGTGGTCAGGACAGTTTTACCATTGAGCCGGGCGAACGTATCGCACAGATGGTCTTTGTGCCAGTCGTGCAGGCCGAATTTAATCTGGTGGAAGAGTTTGATGCCACCCACCGTGGTGAAGGCGGTTTCGGCCATTCCGGTCGTAAGTAAGAAAGTTACGCATCCCGATAACGTCATAACATCACCGCAAGCCCTGGGTTTGCGGTCATAGTGTGGATGCTCGCCTGCAAGTGCTTATTTTCAGGGGTATTTTGTAACATGGCAGAAAAACAAACTGCGAAAAGGAATCGTCGCGAAGAAATACTTCAGTCTCTGGCGCTGATGCTGGAATCCAGTGATGGAAGCCAGCGCATCACAACAGCAAAACTGGCGGCTTCTGTCGGCGTTTCCGAAGCGGCATTGTATCGCCACTTTCCCAGCAAGACCCGCATGTTCGATAGCCTGATTGAGTTTATCGAAGACAGCCTGATCACCCGTATCAATTTGATTTTGAAAGATGAAAAAGATACTCACGCGCGTGTGCGCCTGATTGTGTTATTGATTCTGGGTTTCGGCGAACGCAATCCTGGCCTGACGCGCATCCTGACTGGACATGCGTTGATGTTTGAACAAGATCGCCTGCAAGGACGTATCAACCAACTGTTCGAACGCATTGAAGCACAACTGCGCCAGGTATTGCGGGAAAAGCGGATGCGTGAAGGTGAAGGGTACGTGACGGATGAAACGTTACTGGCAAGTCAACTGCTCGCCTTCTGCGAAGGTATGCTGTCGCGCTTTGTGCGTAGCGAATTCAAATACCGTCCTACGGATGATTTTGACGCCCGCTGGCCACTGCTCGCCGCGCAACTGCAGTAATGTTTGCCGGATAGCGCACGCGTTATCCGGCCACTCACGTTAAACGCTGAACGCTTCCCGATACGCCCGCACCGCTGCCAGATGCTCTGCCATTTCCGGCTTCTCTTCCAGATAGGCAATCAGGTCTTTCAGGGTGATGATGGAAATCACCTTACAGCCATAATCGCGCTCGACTTCCTGAATGGCAGAAATCTCGCCACGTCCGCGTTCCTGACGATCCAAAGAGATCAGCACACCAGCCAGCGTTGCACCATTGGCCTGGATGATTTCCATCGATTCCCGGATGGCCGTACCAGCGGTGATCACATCATCTACCAGCATCACGCGGCCTTGTAATGCGCTGCCAACCAGATTGCCACCTTCTCCGTGATCTTTGGCTTCTTTGCGGTTAAAGCAGTACGGCAGGTCTTTGTCATGATGTTCCGCCAGCGCGACCGCCGTGGTCGTCGCAATGGGAATGCCTTTGTAAGCCGGGCCAAAAAGCAGATCAAATTCAATGCCAGAATCCACTAATGCTTCAGCGTAAAAACGGCCTAACAGTGCCAGATCGCGCCCGGTATTAAACAGGCCGGCGTTGAAGAAATAGGGGCTCTTGCGCCCAGATTTCAGCGTGAACTCGCCAAACTTGAGTACCTGTTTGTTAAGCGCAAACTCAATAAACTGGCGTTGATAGGGTTTCATGGATTCGCTCCTCATTTCACTTTCATCATTGACAAAATCTACGGACAAAAAAAAGGCGACTCATTGGTCGCCTTAAAATCAATTCTCTAGCGCCGCCTTCTGCGTCGCAACAATGGATTCGATTCCCCCTCGGGCCAGTGCCAGCAAGGTGAGAAGTTCTTCATGGCTGAACGGCTCACCTTCTGCCGTCCCCTGCACCTCAATGATTCGTCCATCTTCGGTCATCACCACGTTCATATCGGTTTCCGCCGCTGAGTCTTCAACGTACTCCAGATCGCAGAGCGCTTCGCCGTTAACGATCCCCACGGATACCGCAGCAACCATCCCTTTCATCGGATTAGTTTTCAGCTTACCGCTGGCCACCAGTTTGTTCAGCGCATCTGCCAGCGCCACACAGGCACCGGTAATGGAAGCGGTACGCGTGCCGCCATCGGCCTGGATCACATCGCAGTCCAGGGTGATAGTAAATTCACCCAACGTTTTGAGATCGACTGCAGCGCGCAGCGCACGGGCGATCAGACGCTGAATTTCCATAGTACGGCCGCCCTGCTTGCCTTTTGCGGCTTCACGCGCGTTACGGGTATGTGTTGCACGCGGCAACATGCCATATTCAGCGGTGATCCAGCCCTGGCCCTGACCTTTCAGAAAACGCGGTACGCCTTCTTCAATCGAGGCCGTGCACAGCACTTTGGTATCTCCAAATTCGACCAGCACCGAGCCTTCAGCGTGTTTTGTATAGTTACGGGTCAGGATTACGGGACGCACCTGATTAGCGCTACGGCCTGCTGGACGCATATTGAGATCTCCGGCTTAAACGAATGTGGCTGCGCATTATACGGACTTCCGGCGGTTATTCCTATCCTGACAAGGCCGGGATGGCTATAATCCTCCCATCTCTCCTTTAAAAACAGGAACGTCTATGATCCGCAGTATGACCGCCTACGCCCGGCGTGAAATCAAGGGTGAATGGGGTAGCGCCACCTGGGAAATGCGCTCGGTAAACCAGCGTTATCTGGAAACTTACTTTCGTCTGCCGGAACAGTTCCGTAGCCTTGAGCCTGTTGTTCGTGAACGCATTCGTACGCGCCTGACGCGCGGTAAAGTCGAATGCATGCTGCGCTTTGAACCCGATGCCAGCGCGCAGGGCGAGCTCATCCTGAATGAAAAGCTCGCAAAACAACTCGTGAATGCAGCTAACTGGGTCAAAATGCAGAGTGATGAAGGGGAAATCAATCCGGTCGATATCCTGCGCTGGCCCGGTGTTATGGCAGCACAGGAGCAGGATCTGGACGCCATTGCTGCAGAAATCCTGACCGCACTCGACGGCACGCTCGACGATTTCATCGTTGCCCGCGAAACGGAAGGTCAGGCACTGAAAACGCTGATCGAACAACGTCTGGAAGGCGTCAGCGCTGAAGTTGTTAAGGTCCGCGCCCATATGCCAGAAATTCTACAATGGCAGCGCGAGCGTCTGGTCGCTAAGCTTGAAGACGCTCAGGTCCAACTGGAAAATAACCGTCTGGAACAAGAACTGGTCCTGATGGCACAGCGCATTGATGTGGCAGAAGAACTGGATCGCCTGGACGCCCACGTTAAAGAAACCTACAACATCCTGAAGAAAAAAGAGGCAGTAGGCCGCCGTCTGGACTTCATGATGCAAGAATTCAATCGAGAATCGAATACGCTGGCGTCAAAATCCATTAATGCGGAAGTGACCAATTCCGCCATCGAACTGAAAGTTTTAATCGAGCAAATGCGCGAGCAGATCCAGAACATCGAGTAAGGTGTCTTTCCGCGTAGCCCGTCAGCCAATGGCGGTGCTACGTTTTTCATGACTCACGCTAAATTGTGGACATCTTCAGTTTAGTTTTTCTCATTCATTTTATTGATAAAAAAACCCTCATACCACGCACCACCGCAGAAGAATAACGATTTCACATTACCTGAAGTTATTAAAAATCACTCACCTTAGAAAATCTCAATCGTGACGACGAGCACAAATCGTTACTCTTTGTCCCCAAAATACTGGGGGGAGTCATGCTGTTACACGTTTTGTACCTGATAGGGATCACTGCCGAAGCCATGACCGGCGCGCTGGCGGCGGGTCGTCGTCGGATGGATACATTCGGCGTCATTATTATTGCCACCGCAACAGCCATCGGCGGTGGCTCTGTCCGCGATATTCTGCTCGGCCACTATCCTCTGGGCTGGGTTAAACATCCCGAATACGTGATTATTGTCGCCACAGCGGCAGTCCTGACGACTATTGTGGCTCCCGTCATGCCCTACCTGCGCAAGGTGTTCCTGGTACTTGATGCCTTAGGCCTGGTGGTTTTTTCCATTATCGGCGCCCAGGTGGCCCTGGATATGGGGCATGGGCCAATCATTGCCGTCGTTGCAGCAGTCACCACCGGCGTCTTCGGTGGAGTGCTGCGCGATATGTTCTGTAAACGTATTCCGCTCGTTTTCCAGAAAGAGCTGTACGCCGGGGTTTCATTCGCCTCTGCCGTGCTGTATATCGTCCTGCAACACTATGTTTCCAGTCAGGATATCGTGGTTATCTCAACCCTGATGTTTGGCTTTGTCGCCCGGCTTCTGGCGCTGCGCCTTAAACTGGGTTTGCCGGTGTTTTACTACCACCACGAAAGCCACTAAGGAATGAAGCTCTCAATCTGCTGAGCTGCCAACCAGTGGCTCAGCTGTTTGACCTCCGCGTTGTCCAGCCATGTCATCACCTGACGTGCGCGACGCGGGCCGACTGCCGGAAGTTGTTGCCAGTACAATTCAGTTCGCCCTGACAACTGCCGCCATGAACGATCGCCACTGGCATTGAGCGCCACCAGTGGTAACGGGATGCCTAACGCTTGTATCCAGCGAATAAAAGGCTGTTTTCTAACCAAATTAAACTGATGCCATACCTGCTCACCTTTTGCTTTCGCAAATCCCGGCGTGTGCTGAATCTGCTCCTGAGTTAAAGCCAGCCATGAAAAGATATGTTCAAAGTGATGCTGCTGATGAAGCGCCCGCCAGCCCGCCTCACCCACACCGTCCAGCTTTAAAACAGCGCCAGAGCCCAACCAGACCAGGCGGGAAATAAACTGTTCCTGACATGATGCGGAAGCAAAAAAGCAAGTCAATGAATTGAAGCGATTATCAGGAGGTATCGGTTTAGCCCGGTCTGAACTCCGCCAGACGACATCGTCAATACGTGGGATCCCCTGTCCGGCAAGGCTCACCAGGATTTGATCGCCAGGGGCGATATCCCACTCTTTCCAGCGATTTACGGAACCGATATTCACCCGTTGTACCCGTTTATCATCCAGCATGACGGGGGCAAGTGTTGCTACAACGGCGATTTTTCCGCTTTTGCCGACCGTAAATTGAATCGCTGTGACCTCCGCCACCTGCGCAACGGGTGGGTATTTCCAGGCAACCAGCCAACTCCCTTGCCCTGGTAACCACTGGTGGGACGCAGGTTCCTTGTCCATTCGCACAACGACCCCATCGGTAACGAAGGGCAAAGCGGACGTCCACCAGTGCGTACGCGCCCGCTCCACGGCCTCAACGTTGTCAACTGGCAGCGTGAATGCCTTCGCTAGTGTAAAACCCGCTGCACTCAACTGGTTGACTCTTTCGGACATTGTCTGCGGGCCATCAGGCCAGGCCCAGATAAAAATCCCCAGTGATGATAAGTCGCTTACGCTGGTCTTGCGCATCAGCAGACCCGCCACCTTCGAACGGGCATTCATCCCGCCCATTTTTTGCTGGATATGCCCTTCCCGTCGCAAAAAGATCTCACCCTGTAACACACTGTTTGTCAGCGCCCCCGCCACGGTTTGCGGCACGGCTGGCATCAGCTGTACTTTTTGCGTCCAGTCTTCGCCCTTCAGACCATCGCCACGGCTGATCGCCTGCGTCAGTTTGCCATGTTGATATTTCAGCGTAACCGCCACACCATCAACCTTCGGCTGTACCCACAAATCGTTGTGCCCGCGCATCCATTGCTGCACAGCTCGCTTGTCAGGCAGCTTTTGTACCCCGGTATGGGCGACGGGATGAGGGACCGTACCACCCGGTGAAGGCAACGCCTGGCTGGGCGGAGAGTCGTCAGCAAAACAGTGCTGCCACTGAAGCAGTCGTGCATGCAGTTGATCGTAGACGCCGTCTTCGACCACACTCACTCCCTCTTTCCAGTAGGCGTCATCCCACTGCGCAATTTGCTGTTGCAAACGAGAGATCTCTTCGTGAGCCCTCGCAGACGACCATACCGGACATACCGCCCAGGACTGCGCCTGCCATAACCACAACCCCATCAATATCGCTGTCCCAACTTTCATCGCCACTCTCCGCTGTACGTTTCCAGGCAGATATAGCGCGTTGTGTGGGCAGCGCCGAGCGACAAAAGTGTAGATTGCGTTCAGGCTTCCAGTGATTCCGCTCATTTGCAGAGAATGTTGCGTAAATCAGGAAACAGGCGCGCAAAAAGCAATAATCTGGCGTAAAAAGTGTGACAAAGACTACGTCGCGTAGCGGTGACGTGTATAATAAGCCCGTATGTAGGTTCATTTTCGATAATCACATACGTAAGATACTCATGGCTCAAGGCACGCTTTATATTGTTTCTGCCCCCAGTGGCGCGGGTAAGTCCAGCCTGATTCAGGCTTTGTTAAAAACCCAACCGTTGTATGACACCCAGGTTTCTGTTTCGCACACGACGCGCGCTCCGCGCCCGGGTGAAGTTCACGGCGAACATTATTTCTTTGTGGATCATGACGAATTCAGAACCATGATTGGCAACGACGCGTTTCTGGAACACGCAGAAGTTTTTGGCAATTACTATGGCACCTCGCGTGAAGCCATTGAGCAAGTGCTGGCTTCCGGGGTAGATGTCTTTCTCGATATCGACTGGCAGGGCGCGCAACAAATTCGTAAGAAGATGCCGCATGCGCGCAGTATCTTTATTTTGCCGCCGTCTAAACTGGAACTGGACCGTCGTTTGCGGGGTCGTGGACAGGATAGCGAAGAGGTGATTGCGAAACGTATGGCGCAAGCTGTTGCAGAAATGAGCCATTACGCCGAATATGATTATCTTATTGTGAATGATGACTTCGACACCGCCCTGGGCGATCTGAAAACCATTATTCGCGCCGAACGTCTGCGCATGAGCCGCCAAAAGCAGCGTCATGACGCTTTAATCAGCAAACTGTTGGCAGACTGAACCCACTTTCAGTATCATGCCCAGTCATTTCTTCACCTGTGGAGCATTTTAAGTATGGCACGCGTAACTGTTCAGGACGCTGTAGAGAAAATTGGTAACCGTTTTGACCTGGTACTGGTCGCCGCGCGTCGCGCTCGTCAGATGCAGGTAGGCGGAAAGGATCCGCTCGTACCGGAAGAAAACGATAAAACTACCGTAATCGCGCTGCGCGAAATCGAAGAAGGTCTGATCAACAACCAGATCCTCGACGTCCGTGAGCGCCAGGAACAGCAAGAGCAGGAAGCCGCTGAATTACAAGCCGTAACCGCCATTGCTGAAGGTCGTCGTTAATCACAAAGCGGGTCGCCCTTGTATCTGTTTGAAAGCCTGAATCAACTGATTCAACACTACCTGCCGGAAGACCAGATCAAACGTCTTCGGCAGGCGTATCTCGTTGCACGTGACGCTCACGAGGGCCAGACACGTTCAAGCGGTGAACCTTATATCACGCACCCTGTTGCCGTAGCCTGTATTCTGGCCGAGATGAAACTCGACTATGAAACGCTGATGGCTGCGTTGCTGCATGACGTGATCGAAGATACTCCCGCCACCTACCAGGACATGGAGCAGCTGTTTGGTAAAAGCGTTGCTGAACTGGTAGAGGGGGTGTCGAAACTTGATAAACTCAAGTTCCGCGATAAGAAAGAGGCGCAGGCCGAAAACTTTCGCAAGATGATTATGGCGATGGTGCAGGATATACGCGTCATTCTCATCAAACTCGCCGACCGTACCCACAACATGCGCACGCTGGGCTCATTACGCCCGGACAAACGTCGCCGCATCGCCCGTGAAACCCTCGAGATCTATAGCCCGCTGGCGCACCGTTTAGGTATTCATCACATTAAAACCGAGCTTGAAGAGCTGGGTTTTGAGGCGCTGTACCCGAACCGCTATCGCGTGATTAAAGAGGTGGTTAAAGCCGCTCGCGGCAACCGAAAAGAGATGATCCAAAAAATCCTCTCTGAAATCGAAGGACGACTGCAGGAAGCGGGAATTCCATGCCGTGTGAGTGGTCGTGAAAAGCACCTCTATTCCATCTATTGCAAGATGGTGCTTAAAGAGCAACGTTTCCATTCGATCATGGATATCTATGCGTTCCGCGTAATCGTCCATGACGCCGACACCTGCTATCGCGTGCTCGGCCAGATGCACAGCCTCTATAAACCGCGTCCTGGACGGGTAAAAGACTACATCGCCATTCCAAAAGCGAACGGCTATCAGTCTTTGCACACGTCGATGATCGGTCCGCACGGCGTTCCGGTTGAAGTCCAGATCCGTACAGAGGATATGGACCAGATGGCCGAAATGGGGGTCGCGGCGCACTGGGCTTATAAAGAGCACGGCGAAACCAGTACTACCGCGCAGATTCGTGCCCAGCGCTGGATGCAAAGCCTGCTGGAACTGCAACAAAGCGCAGGTAGCTCGTTTGAATTTATCGAGAGCGTGAAATCCGATCTGTTCCCGGATGAGATTTACGTTTTCACACCGGAAGGGCGCATTGTCGAACTGCCTGCCGGTGCCACTCCTGTCGACTTTGCTTATGCGGTGCATACCGATATCGGTCATGCCTGCGTCGGCGCACGCGTCGACAGACAGCCCTATCCGCTGTCACAGCCGCTGACCAGCGGTCAGACGGTCGAAATCATTACCGCGCCGGGGGCTCGTCCGAACGCGGCATGGCTTAACTTCGTCGTCAGTTCAAAAGCCCGCGCCAAGATCCGCCAGTTGCTGAAGAACCTCAAGCGCGATGATTCTGTCAGTCTGGGACGTCGCCTGCTCAACCATGCGTTAGGTGGCAGTCGTAAGCTGGCCGAAATCCCGCAAGAAAGTATCCAGCGTGAACTTGAGCGGATGAAGCTTGCGACGCTTGACGATCTGCTGGCAGAAATCGGCCTCGGCAATGCCATGAGCGTGGTGGTAGCGAAAAACCTGCAGCAGGGCGATGCCTCCGCAATCCAACCTGCTGTGCCCGGCCACGGTCATTTGCCTATTAAAGGCGCAGATGGCGTGCTGATTACCTTTGCCAAGTGCTGTCGTCCGATTCCGGGCGATCCGATCATTGCCCACGTCAGTCCGGGTAAAGGCCTGGTCATTCACCATGAATCCTGCCGTAACATCCGTGGTTACCAGAAAGAGCCAGAAAAATTTATGGCGGTGGAATGGGACAAAGAGACGGAGCAGGAATTCATCACCGAGATCAAAGTGGATATGTTTAACCACCAGGGTGCGCTGGCAAATCTGACGGCGGCGATCAACACCACCACCTCTAATATTCAGAGCCTGAATACTGAAGAGAAGGATGGTCGCGTCTACAGCGCCTTTATTCGCCTTACTGCGCGCGACCGTGTGCACCTGGCGAATATCATGCGCAAAATTCGCGTGATGCCTGACGTGATAAAAGTCACCCGTAACCGAAACTAGTTTTATGAACCTACAGCGCTATGCACGTATTTGTGAGATGCTCGCCAGGCGCCAGCCGGACCTGACCGTTTGCATGGAGCAGGTCCACAAACCTCATAACGTTTCTGCGATTATTCGTACCGCAGATGCCGTCGGCGTCCACGAAGTCCACGCCGTCTGGCCAGGCAGTCGTATGCGCACCATGGCCTCAGCAGCAGCCGGCAGCAACAGTTGGGTGCAGGTGAAAACCCACCGCACAATTGGCGATGCTGTCACGCATTTAAAAGGCCGGGGCATGCAGGTTCTGGCAACTCATCTCTCTGATAATGCTGTCGATTTCCGCGAAATCGATTACACACGTCCGACCTGTATCCTGATGGGGCAGGAGAAAACGGGTATTACCCAGGAAGCGCTGGACCTGGCGGATCAGGATATCATCATCCCGATGATCGGCATGGTTCAATCGCTTAACGTTTCCGTTGCCTCAGCGCTGATTCTGTATGAAGCGCAGCGCCAGCGGCAGAATGCCGGGATGTATCTGCGCGAAAACAGCATGTTGCCGGAAGGCGAACAGCAGCGCCTGTTGTTTGAAGGCGGCTATCCGGTACTGGCGAAAGTCGCCAAACGCAAAGGGCTGCCCTATCCGCATATCAATCAGCAAGGTGCGATTGAAGCCGATGATACCTGGTGGTCCACCATGCAGGCGGCGAAGTAAATCATGAGTGGGCGCCTGTTAGATGCTGTCCCGCTCAGTTCACTAACGGGCGTTGGCGCAGCGCAGAGCAGCAAACTGGCAAAAATTGGTCTGCACACCGTGCAGGATCTGCTGTTACACCTCCCTCTGCGTTATGAAGACCGCACCCAACTCTATCCCATTGGCGAACTGCTGCCCGGCGTATACGCCACTGTCGAAGGGGAAGTGCTGAACTGTAACATCACTTTCGGGGGGCGCCGGATGATGACCTGTCAGATCAGCGACGGTACCGGCATCCTGACAATGCGCTTTTTCAACTTCAACGCGGCGATGAAAAACAGCCTCGCCACCGGACGACGCGTACTGGCTTATGGCGAAGCGAAGCGCGGGAAGTACGGTGCAGAGATGATCCACCCGGAATACCGTGTCCAGGGCGATCTCAGTACACCAGCATTGCAGGAAACCCTCACCCCGGTTTATCCCACTACCGAAGGGGTGAAACAGGCAACACTGCGCAAGCTCACCGATCAGGCGCTGGATCTGCTGGATACCTGCGCCATTGCCGAACTCTTACCGCCGGAATTGCTGCAGGGCATGCTCAGTCTGCCTGAAGCGCTTCGTACGCTGCATCGCCCACCGCCGACGCTCCAGTTAAGCGATCTCGAAACCGGACAGCACCCGGCGCAACGTCGTCTGATTCTGGAAGAGTTGCTGGCGCATAACCTGAGCATGCTGGCGCTCCGTGCAGGCGCACAGCGTTTTCATGCTCAACCACTGAGCGCCAACGACACGCTGAAAAATCAACTGTTAGCCTCGCTGCCCTTTAAGCCGACTGGCGCGCAAGCCCGCGTGGTAGCGGAAATCGAGCACGATATGGCGCTCGATATCCCCATGATGCGTCTGGTGCAGGGTGATGTCGGCTCCGGTAAAACGCTGGTCGCCGCACTCGCCGCTCTGCGAGCGATTGCGCATGGAAAACAGGTCGCGCTGATGGCCCCGACCGAGTTACTGGCGGAGCAGCATGCCAACAACTTCCGTAACTGGTTTGCTCCACTGGGTGTAGAAGTCGGCTGGCTGGCGGGCAAGCAGAAAGGCAAAGCGCGTCTGGCGCAACAAGATGCGATTGCCAGCGGACAGGTACAAATGGTGGTAGGAACGCACGCGATCTTTCAGGAACAGGTGCAGTTCAACGGTCTTGCGCTGGTCATCATCGACGAGCAGCATCGTTTTGGCGTGCATCAGCGCCTCGCACTGTGGGAAAAAGGCCAGCAACAGGGTTTCCATCCGCATCAGTTGATCATGACCGCTACGCCTATTCCTCGGACGCTGGCGATGACCGCCTACGCAGATCTCGATACCTCCGTCATTGACGAACTGCCCCCCGGACGCACTCCCGTCACAACGGTTGCCATTCCGGATACGCGTCGCAGCGATATTATTGACCGCGTGCGCAACGCCTGTACGCAGGAAGGTCGCCAGGCCTACTGGGTCTGTACGCTGATTGAAGAATCTGATTTGTTAGAAGCGCAGGCCGCTGAAGCTACATGGGAAGAGTTAAAACTCGCGCTACCAGAACTGAACGTCGGCCTGGTCCATGGGCGCATGAAGCCTGCCGAAAAACAGGCGGTGATGGCGGCGTTTAAACAGGGCGAACTGCACCTGCTTGTCGCCACCACGGTGATTGAAGTCGGTGTGGATGTCCCCAATGCCAGTCTGATGATCATCGAAAACCCGGAACGTCTCGGTTTAGCACAGTTACACCAGCTACGTGGACGCGTCGGCCGTGGCGCGGTGGCCTCACACTGCGTACTACTCTACAAGTCGCCGTTATCGAAAACGGCCCAGAAACGCCTGCAGGTGTTACGCGACAGCAGCGATGGCTTTGTGATTGCGCAAAAAGATCTCGAAATTCGCGGACCCGGTGAATTGCTGGGTACGCGGCAGACGGGGAATGCCGAATTCAAAGTGGCGGATTTACTGCGAGATCAGGCCATTATTCCGGAAGTTCAGCGTATTGCTCGTCATATTCATGAACGTTACCCACAAGAGGCAAAAGCGTTAATCGAACGCTGGATGCCTGAAACAGAACGCTATTCTAACGCCTGATCCTGATGGCGATGCAAAAGCGCGGTGGTTCATCACCACCGCACCTTCTCGTTATTGCGCAAAAATAGGCAACAGTAAATACAATTTAATCACCAGCGCGTTGACGATATCAATGAAAAACGCGCCGACCATCGGCACCACCAGAAACGCCATATGGGATGGACCAAAACGTTCGGTAATCGCCTGCATATTGGCAATCGCGGTTGGCGTCGCCCCCAGACCAAAGCCGCAGTGTCCCGCCGCCAGCACAGCTGCATCGTAGTTTTTGCCCATCATTCGCCAGGTGACAAATATCGCGTACAGCGCCATAAAGATGGACTGCACCACCAGGATTGCCAGCATCGGCAGCGCCAGTGAAGCCAGTTCCCACAGCTTCAGGCTCATCAGCGCCATGGCCAGAAACAGCGACAGGCTGACGTTCCCGAGAACAGAGACTGCACGCTCAAAAACGCGATAAAAACCTACCAGCGCCAGGCCGTTACTGACAATCACGCCGACAAACAACACGCAGACAAACGTGGGCAGCTCAAACACTGTCCCCGCCAGCAATTGCGCAACGATCTTACCCACGGTGAGACAGATGGCGATAAGCGCAATGGTTTCAATCAGTACCAGCGAGGTGATCATGCGCCCGACGTCCGGCTTTTCAAAGGCGGTAGGCACTTCCAGATCGTCCGGAATACCGTCCGGCGTGGTGGAGTGTTTGACCAGATAACGTGCCACAGGCCCGCCGATCAGCCCACCAAGAACCAGACCAAAGGTGGCGCACGCCATCGCCACTTCCGTCGCGTTAGCAAAGCCGTAGCGTTCGATAAACAGCTTGCTCCAGGCGGCACCAGTACCGTGGCCGCCAGACAACGTGATCGAACCAGCAATCAACCCCATCAGTGGATCAAGTCCCAGCAGGCTGGCCATCCCAATGCCGATGGCATTTTGCATCAGCAGCAACCCCACGACGACGATCAGGAAAATTCCCACCACGCGACCGCCCGCCCGTAAGCTGGCGATGTTGGCGTTTAAACCGATGGTGGCGAAAAACGCCAGCATCAGCGGATCGCGCAACGTCATATCGAAATTCACTTCCCAGCCCATGCTCTTTTTCAGTACTAACAGGGCCAATGCGACCAGCAACCCACCAGCAACGGGTTCAGGAATCGTATATTTCTTGAGGAAGGAGACTGACTGAACCAATTTACGCCCCAGTAGCAACGTCAGCGTTGCGGCAACGAGGGTTGATAAGGTATCGAGTTGAAACATACAAAGCTCCTTGAGTACGTCTGAATCAGTTACGCACTGATGTCTTATTCCTGCGGATATTTTTAGCTTTTAGTAGTAATTCGGCATGGATTTTAAGCAGAAAAGAGGGAAAAGTTATATAAAAATGTGATTTCATCCATTTTAAATATTAAGAATACCCACTCGCAAACGTTTGCTTTTACCATCTGGTCAGATAAAATGCCCGCTTTGTCATCACGGGATTATCATTGATGTCTGTTAACACCCTCGAGTCGGAAAATGCGCAACCGGTTGCGCAGACTCAAAACAGCGAACTGATTTATCGTCTTGAAGATCGCCCGCCGCTTCCGCAAACCCTGTTTGCCGCCTGTCAGCATCTGTTGGCGATGTTCGTTGCGG
Source organism: Citrobacter sp. Ca225 (assembly GCF_030337175.1). NCBI lineage: Bacteria > Pseudomonadati > Pseudomonadota > Gammaproteobacteria > Enterobacterales > Enterobacteriaceae > Citrobacter > Citrobacter sp. Ca225. Next base: position 3,490 of record NZ_JAOWCD010000049.1, on the reverse strand, counting down.
TCATTACGCCGGCGCTGCTCATCTGTCAGGCGCTGGGGTTACCGGCTCAGGATACGCAACACATTATCAGTATGTCGCTGTTCGCCTCTGGCGTGGCCTCCATTATTCAGATTAAAGCCTGGGGTCCGGTGGGTTCAGGGTTGTTATCGATTCAGGGCACCAGTTTTAACTTCGTGGCACCGCTGATTATGGGCGGTACCGCACTGAAAACCGGCGGTGCAGACGTCCCCACGATGATGGCGGCGCTGTTTGGCACCCTGATGCTGGCCAGTTGCACGGAGATGGTGCTCTCCCGGATTCTGCATCTCGCGCGTCGTATCATCACCCCGCTGGTCTCGGGCGTAGTGGTGATGATTATCGGTCTGTCGTTGATTCAGGTGGGGCTGACGTCCATCGGTGGTGGTTATGCCGCGATGAGCGACAACACGTTTGGAGCGCCCAAGAATCTGATGCTGGCAGGCGTTGTGCTGCTGCTGATTATTCTGCTCAACCGCCAGCGTAACCCGTACCTGCGCGTGGCTTCACTGGTTATCGCTATGGCGGCGGGCTATGCGCTGGCATGGTTTATGGGCATGCTGCCGGAAAACAACGCGCCAGCCTCCCAGGATCTGATCATGGTGCCGACGCCGTTGTACTACGGGCTGGGCATTGACTGGAATCTGCTGCTGCCGTTGATGCTGGTGTTTATGATTACCTCGCTGGAAACCATCGGCGATATCACCGCAACGTCCGACGTTTCCGAACAGCCTGTCTCTGGCCCGCTGTACATGAAGCGTCTGAAGGGCGGTGTGCTGGCAAACGGCCTGAACTCCTTCGTCTCTGCGGTCTTTAACACTTTCCCAAACTCCTGTTTCGGACAGAACAACGGGGTCATTCAGTTAACCGGCGTGGCCAGCCGCTACGTTGGCTTTGTGGTTGCGCTGATGCTGATCGTGCTCGGTTTGTTCCCGGCGGTGAGCGGCTTTGTGCAGCATATCCCTGAGCCTGTACTCGGCGGGGCGACGCTGGTTATGTTCGGGACTATCGCGGCGTCTGGGGTGCGGATTGTTTCCCGCGAACCCCTGAACCGCCGCGCGATCCTGATTATTGCGCTGTCACTGGCTGTTGGTCTTGGCGTCTCTCAGCAGCCGCTGATCCTCCAGTTCGCGCCTGACTGGGTGAAAAACCTGCTCTCTTCCGGTATTGCTGCGGGTGGTATCACCGCTATCGTACTGAACCTGATTTTCCCGCCTGAAAAGCAGTAAAGGCTATGCGACGGTGATTCAAATTCACCGTCGCTATCATACTCTTTCACGATTCCTGCCTTGAGGATTGCGCGTAAATCGTGCATAACTCAACTATGTGCCCTTCGCAGGATGGAAGACCATGAAATTTATTGGAAAGCTGATTCTCTATGTACTGATCGCCCTTCTGGTGGTGATTCTCGGCCTCTATTTCCTGCTGCAAACGCGCTGGGGCGCAGAACACATCAGTGCCTTGATATCTGAGCACAGCGACTATCAGTTATCCTTTGAGGCGATGGACCATCGTTTTTCTTCTCCTTCACATATCCTGCTGAAAAACGTCACCTTTGGGCGTGACGGTCAACCAGCCACGCTCGTGGCAAAAGCGGTCGATATTGGGCTGAGTACTCGCCAACTGACACATCCACGGCATGTCGATACGATCCTGCTGCAAAACGGTACCCTTAATATTTCGCCTCAGACGGCACCGCTCCCCTTTCAGTCTGACCGCCTGCAGTTGCAGGATATGGCGCTTAATAGCCCGGGCAGCGAGTGGGATCTGAGCGCTCAGCGGGTTAATGGTGGCATCATTCCCTGGCTGCCCGAAGCCGGTAAAGTGCTCGGCAGCAAAGCGCAGATTCAGCTCAGCGCGGGTTCTCTGACATTAAATGACGTTCCTGCTGCTAACGTACTGATTGAAGGCAGTATCGATAACGAACAGGTGACATTAAGCACTATCGGCGCAGATATCGCGCGCGGTGCGTTAACCGGTGTGGCAAAACGCCATGCTGATGGCAGTTGGATGGTGGAGAATCTGCGGCTGAACGACATCCGACTGCAAAGCGATAAATCGCTGGCCGACTTTTTCGCGCCGCTGAACGCCATTCCATCGCTACAGATTAATCGCCTTGAGGTCACTGACGCGCGTCTACAGGGACCAGACTGGGCAGTCACTGACCTTGACCTTAGTTTGCGCAATCTGACCTTCAGCAAGGACGACTGGCAGACGCAGGAAGGCAAATTGTCGATGAATGCCAGCGAGTTCATTTTTGGCTCGTTGCATCTGTTCGACCCTATTCTGAATGCCGAGTTTTCGCCGCAAGGTATCGCGCTGCGCCAGTTCACTACCCGCTGGGAAGGCGGAATGGTCAGGACTTCCGGCAACTGGCTGCGGGAAGGTAAAGCCCTTATCCTCGATGACGCAGCCATCGCGGGCATCGAGTACACCCTGCCGGAAAACTGGAAACAGCGCTGGATGCAACCGCTGCCGACATGGCTGAACAGCCTGACGCTGAAGAAATTTACTGCCAGCCGCAACCTGGTGATTGATATCGACCCGACATTCCCTTGGCAGTTGACCGCGCTGGATGGTTATGGCGCGAATCTGGGTCTGGTCCAGAACCAGAAATGGGGCGTCTGGAGCGGAAACGCGACCCTGAATGCCGCCGCCGCCACCTTCAACCGCGTTGACGTGCGCCGCCCCTCCTTGTCTTTAGCTGCCAACGCCAACACGGTGAATATCAGCGAACTGAGCGCTTTTACGGAAAGAGGGATTCTGGAAGCGACCGCCAGCGTGTCACAGTTACCGCCGCGCCAGACACAGATCAGCCTGAATGGCCGCGGTGTCCCGGTGAACGTTCTACAGCAATGGGGCTGGCCGGCACTGCCGATCGCCGGTGACGGTAATATTCAGCTGACAGCCAGCGGAACGGTGCAGGCAGACGCGCCGCTCAAGCCCACAGTGAATGGGCAATTGCACGCCGTGAATGCGAATAAACAGCAGGTCACGCAAACCATGCAGGCCGGAGTCGTCTCCGCGGGTGAAGTGACGTCGACCGAACCTGCCCCCGTTTCCCCCGCGCCCGTTACGCCATAATCTCTCCTTAGCGCTCCCGGATATTCATTATCCGGAAGCGTTCTGTCTCTGAAGGGGCGGTTTGGATATTAAAAATTATTGCATATCAAGATTGTTTTTTACCCTCTCATATCTTGATGGGGCAGTTCAGTGTTCATACCAAACTCTTTTAAGAAGCTCCTTTCTGCTTCAGGGCTTCACTATATTTAACGTATAATCTTTACTGAAATAGCTAGCTGGAGCGATCATGCTTCCATATATTCCACCGCTAATATTTATTTTTATAGCGCCCGTTTTTGTGGGTACGCCATAGACTTCAATACAGTTATGATCCTTAGGGAAGGTGCGAATAAGCAGGTCATTTCTTCCCAAGCTGACTCGCTGATTAAAATTTCGCGGATCTGGGCCGATT